>NZ_OZ034983.1:2766704-3074116 GCF_964030845.1 Candidatus Fukatsuia endosymbiont of Tuberolachnus salignus
AGGGTAGGAATAACCGCTATGCTATTAACACACTGCGCCTCGATAATTATATTTGCCGCAATAGACATCTCGACAGCACAACCTATGAAATAGAAAAAATTGACGACTGTTTCTATCTACTCACACAACCTGCCTTACTCTATACCGCTAACTACAATCAGACTATTTTCAACCGTAGTATCGAACGCCATAATGTGACATTAATTTTCCACAACGGTGCCTCTGCCTGGTATCGTGGCGATCTTTCTATTACCTTTCAGCAGACTGATGGTCCCTCTGATCTGGCGATCTATAAAAACGTTTTCTGGATGTCGAATACTAAAACAAAAAAATTACAGCATTTGTACCTACCCGCTATTCACCTGCCGACTATCACGCGGTATACATCTAGCAGAGTGGATCACCCTCCCGCTGCTACCTCAGAAATTGTCCAAACCCATGTATTGACCAATGGCATTTTGTTTCAGCAAGATTACATTTATTATCTTCCTCAGGGGGATAATAAAACCAGTGTTAGCAAGCAGATACAGCTTATTTATATGATTGATACTTCCTCTGTTGAGGGGCGTTTGACATTGCTTGAAGTCCGGGGTCTACCCATCGATATTGTGACTCACTTAATTAACAGCCACAAACTGGAGATGCTGGATCGTTTTATGACGAAACAAGCATCAGCATCCTCTGCTGGCGTTCGATTCTCTTCAGTCACTCCTGCACATATCAACATCGTTAAGCTGTCTATCCCACAAACCACAACGACAGTATCCATAGGTAACAACAGGCTAATATGGCCGTTGCCTAACAGTTTAGATGGGGTGACAGGGAACATATCGGCAAAAATTGATAGCCAGCTGCTCAATAATGCCCAGTATTTTATCACTCTCTTGAGCGCCGTTAAGGGAAATAGTGCAGAGGATAACTATTACTTCTGGGGCGTGACAGAGCCAGATAATCATCATCAATTTTACAAACTCTATCGGCAAAAAGGCCATACTCTGGCAAAAGAGATCAGATTAAACAATTTTGGTCTCGCTAGCACCGATGTGTTGAGCGTCACAGGTATTCATCAGGGGATCGCGCTGAATATAAAAAGTGGGCAGAGTTACCACCTCACACTCGGGTTGCTTGAACATGAGCAACTCACTTTACACAGCCTAGGCAAAGCGTGGCGAGAACTACATCAGAATTGGTTGCCTACTTTGAAGATGTATATTCACCAACTTAGAAACAAACAAAAAACATCTCTCTTAGTAAAAGCCATTGATATCGCGCCTATTTTGACTATCACTGATCTAATACACAGTGATGGCCTTACTGCTCTTCCTGTCTGGTATGACAGTATTTGTCATAATTTGTTTATCTGTAAGGAAAAGTTTAGCTCTGTTATGCAACCTGATTGCTTAGGTATAGCTAATGATCAGCAAGGTGCCTGGATCTTAAATAAGCGTGCTAACAATGTGGAAATTGGCTATTTACCGGCAATCAATATCAATCCCAGCTCTACGTTTTTTAACCATAGTTATTTGCTGAACACAGCTGAAACACCGGCTTTGGTATTATTGTCTGTCGACGAATTACTCAGCGGTGAGATTTTCACTGGCGCATCTTTAGCGGAGCAAGGCCACATTAACGTAGTAACACAAAGTGGGATCATCCTTGATATTAGTAAGTATGATAGTAATAGCCTTGATGTTAATACACCAGACAAATTTATCGCCAAGCTACTGGGAGTGAATAGCCTGTTTAGTGGCGCATATTATGATGCTGCAGACCATCTACAGCGGATAGCATTGAAGCATGCTTTAGATGTCCTGAGTAAAAAATATCTCTGCCCAGAAATTATCGCTATTCTATTAAAACGGAACCAACATGGTTGGTATCATCCGCAAAGTGAGGGTTTATTTATCTTGCCGGCTAATGAAAGTACAGCAAAATACCTTGGTTTTAGCGAAAGAGAACAATCTGCTTACTTTACTACCTACAGGCCTGGTTTTTTATTGAAGATGTCTTCATCAGGTAACTATGATTTTATTGATAACCAGGGGGCGACTTACCAACGTTTAGACGATTGGTTAATTTTAAAATGTAATGCCGTTGCAACTTCTGATCATCTCAATACTGTTGATATCCCCTATGCTCTCAATATTGATGTGATATCCAGTTTATTAATAACCAGCGGCCGACAACAGAACAGTAATAAAAAGTTTACTGTCGATATCGAATTGCTTAATTATGCTGTGATACAGATTGTTCATCGTGGTGCGGGATCGTTACATTGTCGTATTCCCCAGCAAGATACAACCATTGGTTGTACTATCACCCGAAAAGGAGAGGATCTTCTGTTATTTATCGTTGGTCAGATATTAATCATTACTGATGTTTTCAATCCACGAAAAAATGCTGCCTACGGCAGACTACAGTTGATCTTTGCAAATGGCGGTATTACAGCGAGTGAACTAGCGAACTACTACAATGACAGTAATGCAATCGGTGAATATGTGATACCGATGCCTAATTTGGAATAACCTCAGTACGAGATGACAGAGTAGTATCCTTGAGCTAATGAATTGACCCAAAATGAGCAAGTGCCTCACATTATCCAGGTAATCCTATTTTCTTAGATAGGGTTAATTATAAAATGGTAAGGCACCTATTAGTAAGGTACCTATGGGAGATGAAAGAAAGAGCCTATTCGACATCCATTGCGTAACACATGCCACTATTGACCGTTGTTCTTTGAAGAAGATGAAATCTCATCTAGCTTTTTATTAAGTTCTTCTGGTGCCAGGTAACCCGGCAAAATGACACCATTCTGCAACACAATGGAGGGTGTTCCCTGTATTCCGAGTTGAACACCTAATTCGTAGTGTTTCTTGATATCTATCTTGCAGGACGCCGGAGAAATCTCTTCGCCCTTTATTGCTGCATCAAAAGCTCTTTGTCGATCAGCCATACACCAGATCGATTCCATATCCTTTGCTGCTTTCGCATTGAGACCTTGACGTGGAAACGCAAGATACCTGATAGTAATGCCTAAATCATTATATTTTTTCATCTGACCGTGCAATTTGTGGCAGTACCCACAAGTAATATCAGTGAATACGGTCACTACGTGTTTTTCTCTCTGTGCTTTATACAGGATCATTTCATTTTCAAAGCTGATTAATTTTTTCATTAACAGCTGATTCGTGATGTTGATCGGCTCCTTGCCACTGACGTCGTAGAGAGGCCCTTGAAATAAACGTTTACCGTCGGTCGAAATATAAAACACACCCTCCTTAGTAAGGACAGTATTCAGCCCAGCAATTTGTGAAGGCTGAATATCAATAGCTTGAATATCCATTTTTTTTAAGGTTTTTTCAATAGGGTTATCATCAGTATTGGCATAGGCGCAAGCTACCCCGACAAATGAAGGAATTAACATTGGCAACAGCAGTAAACTCTTTTTCATTGATTGATCCTATGGTTGTTTCTATTTTGTGCACATGGCAGCCCTTCACTCAACTTATTATTTTTAACTAGGCGCGCGGATGATGCTGTTGATGTAGCTGTTTTAGTCGTTCAGTTGCTACATGAGTATAAATTTGCGTGCTTGACAAGTCACTATGACCTAATAACATTTGTACTACACGTAAATCAGCACCATGATTTAACAGGTGGGTGGCAAACGCATGGCGTAAAACATGGGGTGATAACCGTTCACTGTCAATACTAGCCAGCATCGCATAATATTTAATACGATGCCAGAAAGTCTGACGAGTCATTTTTTGACAACGATTACTGGGAAAAAAAATATCCAATGGCTGTCCGTTAATAAGCCAATGGCGACCATGTTCCATATATTTTTCAATCCAATACATAGCTTCTTCTCCCAAAGGCACTAACCGTTCTTTATTACCTTTCCCGATTACCCGCAGCACCCCTTGGCGCAAGCTGATATCACTTATCTTCAATCCAACAAGTTCAGAAACACGTAAACCGGTGGCATACAACACTTCCAGCATTGCTTTATCACGCAATTGTAGTGGAATATCAACGTTGGGGGCATTTAATAGCGCTTCAATCTGTGCTTCGCTCAAATTTTTGGGTAAACGTTGTGGCAATTTGGGCGAGGCAAGCAATAGAGTGGGATCGTTTTCTCGCAACTGTTCACGATATAAATACTGAAACAATCGCCGCATGGCACTCAGTAAACGTGCTGAACTGGTTGCCTTATAGCCATTCTCAAGGCGTTCGGAGAAAAAACGCTGTAAATCGCATGCTTGCGCACGCAGTAAATCGTTACTATGTTGTTGCAACCAATGGGTTAGTGCCTGTAAATCCAGTCTGTAAGATGCCAAAGTGTTTTCAGACAGATTCCGCTCCAGCCACAGTGCATCAAGAAATTGTTCAATCAGCGTGCTATTGTTTTGTGTTTGCATATCAAATCCTTCCCATCCTTCTATTAGAAGCTGTTCGAAATCTCTTGTGCTCGCCGTGTTTTTGTCAAGTAATTCGTCAAACATGCGCTCAAAATACTCATTTATCCCCCCTTTTTATTGAATACAAAGAGTAAACTGCGCTTTTTCGCGCGTTTTTTCCTCGTCTGAGCACAGTGAAAAAGATTTGGAACGCTTCTTCTTAGACCTCTTGCAAAATCTACTGCGTGGTGTGAATTCGGCGTTGCTATTGATTGTTCAGCTTATCGCCATTGTGTTCACCAGCCAAACAAAAGAACTTTGATCCCGCTCTTTTGATAAAAAACCAGTTGACGCAGATCAAGCATATCCGCATAATTGCGCTCCGCAACGCTGGTGAGGCGGATGTGATGTAAGAATGGCTACGTAGCTCAGTTGGTTAGAGCACAGCACTCATAATGCTGGGGTCACAGGTTCGAATCCCGTCGTAGCCACCATTTTTTTTGCGGGAGTGGCGAAATTGGTAGACGCACTAGATTTAGGTTCTAGCGCCGCAAGGTGTGCGAGTTCGAGTCTCGCCTTCCGCACCATGATCTGAGTTTATTTTGTTGTAATTGGGATATCGCCAAGCGGTAAGGCACCAGGTTTTGATCCTGGCATTCCCAGGTTCGAATCCTGGTATCCCAGCCATATTTTTTAAATCACTGCTCTATAGCTCTTTGTTTTCCTTCAAATGAATTTCCATCGCGTTATTGGGGTATCGCCAAGCGGTAAGGCACCGGATTCTGATTCCGGCATCCCAGGTTCGAATCCTGGTACCCCAGCCAATTCAATAAATTTTCCTCTCATTTCATTAGCTTAGTGGCGGTCACACTGCTACCCTGCACAGTGTTTTTAACAAAAACTACCCGTTAATCAGCCCGTTGATATCAAAGAGTATGTGACAGCAACGGGTACAGATTATTCAGCAACGCCGGTGGTGATTAATTTTTATTTATAGGCTGACTGATGAACACCTACCGCACGACCTGACGGATCATCCGTATCTTTGAACGATTGATCCCATCCAATGGCTGTGGCGGAAGAACAAGCCACCGAAGGTCCTCCGGGGATACATTTTGCCGCACTTGCTGAAGGGAACAGTTTTTCAAAAATTTCCCGATACAAGTAGCCTTCTTTGGACGTTGGAGGATTGTGAGGGAAACGGGAATGAGCATCTTTTAGCTGCTCATCTTTGATCTGTTGATTAGCCATATCTTTTAGAGAATTGATCCAACTGTAGCCAACACCATCAGAGAACTGCTCTTTTTGTCGCTGTACAACATCACCTGGTAAGTAGGATGAAAAACTTTTACGCAGTATATATTTTTCTATTTTTCCATTGCCACACATTTTTTTCTGCGGGTTAATGCGCATCGCCACATCGATGAAATTTTTATCAAGGAAGGGGACGCGTGCTTCAACACCCCAGGCCGACATCGCTTTATTAGCACGTGCACAATCGTACATATGCAGTGCAAGTAATTTACGCACTGTTTCTTCGTGGAATTCTCGCTTATTGGGTGCTTTATGGAAATAGAGATAGCCACCAAATATTTCGTCAGCACCTTCACCTGATAACACCATTTTGATACCCATCGCCTTGATCTTACGCGCCATAAGATACATGGGTATTGAGGCTCGGATGGTAGTGACGTCATAAGTTTCGATGTGATAAATCACCTCTCGGATGGCATCAAGGCCTTCTTGTACAGTGAAATGAATTTCGTGATGTACGGTGCCTAAATCATCAGCCACTTTCTGTGCAGCAGCCAGATCGGGCGACCCCTTTAGACCCACAGCAAAGGAGTGAAGCTGTGGCCACCAGGCGTCCTTACGTTCTTCATCTTCTATCCGACGTGCCGCAAATTTTTTGCTAATTGCCGCAATAATGGAAGAATCCAGCCCTCCTGACAGTAAGACACCATAAGGCACATCAGACATCAGATGGGTTTTTACCGCAGCCACCAACGTACTGTGTAGTTTCTTAGCATCGGCATCGGCATCGGCAACATTATCTTTGACCTTATTGTAATCAAACCAATCGCGATCATAATACCGCCGGATTTCACCATCTTGACTCCATAAATAACTTCCTGGTGGAAATTCTTCTACAGTACAGCAAATCGGAACCAGTGCTTTCATTTCAGAAGCAACAAACCTATTACCTTGTTCATCGAATCCCATATACAGTGGGATAATACCTAGATGATCACGACCAATTAGGTAAGCATCTTTTATACTATCGTATAATACAAAAGCAAACATACCCTGTAGATCATCAAGGAATTGTTCCCCTTTTTTCTGATACAGTGCCAGAATAACTTCACAGTCCGAGTGCGTTTGGAATTGATAACATTCGCCGCTATTGCTATGTTGCTGACGCAGGGCTTGGTGATTATAAATTTCACCATTAACAGCTAAAACATGAGTACTATCGGCATTATATAGTGGTTGGGCACCCGTATTAATGTCAACGATAGATAAACGTTCATGAACGAGGATGGCTTTATCACTGGCATGGATACCCGACCAATCGGGACCACGGTGGCGCATCAAACGTGACATCTCTAAAGCTTTAGTGCGTAATAGGCTCGCATCTCCTTTAATATCGAGCACCCCAAAAATAGAACACATAACAATCTCCCTAACTTTTTTAGCGGTGATAATACTGTCATTGAATCATTAAATAAACATTGATTAGCTTGCCAATAGTTTTTGTAATAGTACTCCGTTTAACATGGAGCGTTTAGCTAATGCAAAAGCACAGATAGCGGAATGATGATCAAGCGTAGAGATGACTACTGGCAAATTTTTACGGAAATCTTGCAATACTTGGGTATTAATACAGCTTTGAATGGCAGGCAACAGTACCTTTTGTGCTTTGGTTATTTCACCGGCTATCACTATTCTTTGCGGATTGAATAGGTTAGTCATGATAGCAATGGCTTTTCCTAAATAGCGGCCTACATTTTCAATGATTTCTCTGGCTAACAAATCATTGCCGCTAGCTGCTTTACAGATAGCATTGATATGACAATTGTCCACCGTTAGTTTACTGGTGTAACCTTGGGTTAGCAAATGACGCACTCGATTTTCAATAGCCGCGTTAGAGGTTACGGTTTCCAGGCAACCAAAGTTACCGCAATAACAACGTTCACCGATCGGATCAATCTGAATATGACCGATTTCGCCGACGTTGCCGTTATTACCGAGAAATACCTGGCTATTAACGACAATACCCGCGCTTATGCCACAGTGCAGGCGCACCAAAATAGAATCTTTACAATCACGGCTAGCACCAAAATAGTGCTCTGCCAATGCGAAGCTGCGAACATTATTACCGATAAAACTGGCCACATTAAATCTTGTCCACAGCTTATCGGCCAATAACCAGTTATCGACACTGATATGAGGCATATAGCGCACAATACCCCGATGAGTATCAACTAGACCCGGTAAACTGACGGCGATAGCAATCAGCTCAGATCGTTTTTGCCGATGGTTTTCAATAAACAGATTAATGATACGGAATAAGGTTTCTTCTAGCGCTTCTTGTGTACAACCGCCGAGAGTATAATATTTTTCATTCAGCGACTTACCATTCATATTAAATAGAGTAATGGTGGCATCGTGACGCCCCACACGTACGGCGAGCGTGTGAAGCTGACTGTTTTTTGTGACGATGGAGATGGCGCGTCGCCCTCCTGTCGAAGCTTGTTGTTCGACTTCTTTGATCAGTCCGCGTTCGAGTAATTGGCGTATAATCCTTGTAATGCTGGCAGGCGCTAAATGACTAAGCTCCGCGAGTTGAATACGCGATATCGGACCTTGTTGATCAATAAGCCGATAAACTGCCGTGCTGTTCATCTTTTTAACCAGATCAACATTGTCTGTTTGTGCATGCCTATCGGTGTTCATCAATAAAGTACTCATTTTTTCAAACTTCGTTGCCATTAACGATAGTCCTAGTGATGTGGTAATCACGGGTAAAAGCGGTCAAATTGGCTACTTTTCCAATTTCAACGCTGCCCAACTGCTTATCAAAGCCAATCGCACGCGCCGCATAAAGCGTTGCCATGCGCAACGCTTCATCTAACGCGATGCCCACATGTTCAACACTGTTCTGTACTGCCTGGATCATGGTAAGCGCAGAACCGCTGAGAGTACCATCTTGATCCCAACAGACACCATCATGATAGTCAATTTTTTTACCGGCAAAAATAAATTGCTCAATATCTGAGTTAGCCGGTGCGGTGGCATCCGTAACCAGAATCAGTTTGTCGCCTTTTAAACGCTTAGCCTGGCGGATATTGACCCAAGACACATGGTGTCCATCGCAAATTACACCACTATAAGCTGCTGGAGTATCAAAAATTGCGCCGATCAAACCGGGTTCACGTCCAGTAACGGTTTGCATAGCATTGTAAAGGTGAGTCGCACAACCCACACCTGCCGCGAATCCCTTACGAGCCTGTTGGTAAGTGGCAGTAGAATGCCCAGCAGAAAGCAAAATACCCGCGTCAGCTAGCTGACGAATGTATTCTTCAGCGACTGTTTCTGGTGCTAAGGTAATCTTGCGAATGACATCCGCATTAGCACACAGATAATTTATCATGGTCGAGTCAGGCTCACGGATAAACGCGGGGTTATGTGTCCCTTTTTTTAACGGGTTGATATAAGGCCCTTCCAGATGTAGACCCAACGCCTTATACTGATTTTTTCCCAGATAGCTGCGCATGACTTCAATGCTGTGTCGCATCAACTCATCGCTACAAGTAATAAGGGTCGGTAAATAACTGGTACAACCTGATTTTTCGTTGGTACACTGCATGATTGCTAACGTTTCTGGTGTAATATTCTCAAAAGAATCATTAAATTGTACGCCTCCACAACCGTTAAGCTGTAAATCAATAAAACCGGGAGCCAGTATCGCGCCGCTCAGATCACGAATCTCAATATTGTCAGAGAGTTCAGCCTCTGGACAAATACGTTCTATCAGACCCTTACTAACCACGACAGCATGGTTATCCAATATTTCATGACCGGTATAAATTCGTCCCTGAGTTAAAGCATACATTAATACCCCCTGATAAAATTAAAGATTTTTTATATTTTCAGCTTCGAGGTCGCGAAAATATTGTACAGTTTTGACTTTCAATTCCATAGTAGCTGCTTCATCACAGACGATAAGTGCTTTTGCGTGCAATTGCAGGCAACTGATGGTCCACATGTGGTTTATATTACCTTCTACTGCTGCCTGTAATGCTTGTGCTTTGTGATGACCGGTGACCAGAATCATCACTTCTTCTGCATCTAACAGGGTGCCAATACCAATGGTCAGAGCGTATTTGGGCACCTTATCGATATCGTCATCAAAGAAACGGGAATTCGCAATACGGGTATCGAAAGTCAGCATCTTGACACGAGTGCGTGATGTCAAAGAAGAGGTCGGTTCATTAAAAGCAACATGACCGTCACTTCCCACCCCTCCCATAAATAGATTAATCTTACCGTAAGACTTAATTTTTTCTTCATAATTCTGACATTCTGCGTTGATATCCGTTGCATTACCATTGAATAAATGGATATTTTTGGCTGGTATATCAATATGATCGAAAAATTTTTTATACATAAAACTGTGATAGCTTTCTGGATGTTTTTCAGGTAGCGCCACGTATTCATCCATATTGAAAGTGACAACGTGCTTGAAGCTCACTTTTTTATCTTTATACATGTTGATCAAATAATGGTAGGTGAGCAATGAGGTACTACCGGTGGGCAATCCAAGAACAAATGGACGCTTTTCTTGGGGATTAAACCTGTTTATACAACTGACAATATAGTTAGCTGACCATTTACCGACTTCTGTGGCATTTTGCAGAGGGATAAGTCTCATGACACACCTCATTTTTTGATAAATATTGGATAGAAAGCATGATGAACGACCTGATCACCGGGCGTGATACTGTACTCAGTTTTACTGTAGATTGCTTGCGAAACTGATTTGTGATGAACTCAAAAGCGGTACATCCTCATGTACTTTGGTATAAGTTGCTGTGTTCCGTCTTCTGTTGCACACTGGAAACGAATAATATACTTTTTTCTAAAAGGGAGTAACCGCTTTGGAAAAAAGGCAAGATTGAAGTTTTAATTGCGAATGAATAGAGGAGAAAGGGAATATGCTTAGTTATTTGCAAAAAGTAGGGAAGGCTTTGATGGTTCCGGTAGCCACATTACCTGCTGCTGCCATATTAATGGGAATAGGGTATTGGATTGATCCTATAGGCTGGGGAGGCGATAACAAATTAGCGGCGTTATTAATTAAATCCGGTTCTGCGATTATCGGGAACATGTCGGCGCTGTTCGCAATCGGGGTTGCTTATGGCATGTCGAAAGATAAAGATGGTGCTGCGGCCTTGACCGGTTTTGTTGGCTATTTGGTATTAACCACGCTCTGTTCTCCAGACGTGATATCCATCCTTCAACAACTGCCACGGGACCAGGTACCAGCCGCTTTCGAGCAGATCCACAGTCAATTCATCGGCATCATGGTAGGGATTATGTCTGCCGAATTGTATAACCGCTTTAGTTCTGTCGAATTACCAAAAGCATTATCATTTTTTAGTGGTCGCCGTCTAATACCGATCTTAACTTCTTTTTTGATGATTTTCGTCGCCTTTATCCTAATGTACCTTTGGCCAATAATTTACAATGCATTAGTTACCTTTGGTGAATATATTAAAGGAATGGGATCTTTTGGTGCTGGTCTTTATGCTTTCTTTAACCGTTTGTTAATCCCAGTTGGCATGCATCATGCGCTAAACTCGGTATTTTGGTTCAATGTTGCTGGTATTAACGATATTCCTAATTTTTTAGCAGGTCAACAGGCTATTGATTCAGGTAAGGCAATCGTGGGTATCACTGGGCGTTATCAGGCGGGCTTCTTCCCGATTATGATGTTTGGTTTGCCAGGTGCTGCGTTGGCTATTTATCATTGTGCGCGTCCAGAAAATAAAAGTAAAGTCGCGGGTATTATGTTAGCAGGTGCATTCGCCGCATTTTTCACTGGTATCAGTGAGCCACTTGAATTCTCTTTCATGTTCGTTGCCCCGATACTGTATTTCATTCATGCCGTATTAACCGGTATCTCAGTGTATATTGCTGCAAATATGCATTGGATTGCCGGTTTTGGTTTTAGTGCTGGCTTAGTGGATATGATCCTCTCTTCGCATAATCCTCTTTCCACACATTGGTATATGTTAATTCCGCAAGGTTTGGTGTTCTTCGTTATTTACTATTTACTATTTCGCTTTACTATCAATAAATTCAGTTTATTGACGCCTGGCCGTGAAGATCAGGTTTCGGGTAATGAAGAAGATGGCTATGACATTGATAGAAATAATACCAATAATGAGAATGCTATTAAATTGTTAGCTCGTCGTTATATCAGTGCTGTTGGTGGTTCTGATAATGTGGTGGCTGTCGATGCTTGCATTACCCGTTTGAGGCTAAATGTGAAAGACGCCAGCAGGGTCAATGATGCTTTAGCGAGACATTTAGGTGCATCAGGCGTTATTCGTTTGAATAAATATAATGTGCAAATTATTGTTGTATCTCGCGCCGAGTTGATTGCTAATGCGATGCAAGCAGTATTGGCGTTAAGCTCAATTTCTCCGGCGGCACTTACCGCCTCGCCTGGACATATTGAAGCACAAAAAGGGATTAAAAAACCGCAAAGTACACCCTTGATATTGCTCTCTCCTATTACTGGGGATGTTTGCGCCTGGGATCAGGTTGCTGATCCCACTTATGCCAGTGGCTCTATCGGTGATGGTGTGGCTATTTATCCAACAGGTAAAACAGTGGTTGCGCCAGCCAATGGTAAAATCTCCTGGAGATTCAATACTAACCACGCTTTTTGCCTGACAACCGCCACAGGCGCTGAAATTTTGGTTCATATTGGCAGCAATATAGAAAAACAGTATAGTCATGGTTTTAAACGCCTGGTTGAAGAAGAGGCTACTGTGGTAGCCGGTCAGCCCGTTTTAACTTTAGATTTAGCGTATCTTGAGACTAGTGGTGTTTCTTTACTGAGCTCGATTTTGATACAAAATATCACCGATTTTGGCAGTATCGCTGTGCTTGCCAGTGGCTTTGTGGTGGCGGGACAAACTGATTTATTGGCAATTGGCGAAAAATAAAATATCAACAGGCTGCATGCTAACGGGAATAGTGCGATCTCTTCCCGATTTTTATTTGTCTTTTGGTATAATCGCGTCTTTCAACAGGTATATTAGACACAATTTTCTGCGCTTCACCCTTTTGGGGTGGGTGTGGGTTTCATTTTAATATTGAGGAACAGCATGATGAGTGAGGCTGAAGCCCGCCCCAATAATTTTATTCGTCAGATCATTGATGAAGATTTAGCCAGTAGTAAACATGCTGTGATACATACTCGTTTCCCACCTGAACCAAATGGTTATCTACATATTGGTCATGCTAAGTCTGTTTGTCTGAACTTTGGTATAGCTCAAGACTATCAGGGACAGTGTAATCTACGTTTTGACGACACTAATCCAGTAAAAGAAGATGTTGAATATATCGAATCAATCAAACGTGATTTACAGTGGCTAGGCTTTGAATGGAGTGGTAGGGTACATTATTCATCCGATTATTTTGATTCATTGTATGAATATGCGCTTGAATTAATTAAAAAAGGCCTAGCCTATGTTGATCAATTAAATGGTGAACAAATACGCGAATATCGTGGTACCTTGACGTCTCCGGGTAGAAATAGTCCATTTCGTGATCGCCCTATTGAAGAAAATGTCATGTTATTTGAAAAAATGCGAGCAGGTGACTTTACTGAAGGGAGCGCTTGTCTGCGAGCCAAAATTGACATGGCATCACCTTTTATGGTGATGCGTGATCCGGTGTTATATCGCATTAAATTTGCCGAACATCATCAAACGGGTAATAAGTGGTGCATCTACCCGATGTATGACTTCACTCACTGTATTTCCGATGCATTGGAAGGAATCACACACTCACTCTGTACCCTTGAATTTCAAGATAACCGTCGTTTATATGATTGGGTATTAGATAATATCAATATTGAGTGTCGTCCACGTCAATACGAATTCTCTCGCCTGAATCTTGAATTCACTATCATGTCGAAACGCAAACTGAGCCTATTGGTGACTAAAAATATCGTTGAAGGCTGGGATGATCCGCGTATGCCGACTATCTCAGGTCTACGTCGTCGCGGCTACACTGCGGCGTCGATCCGTGAATTTTGTCGGCGTATCGGTGTGACCAAGCAAGATAACAATGTCGAGATGATAGCATTAGAGTCTTGCATTCGTGACGATTTGAATAAAAATGCACCACGGGCAATGGCAGTTTTGGATCCGCTAAAAATTATCATCGAAAACCGGGCACCCAAAATAGAACAATTAACCATGCCTAATCATCCAAATAATCCACAAATGGGCAATCGTCAGGTGCCTTTCGATAGCATTATTTATATCGATCGGGCGGATTTTCGCGAAGAAGCTAATAAACAATACAAACGTTTAGTGCTGGGTAAAGAAGTGCGTTTGCGCTACGCCTATGTCATCAAAGCAGAGCGTGTTGAAAAAGATCAAAAAGGTAACATCACCACAGTCTACTGTAGCTATGATGTGCAGACACTAAACAAGGATCCACTGGATGGCCGTAAAGTAAAAGGTGTCATTCATTGGGTTGCTGCCGATTACGCGTTACCGGCAGAAATCCGTTTATATGATCGCCTTTTTAATGTAGCAAACCCTGGTACGGCGGACGATTTTATAGCAACAATTAACCCCGAATCTTTGATTATTCGTCAGGGTTTTATTGAACCGGATTTAGCGGATGCAACCCCTGAACAAACCTACCAGTTTGAACGCGAGGGTTATTTTTGCGTCGACAGTCAGCATCGCCTAGCTGGAAAACGCGTGTTTAACCGTACTGTTAGTCTACGTGACACTTGGCAGATCAAAACTGGGTATTGAGCATTCGGCGTAACGGCGGTTTTATGTACCCTATTTTTTTGTAATAAAGCTGGCGTATTATGTAGTTAAAGGATTTGTTGATGCTTCACTTATCGATTCGTCGGGTCTGTCACCTGTTTATGTTGATCACAATAATCGTGGTTTGCGCGCTGTGGTTAGGGCTAATGAGGCATTCAAATACACTCTGGAAAATCATTAGTCAGCAGTGTATCCCTAATCAGGAACAAAAAAATAATCCCGCACCCTGTAGCGAAGTAAATAAAAAAGCAGGGTTCGTGGTCTATAAAGATCGCCAGGGTCCACTACAATACCTGTTGATACCGACTACAAAAATTACTGGGATTGAAAGCCCGGAACTCCTTGTGGCCACAACACCCAATTTTTTTGCTCAAGCCTGGCAAGCCAGAAAATTTATGGCTAACAAGTACGGCTCGTCCATTATGGATGCAGATATTTCACTAGCGATTAATTCTCAATATGGTCGCAGTCAAAACCAATTACATATTCATATATCCTGCCTATCACCTAAGGTAAAGGCCAAGCTGGCCAATCTTGAAGCAAGCTTTCAACCACAATGGCAACGGTTGCCTGGTGGCTTACTCAATCATGATTACATTGCTAGACGGGTCAGAGTCAATGAATTGCAACAACAAGGTGTGTTTCGCTTACTGGCAGAAGAAGTGGAAGGTGCAAAAGAAAACATGGGCAGCTATGGGTTGGCGATGACCAGCTTATCAAATGGAGATTTTCTACTACTGGCGACACAACGCAATCTCTTGAAATTTAATCTAGCATCTGCAGAGGAGATCCAAGACCATCAATGTCAGACGCTCTTTTATCAGTTAGAATAGACAGTGGCACGTTTCGAGCGTGGATTCCTCTATTTATCATGATGACGACGATATTATTATGCCAAAAAAAATTACCTCATCAGAGTCTATTGCAAAACAGCGGGCAACTTCTGCTAACAATAGAAATAAAACCGCCAGTTTTGAAACAGTACTCAACGAACTAGAACAAATAGTGACGCGTTTAGAATCAGGAGAATTACCACTTGAAAATGCATTAAATGAGTTTGAACACGGGGTGAAATTGGCTAAACAAAGCCAGCAGACGCTGCTACAGGCTGAGCAACGAGTGCAAATTTTGCTCAGTGATGATGTAGGGAAACCGCTAACTCCCTTTATCGCTGATCCTGAAGAAGCCCGATAGACCGGCTATGTAGCGCAGTGCTGGCAATTTTTGTACACTCAATGCATAAATTGCGGCATGCTGTGCACTTTGATTTCTCCCCCACAAGCTAGGTTTAAGAATAAATATCATGTCTGACCTCAACTCACAGCTCACAGACTATCAACAGCGTGTTGATCAAGCGCTGAAAAATTTTATCAATGAGCTACCTTTTCAAAACAGCCAGCTAGTGCAAGCGATGCGTTATGGCACCCTACTTGGTGGTAAGCGGGTACGTCCTTGTTTGGTCTACGCTACCGGTCAAATGTTTGGCCTGTCTCTCAACAGCTTGGATGCAGCAGCAGCAGCGATTGAATGCATACATGCTTATTCATTAATTCATGACGATCTACCAGCAATGGATGATGATGATTTGCGCCGTGGACAGCCAAGCTGCCATATTAAATTTGGCGAAGCCGATGCTATTTTGGCTGGCGACGCCCTGCAAACACTGGCGTTTTCTATCCTGATTGATAAGCCGATGCCGCATGTTACCCTTGAAGATCGCCTTGCAATGCTATCTGAACTTGCACAATCTAGCGGTGCTGCGGGCATGTGTGCTGGGCAATCATTGGATATCACGTCCGAAAATTGCCAAATTTCACTGACATCGTTAGAACAAATTCATCGCAATAAAACCGGGGCTTTGATCCGTGCCGCCGTACGTATCGGTGCATTAGCCGCAGGAGAGAGAGGGAAAAATGCCTTATCACTACTGGACAAGTATGCTGAAGCGATCGGCTTAGCTTTCCAAGTACAGGACGATATTTTAGACATTATTGGTAAGACTGGTAGAATTGGTAAACAGCAAGGTTCTGATCAACAATTGGGTAAAAGTACTTACCCGGCACTGCTTGGTTTTGACACCGCGAGAATAAAAGCCGAGGATCTTTATCGGGAAGCGCTCGTGGCTCTCGATAGCCTGACAGCACAGTCCTATGACCCTGGATTATTGCATGCGATGGCAGATTTCATCATTAAACGCAATAATTAGTTAAAAAATATAACAGCCTGACATGAGCAGCCAATGAGTTTTGATACAGCTAAATACCCGACATTAGCTCTGGCGGTGGATCCGCCAGAGCTACGCTTATTACCTCAAGATCGCCTCCCACAATTGTGTAAAGAGCTTCGGCAATACTTACTCGATTGTGTCAGCGTTTCCAGCGGTCATTTTGCCTCAGGGTTAGGCGTCATTGAGCTGACTGTGGCGTTGCATTATGTCTATAACACTCCCTTCGATAATGTAATCTGGGATGTCGGGCATCAAGCTTATCCACACAAAATCCTGACGGGTCGCCGCGAAGCGATCTCAAAGATCCGACAAAAAGAGGGGCTACATCCTTTTCCTTGTCGTGAGGAGAGTCAATATGATGTGCTTTCTGTCGGTCATTCTTCAACCTCGATAAGTGCTGGGCTTGGCATGGCGGTAGCTGCAGAACGAGAAGGCAAAGGGAGACGTACAGTTTGTGTCATCGGTGATGGTGCTATCACGGCAGGCATGGCTTTTGAAGCAATGAATCATGCCGGAGAGATAGATA
Organism: Candidatus Fukatsuia endosymbiont of Tuberolachnus salignus; assembly: GCF_964030845.1. Taxonomy (NCBI): domain Bacteria; kingdom Pseudomonadati; phylum Pseudomonadota; class Gammaproteobacteria; order Enterobacterales; family Yersiniaceae; genus Candidatus Fukatsuia; species Candidatus Fukatsuia endosymbiont of Tuberolachnus salignus. Next base: position 2,783,949 of record NZ_OZ034983.1, read on the forward strand.
CTGATATGTTAGTGATACTCAATGATAATGAAATGTCAATTTCAGAAAATGTCGGTGGCTTGAATAACTATTTAGTTAAATTGTTATCAAGTAAGTGCTATGCAACGCTGCGGGACAATGGGAAAAAGGTATTCGAAGGATTACCACCGATCAAAGAGTTACTAAAACGCACCGAGGAACATTTAAAAGGAATGGTAATACCTGGGACACTATTTGAAGAGCTAGGATTTAACTACATTGGCCCCATTGAAGGACATGATCTTGCCATGCTGATGAGTACTCTGAAAAAGATGCGTGTCCTGAAAGGTCCACAGCTCTTGCATATCATGACCCAAAAAGGCAAAGGTTATACCCCAGCAGAGCTGGATCCTATCAGCTGGCATGCAGTGCCTAAATTCAATTTGCAAGCAGGTGCTTTGCCTAAAAGCAAAGGTGGCCCCCCTACCTATGCCAAAATTTTCGGCGACTGGCTGTGTGAAACCGCCGCAAAAGACGATCGATTAATGGCGATCACGCCCGCCATGTGTGAAGGCTCAGGCATGGTTCGTTTTTCACGCGAATACCCACAACAATATTTTGATGTCGCCATTGCCGAGCAACACGCAGTGACCTTTGCTGCGGGTCTTGCCATTGGTGGTTATAAACCGGTAGTAGCCATTTATTCTACCTTTTTACAGCGGGCTTATGACCAATTAATCCATGATGTCGCGATACAGAAACTACCGGTGCTTTTTGCTATCGACCGAGCAGGTTTAGTCGGTGCTGATGGTCAAACACACCAAGGCGCCTTTGATCTTTCTTTCATGCGCTGTATTCCTAACATGGTGATTATGGCACCAAGCGACGAGAACGAATGCCGTCAAATGCTGCATACCGGTTATCTACATCATGCTCCAGTGGCAGTGCGTTATCCACGAGGTAGCGGTACTGGTGTTGAACTGCAATCCTTGCAAGTTTTTCCTATCGGTAAAGCGATAGTGCGACGCACAGGGGAAAAAATTGCCATTCTCAGTTTCGGTGCTTTATTACCTCAAGCACAGCAAGTGGCAGATAAGCTCAATGCCACCCTGGTCGATATGCGTTTTATTAAGCCTTTGGATGAAGAATTGTTGCTAGATATGGCTGCCAGCCATCAACTGTTAGTGACTTTGGAAGAAAATGCTATCAGCGGAGGTGCCGGCAGTGGCGTCAATGAGCTATTAATGGCCAAACGAAAGTTATTACCGATACTGAATATCGGTTTACCCGACAAATTTGTTTCCCAAGGTGAGCAAGATGAAATACGCTCCGAATATGGTCTCGATGCTGCAGGCATTCAACGACAAATTGAGACATGGTGGGAATTTTACAACCACGACAAGTGAGACAATTTGAAATGTGTTATATTGCCAGTGCAATACAAACTAACAAGGTAGAGGCAATGGTAGGCATTTTTTTTGGCAGTGACACTGGCAACACTGAGAATATTGCCAAGACGATCCGAGAGCAACTCAGTCAAGAGATTGCCCAGGTATATGATATTGCTAAAAGCAGTAAAGAAGATTTAGAAAAATTTGATATTCTTCTGCTTGGCATCCCAACCTGGTATTACGGCGAAGCGCAGTGTGATTGGGATGATTTTTTCTCAACATTGAAAGAAATCGATTTTAGCAGAAAACTCGTTGCTCTATTCGGTTGTGGTGATCAAGAAGATTATGCCGAATATTTCTGCGATGCTATGGGCACTGTACGCGATATCATTGAGTCTCGTGGCGCGACTATTGTCGGTCATTGGCCGGTCGAAGGTTATTATTTTGAAGCTTCTAAAGGTTTGGTCGATGATAAACATTTTATTGGTCTCGCCATTGATGAGGATCGGCAGCCGGAACTGACCGAGGAACGTGTTAAGACTTGGGTAAAACAAATTAGTGAAGAACTGAACCTGGACGAACTGAATAAACTTCTTGTACAACCTTAGCCTATGGTGTAGAAAAATAGTGCAAGATATGTCATTAATTTCTGTGCTAATCACTTGTTGTTTTCATTTTGAACTACGCGGTTCTATAATGGGGCACGAGTATATTTTAATAGGTAATAGGGCTGGAATCGCATGACTGATAACAATACAGCATTAAAGAAAGTCGGTCTCAAGGTGACACACCCGAGACTCAAGATCTTGGAAGTATTGCAAGATCCAGACTGCCATCACATCTGTGCGGAGGAACTCTATAAAAAGCTGCTCGATATGAGTCAAGATATTGGTTTGGCGACCGTCTACCGTGTTCTTAATCAATTTGAAGGTGCCGGTATCGTTATCCGTCATAATTTTGAAGGCGGCAAATCTGTCTTTGAACTGGCACAACAACAACATCATGATCATTTGATCTGCCTGAATTGTGGAAAAGTGATTGAATTTAGAGATGAGTTTATTGAAAAACGTCAGAGAAATACCGCCGAGCAGCATGGTATTACACTAACTAACCACAGTTTATACCTTTACGGTCATTGCAAGGAAAAGCAGTGTAGCGACAACGAGTCTTTGCACAATGTTTAGCCTTACAAAGAATACTTTACTGCCACTAGAACTTGGGGCATAAACTGCAACCAATTACTCCATATAAAATAACCCATTTAAAACGAATAGATAAGACGACAAAACACAACTTATTAATAAATAGTGAGCAAAAGGTCGTGTTTTGTTGCCTTTTTGTATCTATTATTTATTAGTGTGTAGTTCAGCTATTTGTTTTAAATGATTTATTTTTAGAGCCTGTTACAAATCTTTTTCGCTGTGCTCAGACGAGGAAAAAATGGGCTGAAAAGCACAGTTTACTCTTTGCATGCAACGAAAGAGAGTAAAGGGAGTAAAGGGAGTAAAGGGAGTAAAGGGAGTAAAGGGAGTAAAGGGAGTAAAGGAGCATTTTAAGCGCGTTTTTGACGAATTACTTGACCAAAACACGGTGAGACAAGAGATTTCGAACAGGTTCTTAGATAGCTTTCCTTACGATAGATGGAGACAAGCTGGTTGCGATGTTTGTGCCAGGCCATCAAGTTGAAGTTAGGTTGCGTAATATGTCTTGTCTGTAAAGGGGATAGCAAATGTTTACGGGAAGTATAGTTGCACTGATAACACCGATGGACGAAAAGGGTAAGGTTGATTACAAGAGCCTAGAGAAATTGGTCGATTATCATGTAGCCAGTGGTACTAAGGCGATTGTCTCTATGGGTACGACTGGCGAATGCGCAACGCTTAAACGTGACGAGCATGTCGATGTCGTATTGAAAACAGTGGAGCGGGCTGGGGGTCGTATCCCCGTGATAGCAGGTACTGGCTCTAACGTAACAGAAGATGCAATATCACTGACCCAACGGTTTCAAAACAAAGGTGTTGCTGGTTGTCTAACGATCACGCCGTATTACAATTGCCCCACACAGGAAGGTCTATATCAGCATTTTAAGAAGATTGCTGAGAGTACCGATCTGCCCCAAATTTTATATAATGTACCTTCACGTACTGGGTGTGATTTGTCGCCGCAGACAGTGGCTCGATTGGCTGAAATTAAAAATATTGTGGCGCTGAAAGAAGCAACAGGAGACTTAACCCGTGTGAGCCAGATACAAGCATTGGTTGATGAACAATTCATTTTGCTAAGTGGTGACGATAGGAGTGGCCTGGATTTTATGCAATTGGGGGGCAAAGGGATTGTGTCAGTAACGGCAAATATCGCCGCTCGTGAAATGGCGGATCTCTGTAAGTATGCCACACAAGGCGATTTTGCTGCCGCCCGGGGTTTAAATCAGCGTTTGGGATCACTGCATCAGTATTTATTTGTCGAATCGAATCCCACTCCAGTTAAATGGGCTTGTCAGCGTCTGGGTTTAATAGCCGCTGATACTTTACGTCCGCCTCTGATGTCACTGACTGACGTCAACCAGCGGGTAGTAGAAGAAGCGTTGCAAAGCGCAGGACCGCTTGAAATTTATTCACTATCTCGTGATGCTGCATTGGTTTTTAACTCTTAGGAAAATTTTAATGGCTATATTGCAAACAACTGTATTGCAAACAACTGTATCGCAAACGGCTATATCGCGAACAAAGAATAGGGCGATAAGGGGTGTCGCTGTTTTATTGGTTATGCTATTAGCAGCATGTTCGATGGATCAACGTTATAAACGTCAGGTGAGTGGTGATGAGTCCTATCTCGACACAGCTGCACAAAAACCACTGAAGGTGCCTGCTGGTATGATCTTGCCGTTGCGAAACGCTACCTATGACATCCCGCAGGGATCGCAGCAAGGTGCTGTTGGAAAGCAACTAGATATTCGTCCACCGGTACAACCCTTGGTATTATTAAATGGCGCTCGCACAGAATATACTGCGGATACTAGCAAATTATTGTTAGAAAATGGCCCACAGAATCGTGATTTATGGACGCAGGTTAGCCGTATTGTTGAAAATAATCACCTGCCAATAGCCAGCCGTCAGGACGCAAATCAAACACTGATTACCGATTGGGTAAAATGGAACAGAGCCGACGAAAATGAAGAGGAACAGTTCGCCGGTCGTTACCAGATAAGTGTGCAACAACAGGGATATCAATCAGCATTGCTGGTAAAATCGCTTGGTTTACGTCAAGCAAATAATCCAGTTACTGATGGCATCAAAGTACAGCGTTACAACGTCGCCATGTTAAATACTTTAGTTCAAGGGTTGTATAAAATACGTACTGATACTGAAAATAATCAGGTCGCCCGCGGGGCAGGTAGCTTGGATGTACAAAGTGGTAGTGACGACAGTGGTTTACCGGCGCTTATTGTACGAGCACCGTATGCCACGGTTTGGCAACGCTTGCCGGCGGTACTGAGCAAAATAGGAATGAAAGTTGGAGATCACAGTCGTTCACAAGGTGCGATTACGGTGACTTACCGAGCTATTAGCAACAGTGATTGGGATGCGTTAGGTACGAAAGATCCTGCACTAAAAATAGGTGATTATAAGCTTCAAGTGGGTGATCTTGGTAACCGTAGTAGCTTACAGTTTACTGATTCTAAAGGGAATACATTAAACCAACAGCAAAATTATTCACTGATCGTGGTGCTCCAGGCGGCGTTTAACCAGACTGGTACAAAATAAATATCGACGTAAAACAAAAAAAGAAGCTACGGTTTCTCTGTCAAAAATAACCACACTACTGGAGTTAGTAAAGATGCAGAAATTAGCTGAGTTGTATCGTGGAAAAGCTAAAACTGTCTACAGCACCGAAAATCCTGATCTGTTAGTGCTGGAATTCCGTAACGATACATCAGCAATGGATGGTCAGCGTATTGAACAACTTGCCCGCAAAGGCATGGTCAATAATAAATTTAACTGTTTTATTATGGATAAACTTGAAACAAAAAAAATTCCAACACAGATAAAAAAGTTACTTTCAGATAACGAAGTATTAGTCAAAAAACTGGACATGATCCCAGTAGAATGTGTGATCCGTAATCGGGCAGCGGGTTCTCTGGTTAGACGATTAGGTCTTGAGGAGGGTTTAGAGCTGAAACCTGCATTGTTTGATCTTTTTTTAAAAAATGATGCAATGCACGATCCAATGGTTAATGAATCCTATTGCATAACCTTCGGTTGGGTGAGTAAAGAACACCTGGAGCGTATGAAAGAACTGAGTTACCGAGTGAATGACATTCTTGGTAAATTGTTTGACGATGCTGGCTTTATTCTTGTGGATTTCAAACTAGAGTTTGGTTTATTCGAAGGTGAGGTGGTACTGGGAGATGAATTTTCACCCGATGGTTGCCGCCTGTGGGATAAAAAGAACTTAGCAAAGATGGATAAAGATCGCTTTCGTCAAAATCTGGGTAATGTCATTGAGGCTTATGAAGAGGTCGCTAGACGTATCGGCGTTAAATTAGACTAACGGTTTTAGTGGGCGGCCTCTGTCATCTTGCTAATGGTAATCGGATGACTCTCGAAGTAACTGACAGAGCGTACGCCATTCTTTTTCTGTCATACTGTCGGACGCTAACCACAGACGTTGATGTTTCTTGTTATCTGAGTGTTTTAGCGCAAGCAGTACGCCGTAGCGTGTGATCCGAGCAGGTTGACTGATATACCATTCTTGCTGATCCCATTCCAGTAAATTATCAGCTTTAAATTTGACGATAGACGAAGAAGAAACCCTTTTTTTCTGCTGGCGGATATACTCAAATACAATCGCTGCCAGCAGCAGCAAACCAAGAGGCTGGTATCCCACCGGCCAAGGTGCGGATAAAAGCGATAATATCAGCACGATATACAGCAACAGCGAAAACAACTGGCTGCGTCCTGAGATCCGTGGTTCAGATTGCCACAGAACCACGGGCTTTATTTCTCATCTGAATCAGTTTGACCATCCTTTGTAATTCGTAATCCGGTGATTCTCCATAATTCATTAGCCAATTAAACAGGTCCGGATCGTCACTACTGAGTAAACGGATAAATAAACATTTGTCATTATCATCGAGCGTATCATACTCGTATTCAAAAAATGGCATAATAGAAAGATCCAGCTCACGCATCCCACGACGGCATGCCCAATGGATACGCGTTTTATTATCGATATTCATATCTTGATTGCCTCAAAATTATTTCTGCTAATAGCATAAACCCATTGGATAATAGTTTGCAAAGCCGGTTTGCTCTTTTATCATGGAAAAAACGCTACACCGGTAGGATATAACAATATGACATGTGAAATTCCATTTTCTGCACAAAAACCTCAAGCTTCGTCTCAATTACCCTTGACACTGATTTCACTTGATGATTGGAGTTTGGTAACAGTAAAAGGCCCCGATAGGGTGAAATACCTTCAGGGCCAAATAACCGTCGATGTAGCAGCTGTGACAGCTGAGCAACATGTGATCGCCGCCCATTGTGATGCCAAAGGAAAAATGTGGAGCAATCTACGTTTGTTCCATCGAGGAGAAGGGTTAGCATTTATTGAACGTCGTAGTGTATTGAATAATCAATTAGAAGAATTGAAAAAATATGCAATTTTTTCCAAAGTCACCCTGGCTGCAGACAAGGATGCTAAATTATTGGGTGTTGCTGGACTTGCCGCTAGGGAGGCACTGGCAGATGTTTTTTCTGAACTGCCAACGGTAGAGCATCCAGTTGTGCAGCAAGACATGACCACAATATTACATTTCACTCAGCCTACGGAACGTTTTTTACTGGTTACTGACACTATACAAAAACAACAGTTAGTCGCGAAATTGGGTACCACGACACAGTTTAATGACAGCCAACAGTGGCTGGCATTGGATATAGAGGCGGGTTTTCCGTTGATCGATGCGGAAACTAGCGCATTATTTATACCTCAGGCGACAAATATTCAAGCTTTGGGCGGTATCAGTTTTACCAAAGGCTGTTATACCGGTCAAGAAATGGTAGCCAGGGCAAAATACCGTGGCGCCAATAAACGAGCGTTATATTGGTTAGCCGGCAATGCTAATCGGGTTCCTATTGCCGGAGAAAATTTAGAGTGGCAGTTGGGCTCGCATTGGCGTAGAACTGGCAGCGTATTATCAGCAATACAACTAAGTGATGATACCCTTTGGGTTCAGGCGGTATTGAATAACGATTTAACTGAAGACACCGTGTTGCGGGTGCGAGATGACAGCAGCAGTATGCTAAAAGTACGGACTCTACCTTATTCATTGAGAGAAGGTGAGTAACATCTTGCTTGGCCTGGCTTATTAGACTTTTTACAAAAATTACTATGTGTTTGCAAATACGTGCTGCAAATTCTGCGTTACCTAGTGCTCGCGATCCTCATATACTCGCATGTACTATGCAGTTGCTCCTTGACTTCACATAACGAGCTAGGGTTTTGCAAGAAGTCTATTCAAGCAGGTTCTTAGAGCCTATTCTGTGTTGCACATCAACGATCAGAAAAGTCGTGTTATCGTTCCGTCTATTGTTGACACGAGCAGCGCCAACCCCATTTTTTAAAGCCTACTCTAGCAGACTTAGTTCTTATCCCAATGGTTTTTCTTTCCGCAGTGTGGAGCAGTGATGCTAACAACATTCGTACCCAACAAACCAAAATTACTTAATCGAACCTTTTATGTGTCCTTTTGGTAAAGGTTTTCAACTGCAGTAAAGTCTATTATCATTCCCATTCTTGCTCTCTGAAGGAATGTGATTACTATGTGTTGTAAAATTCTGTGCCGTAACAGGCTGATTACCACTACTCTGATGCTTATGATACTTGTTACGGGTTGTTCCACTGTAGAAAAAGTAGTTTATCAATCTGATATTAATCAGGGCAATTACCTATCATCTACTGATCTGGAAAAAATTCACAAAGGTATGACACAGCAGCAAGTAGCCTACATACTGGGTACACCGATGCTACAGGATCCCTTTGGCACAAAAACTTGGTTCTATGTCTCCCGTCAGCAACTGGGGCACAGAGAAATAACACAACGAACATTGACATTAGTTTTTGACGCCAACAACAAGCTAGATGACATCAAGAATATACCTATTTGACCTGAAGATACTGATTTTTGTGTTTAGAAGAATATTATCAATTTTTAATAAAAATCATAATATTGCGCACTATTAAATAATCCAGTTTTTCCAGTGTTTTGAATGGTGATGAGTATAAGCTCTTGCATAACCTTATAGTTGGAATTTCCAATTATGAATACCTGTGGTAAGTTTAAACCTCAGCTCAAACCATTTACGTCTGTTGTGATATTTATCGGCAATGATTTTAAAACGCCTCAGCATGCCGATAACGTTTTCATGTAGGGCGTGTTCAGAATACTGTGGTGCGATACGATGCTGTTCCTATGATTGTTTCAGCCAATCAGTAACGAGGCGAAGAAACCTACTGTCTCACCGGTAGTTCCCTGCCCGACTGTGCATTAATAGTAACATAAATGTGCAAAGCGTCGGCGACAATGTAGCCACGGGGTTCCGTAGGTGCGGTTCGCGAGAGCCAATCCGAAACTGCCAGTCGCAGGTGGTGAAGGTGCTAGTGATAAGAGTATGGCCAGTAAAAGCTAATTCCAACAAGCACCGTAAACTGTAAGGAGCCAAAGCGGCTGTTAGGCTCCAGCCAAAACGGCAAGCGAGCAGGTATGTCTTCTCACAGATGGGGCATCGTAAGTGTCAGCCTAGTTGCCGCCTCTAATTTTTGTAGTAGCTCAAACTTAACCTGACAGACACAAGCTAAGCCATCGAATTTGTCAGAGTAGTCTGACTGTGCGATGGTTCAAATAAATTATCGAGTTGTTTTTCTTTTACTAACTCTTTTGATGCAATCCAAGTTTCCCAGGGGGTTTTGCCATAACAATACCAGCCTGAATGAGGTCGCTCTCTGTTGTAGAATGCGAGCCATTTATCGATGTCTTGCTGAATGTCTTCCAATGATGAATAAATTTTACGCCGAAACATCACGTCATAGCCTTCATTTTTCATCGTCTTATGAAACCGCTCACAGATACCATTAGTCTGCGGGCTGTATGCCTTGGTCCGCGTATGCTCGATATCTTCTAGCTCCAGGTAAAGCTGATACGCATGGGTTTCCTTTTTCCCCGAGTATTCTGACCCTCTGTCGGTCAAGATACGCAATAAGGGAACCGCTTGCTCATCATGTAATGGCAGCACCTGATCGTTTAACATATCTGCGGCAACCAAGGCATTTTTCTCTGTATAGACCTTGGCAAAAGCGACTCTGGAATAGGTATCAACAAAGGTCTGCTGATAAATTTTACCCACACCTTTAATGTGCCCCACGTAGTAAGTATCCTGAGAGCCGAGATAGCCCGGATGTTGCGTTTCAATTTGTCCATGAGCTTCTCGTTTATCCTGCACTTTTTCTAATGCTTGCAGTTGGGCTTCCGTCAGTAAGTACCCCTCCTGCGCTACTTTGGCTTCCAAGGCAGAAAGGCGTTTCTTGATATTTTCCAGGTCAGATACCGTCTTGCCCATCATGATGCAAGTGCTATTTTTGTATCGAATGGGATGCCTGATTTCAGCACACCATACGCCAGTTGGAGTAATTTGCGCATTGCCGCACAGACGCCCATTTTACCCCCTTTATGGCGTGATACGAGTCGTTGCCACTGTGCTTTCACTATCGGATTACAAGAAAGGGCAGCCAGAGCGGGCATATACAACGCTTTCCTGAGCTCGGTATGACCCCGTTTTGATAGGCGGCTCCGTCCTTTAAATAAACCTGATTCACAAAGTTTTGGGTTAAGCCCGGCATAGGCCACCACTGCCTTACTGTTAGTGAATTTTGACACATTACCCACATACGCCAGCAAACTGGCACTTAGTATTTCACCGATACCAGGAATACTCTCCAGCAACGCTTTATTTTTCTTTAAGTCAGGATCGTTATCGATATGGTTTTTTATTTTTTCTTTGGTGGCCTGGATTTGTTGTTTAAGTGCAGAAATGATTTCAAGCAGTGAGGATTGAACGACATCGTCAGCCACTGATTGCCGATTTTCTTGCATTTGCCTCATTTCCTCTAAACTCTTTAGATGGCGTACTAGCGCGGTTAATTGACGTTCGCTCAAGGGAGGAGGAGTCCAGAGGACAGGTGTATGCAGTGCGCAGTAGCGCACTATCATTTTTGCATCCCCCTGATCCGTCTTGTTCCGACTCAGTTCACTCTCACCAAAGGCATGAATACGTGATGGGTTTTCTAGGCTGACGTCAATGCCATTATCAACTAAGAACATAGCCAGTGGAACACTGTAACTCCCTGTGGCTTCGAGACAAATATGACAATCCCCGTAAGGGATAAGCCATTTCAGTAGTTGGCTAAATCCAGAGGGGGTATTCGGGAATGCTTTTGTTTTATACTTTTTTCTCTCTACCCACACTGCAACATCGAATTTTAATTTGGCAACATCAATACCCACTGCGGTCTTGTCCATGGCTGATTCTCCCATGAAAAACAGATAATTAAATGATCGCCCCGACCTTCCTTATAAATACGTGCTCTTAGCACAAGATACCGTTCGGTCTTACAGGCGACGATAAATATGTCACCGGGGTTTTATCTGACTGCACAAGCTTTAAGCCTAAGGGCGCAAACAAACTCTCCGGTGACATCCCAATGATCAGTTGGGGATCATCAACCTTTGAAAGTTAATAATCAAGATATAAGGGTGTAACTCAACGTGTACTGGATGCCACCCAGCTTTATCTCGGTGAGATTGGCTATTCGCCTTTGTTGACAGCTGAAGAAGAAGTTTATTTTGCCAGACGTGCACTATGTGGTGATGTGCAGTCGCGGCAACGGATGATCGAAAGTAATTTACGGTTGGTAGTGAAAATTTCCCGTCGTTACGGTAACCGCGGTTTGGCACTGCTGGATCTGATTGAAGAAGGTAATCTTGGTCTGATCCGCGCAGTGGAGAAATTCGATCCTGAGCGTGGCTTTCGTTTCTCTACCTATGCCACATGGTGGATCCGTCAAACGATTGAGCGGGCTATCATGAATCAAACTCGAACGATTCGTCTGCCTATTCATATCGTTAAAGAATTAAATGTCTATTTACGCACCGCGCGCGAACTCGCCCATAGATTGGATCATGAACCCAGTGCGGAAGAAATTGCTGAACAACTTGATAGACCCGTTGATGACGTGAGTCGCATGTTGCGCCTTAATGAACGTATGGCTTCGGTTGATACTCCGTTAGGGGGTGATTCAGAAAAGGCACTGCTGGATGTGCTTCCTGACGATCATGAGAATGGGCCTGAAGACACAACACAGAATGACGATATGCGACACAGTATCGTTAAGTGGTTGTTTGAACTCAATGCTAAACAACGTGAGGTGTTGGCTCGTCGTTTCGGTTTACTGGGGTATGAAGCCGCAACTTTGGAAAATGTCGGTCGAGAAATTGGGTTAACACGTGAGCGCGTGCGCCAAATACAGGTTGAAGGGTTACGTCGTCTACGTGAGATCCTACAGACACAAGGCTTAAGCATCGAAGCACTATTTCGCGAATAACTCCTGCTATAATTTAATTACTAGATTAGTATCGTCCACGGATGAATTAAGGCCATGCCAAAACGTGGTTTTAATTCTTTCCTTCGGGCGTAGTGCGCGGACACAGCAGATTTCGAGTAAGTCCCGAGGAGTTATTTATGCCAATACTCGTATCTTTTAAAGAATATAGTCATATTCATCTGACTTCAGAACGTGTGGCTCGGCTTATTAGAGGAGGTAAAAAAGAGGCCATGTATTTGGGCCCTCTAGATCGAACGAAAGAAATTTTTCGCAAAACTAAGAAAAGAGGGATGTTACTAGCACTTCACGAGTTTCTTCATCAACTTCAGCAGAAAGATAAATTTACAGATCTAGATCTCAACCATAATCCCTATTCAAAAATGGCAGCACTGGTCAATTCTTTTAATAGATTCGTAGAGTTGCTTCCTCCAGACAATCAGCCATTATGTAAAATAAAGCATGATATTAATGCGAACAGTTCAGAATTTATCATTAATAATGAAATGCTGTGTGTGGTACATAATTTAACGACAGACTATCTTCTGTGTTGTGAGGAGCGATTAAATTGTGATGAATATATAAGAAAAGCGCTTTCTTCATCAATTAACAAAGACTACAATACGACTATTGAGAGCAAAAAAAACAATAATAATCAACAATTATTTGCTGATATTTGCAGAGCTAGCTATTACATTGATGGCAATAGAATGCTTATTGATGATCAACTGACATGTTGTCAAAAGAAAAAAAATACAGAAAATTTCTTAAAAAAACTCACTCCAGAACAAAGAATTGCTGTGGATATCTTGTGTACACAAACATTATCGGCCCATATTATAGAGTTACTGGATGAAAATAGCGAAACACATATTTTGTTTACAGGAAAAAATCAGCATTGGAACATAGAGACAGATAATACAGACGGAAGTATTAAAGTAGAATTCCTGATAACACAGGATTTAACTGATAACTTATTTACTGAACGCTGTAAAATGAAAACAGAAAATCAGTATTATCACGAGAAAAAATACAAGGTATCATTGAGAAAACACAATGCCAGTTTTCCTCGATTACACATAAGAGCGGCTTTTTCTATTGACAAAGCCGGTCAGACGAGTTGTCAGGATTTTAATGTTAACGACACCTTAACCTGTTTATCGCAGAAAAATCCCAGTGAAATATTACCATTAACCTATTTTAATAAAATGATCATAGAGACCAATAATGCCTGGCAAAATCTTGGTGAAGAAGGACAAAAAGAATTTTCTTTTGATCAAAGTAATTTTTATCATGTTCAGTTAAATAAGTATTTACAAATTTATTCAGATGAAGAAAAAAAACAAATGTTAGAAAATCTAGAAGAAAAATCGGGGAAACGTTGGCGTGATATAATGAATTTCGTGGCACAGCAAGTAAAAAAAATGTAACAAATAATAACAAGTTAGTTGTTACCGTAGAAAAACACGCTTTAATGTGGAACGTTTTACTATCTATGCTACGTGAAATGCACGGAGAAGAAAAAAAGGCAGAAGGAAAGGCAGGTAAAGCGAGTTTGATGAAAGATATGAATGAATTGCAAGCATCAGAAAATATTATATTATCGAGGATCGGCATTGAATCTTCAATGCTGGCATCCCCAGTAAAAAAATTAAAAATAATAAATTACACGCAATATTTATAAACCAATCAATACATTATTGATATATTTTACGGAACTCGCTATAAACCGTCGAGTGGATCCGTTAGAATCGATACTTCGAATAATATTCAGCCATCAAAGGCTTAACGTAAGACGCTAAAATCATGTTTGAAATAAATGCAGTAAAAAATAGCATTCAAGATCTGTCTGAGCGAACGTGTGTTCTTAGGGGGTATCTTTGACTATGACGCCAAGAAGGAAAGATTAGAAGAAGTCAACGCCGAGTTGGAACAGCCTAACGTTTGGCAGGAACCAGAACGTGCACAGGCGCTGGGTAAAGAACGTTCCGTACTCGATGAGATGGTTGCTACTATCGATCAGCTTGAAAAAGGATTAGATGACGTTGCTGGTTTGTTAGAGTTAGCGCTAGAAGCCGAAGATGAAGAGACGTTTAACGAGACACTCACTGAATTAAAAACGCTTGAGGATAACCTCATTCAGCTAGAGTTCCGTCGTATGTTTTCTGGTGAATATGATAGCGCCAGTTGTTATTTAGATCTGCAAGCAGGGTCTGGTGGCACTGAAGCACAAGACTGGGCGAATATGTTACAGCGCATGTATCTGCGTTGGGCCGAGGCAAAAGGTTTCAAAACTGAAATTATTGAACAATCTGACGGTGATGTCGCTGGATTAAAATCGGCAACCATCAAGATTATTGGCGATTATGCTTTTGGCTGGTTACGTACTGAAACGGGAGTGCATCGTTTAGTGCGTAAAAGTCCTTTTGACTCGGGTAATCGTCGCCACACCTCTTTTAGCTCTGCTTTTGTTTACCCTGAAGTTGATGATGATATTGATATCGAAATTAATCCAGCAGATTTACGTATTGATGTATACCGTGCATCGGGTGCGGGTGGTCAACATGTTAACAAAACGGAATCTGCTGTCCGTATTACCCACCTCCCCACGAATATTGTGACTCAATGCCAGAGTGATCGCTCACAACATAAAAATAAAGATCAGGCGATGAAACAGCTTAAAGCGAAACTGTATGAATTTGAGATGCAGAAAAAAAATGCTGATAAGCAGCAGTTAGAAGATAATAAATCAGACATTGGTTGGGGAAGTCAAATTCGCTCCTATGTCTTGGACGATTCCCGTATCAAAGACCTGCGCACTGGCGTAGAAATACGTAATACAGAGTCCGTCCTCGATGGTGATCTGGATAAATTTATTGAAGCAAGTTTGAAAGCCGGGCTATAAGGAACACAAATGTTAGAGCAAAAACGATCGGTTGTTGGACAAACGGTCACTGAAACAGCGCAAGAACTCAATGATGAGCTACGAGTTCGTAAAGAAAAACTGGCTGTATTGCGGAAGGGTAATGGTGTTGCTTTTCCGAACGATTTTCGCCGTAATGCATTATCTGATAAATTGCATCACACATACGGTAGCAAAGAAAATGAAGAATTAGCCACGTTAGAGAGTGAAGTCACTGTTGCCGGCCGCATGATGAGCCGTCGTCTTATGGGTAAAGCTTCATTCGTTACTTTACAGGATATGGGTGGACGTATTCAGTTGTATGTTACCCGTGACGATTTTCCAGAAGGTTTCTACGATGGAGAATTTAAAAAATGGGATCTCGGCGATATTCTAGGCGCTCGCGGCAAACTGTTTAAAACAAAAACCGGTGAACTTTCAATCCACTGTACTGAACTGCGACTTCTGACGAAGGCTTTACGGCCACTGCCAGATAAATTCCATGGTTTAACCGATCAGGAAACTTGCTACCGTCAGCGTTACCTGGATCTGATTGCTAATGATAAATCACGTCGTACTTTTAAGACACGTTCAAAAATCATTGCGACTATCCGCCAATTTATGGTGGAAAAAGACTTTATGGAAGTTGAAACGCCAATGATGCAGGTGATTCCCGGTGGTGCGGCGGCACGCCCGTTTGAGACTCATCATAATGCCCTAGACATTGACATGTACCTGCGTATTGCGCCGGAACTCTATTTAAAACGTTTAGTGGTGGGAGGATTTGAACGCGTATTCGAAATTAACCGTAACTTCCGTAACGAAGGTATTTCGCCGCGCCACAACCCAGAGTTCACCATGATGGAACTCTATATGGCATATGCGGATTACCGAGATCTTATGGCTCTGACGGAAGAACTATTCCGCACACTAACTAAAACCGTGTTAGGCAATAATGTGGTCACTTATGGCGATAATATTTTTGATTTCTCAAAGCCATTTGCCAAATTGACGATGAAAGAAGCGATTTGCCAATATCACAAAGATACTAATATTACCGATTTGGAGGATATCGACAAAGCCAAAAAAATTGCGGGTTCCTTGGGGATTAAACTGGAAAAAAACTGGGAGCTGGGTCGTATTCAGTGTGAAATTTTTGAGGCGACAGCTGAAAGCCATCTAATACAGCCAACTTTCATCACCGAGTACCCGGCAGAGGTCTCGCCATTGGCACGGTGCAATAATGAAAATCCGTTTTTTACCGATCGCTTTGAGTTTTTTATCGGTGGTCGAGAAATCGGCAATGGCTTCTCTGAGCTAAACGATGCACAGGATCAGGCAGACCGTTTTGACACACAGGTACAGGCTAAGAAAAGCGGTGATGACGAAGCCATGCTCTACGATGCAGACTATGTAACGGCATTGGAACATGGCTTACCGCCGACCGCAGGCTTGGGTATCGGTATCGACCGTATGGTTATGTTGTTGACTAACAGTCATACTATTCGTGATGTGATCCTTTTCCCGACAATGCGTCCGGTTGATGTCAGTGATAAAAAATAAAAAAATACCGGCGTCAGATGCGCGCCGGTTTATAAAACCTAAAAGGTTTTTATTTTTGGAACAGCTTATAAAGGTCTAGCGTACATTCTATCAATGACTAGCGTCAATACTCTGCAGATCATCTTGAATCGCTAAAGCGTTCGGGTTAGCTTCAGGGCTTAATACGCCACCATTAGCAAGAAAATCATAACGCTGAAAATAAGCATCTCGCACTATCTGGTAAGGATCGGATGAATTACGCAATAAACCATCGGAATCCAGCAATTGAGCACGGGTTTCTACCCCTTCGATGACCCACTTACCGGCAGACATCCAGAATGTCAGGTAGCTGAGCATGGGGTAAAGCGTATCCACCCATTTTCCGCCATCCTGACGAAGCGTCGCGCTACCGTAAACAGGCAAAACCGCATAAGGACCATAGCCGACATCATAACGACCCAATGTAGAACCAAAGCGATAAGGAACCTCTTTCACCAACTTAGGATTAGCCATACTAGCAACATCGATGAATCCCCCCATGCCTAACAACGTATTTAAAAAAAAGCGATTGAAATGCTTCATTGCTTTGTAGGGATCACCAATCAAAAAACCGTTGATCATACTGGCTGGCTCTTCAAGATTACTGAAAAAATTGCTCAAACCATTACGGGCGGGCTGGGGCATACCATCACGCCAAACCACCGCTACCGGACGTATCAGATAAGGATCCACGATATTGTAGTTAAAATTAAACATTGCCCGGTTAAAACATTCTAGCGTATCGACATGCTTTTGTTCATTTTGATGTGGAGAACGACTGGCACAACCTATTAATAATAAAACCGTACAAGCTAGCCCTATTAGGCGATAATTCATATCTCTCTTTTGAACACATCCCGTTTGCAGAAACTACCGGGCGTTTTGACTAAAAAGTTCGGTTACAACCTGTTCCTTTCTTTATCATCACATCCAGTTATTTGAGCAACCTTTCAGCATTCACCCTATGGTAAAAAAATTAATTTTTATGCCAAACATTTTATCAGACTGACCTGACGCCAAGGTAACTTTGATCAAACAGAAAATCAATCAGGCTGACTGGACATTCACCACCACGACACATACCTTAAATGACAACGGTTTTACCACAGCGCGACCATAAAGACCCGCATTCTCACTAGGTTTGCGGTTTTTTTGTTGTCTATTATCTTCTAATATGGCAGCTATACTCTGTTTTTAAGGACTAGATTGACTAT
This sequence comes from Candidatus Fukatsuia endosymbiont of Tuberolachnus salignus, assembly GCF_964030845.1. NCBI lineage: Bacteria > Pseudomonadati > Pseudomonadota > Gammaproteobacteria > Enterobacterales > Yersiniaceae > Candidatus Fukatsuia > Candidatus Fukatsuia endosymbiont of Tuberolachnus salignus. The sequence goes on from NZ_OZ034983.1 coordinate 2,801,651, forward strand.
TTCCTTTATCAATTGCCTATTTTAACCTGTGTTCGGAACAAGAAGACTATTTTAACCCAAAGGGTGCCGCGTCCCTCTTTTTGAGGCACGGGACACCCTTCAATTAGAAGCCCTTGAAACACCAGGAGCCAGCTCTTGGTGTAGTTTTGTAATACCATATACCCGTGATCAATGAAGATGCTTGATTTTGAAGTCGATAAGGATCATGCTCATAGCCATGAAAATAGAGCTGACTGCTGACCAGAAAATTACCCTCGAAGCCCAACATCGTCAAAGCCATGACCGCCGTGTCTGTGACAGGATCCGGTGTGTTTTGTTGTCCGCAGACGGCTGGACTCCCCCTATGATTGCTCACTCACAGCTCATTAATGAAACCACGGTGCGGCGCCACCTTACAGACTATCATAAACTCAACAAGCTCAAGCCTGAAAATGGCGGCTCCGATGGCTATCTCAATGCGGAACAGACCACGTCGCTGGTTGAACATCTCACCCAGCCGCTCTACCACCACAATCACCAAATTGTGGCGTATATCGCTGGACGCTGGAACATCACCTTTACCGTATCAGGTCTGTATAAAGGGTTGAAGCAGCATGGCTTTAGCTATAAAAAGCCGAAAGGTGTTCCGCATAAATTTGCCGTTGAGAAACAGCAGCAATTTATAAAGACCTACAGCGAATTGAAAGACGCCGCGGGTAATGACCCCATACTGTTTATTGATGCCGTTCATCCGACACAAACCACCAAAATAAGCTACGGCTGGATACGAAAAGGCCAGGATAAAACGATAGAGACCACCGGGAGCAGAACGCGGTTGAATATCATGGGAGCCTTGAACATCCAGAATGTGGCTAACCCCATAATCCGTGATGATGAGACGATTAACAGCGAAAATGTGGTTCACTTCCTGTCTGCCATTCGCGCGCATTATCCCATCACGACAACGGCACATGTGATCCTCGAGGGTGCAGGCTATCACCGTTCACAGCTTGTGCAAGACGCCGCGCTTACGTTGAATATCCAGCTTCATTACCTTCCGCCGTATAGCCCGAATCTAAACCCGATAGAGCGATTGTGGAAGGTGATGAATGAGCAAACACGAAACAATAGATATTACCCATCTAAACAGAGTTTTAAGAACGATATCTTAAACTTCTTTGAAGTGAAGCTACCACAAATGGCAAGTTCTCTGGTATCTCGCTTAAACGATAATTTCCAGGCGCTAAATCCTGCATCTTGATTTCACTTGGGTATAGATATGCACTTTAATTTTGATTACAATGTAAAAAAATAATCCAAACGAGCTAAAGATGAGTTATTCAGTTGATTTTCGGCGAAAAGTCCTCAGTGTTCGAGAGCAGGAAGGCCTGAGCATAAGAGCCACCGCGAAGCGTTTCCACATTGGCACGGATTCACTAACACGTTGGCTGAGGCGAATAGAGCCGCAACAGTCTGGCTCATGTCGGCGTAAGAAAAAAGCCCTGGTCAAAGATGTTGAGCTTTATCCAGATGCTTGCCAACGGGAGTGCGGCCCGTTTTGGGGTGTGCACGAAATCCATTTGGCAAGCCTTGAAAAAATGGGGCATCAGCTATAAAAAAACCCCTGCATCATCCCAGGGCAAACGAAGACGCACGGCACAGCTTCCAGAAAAAGAGAGACGGCTATTGTGACATCATATAGCAGGGGCTTTATAAATTGATTCAAATAAAGTCATAAGAAAACAGAGAGTCAATGTGACATTGTTGCTTTCTACGAAGTGCTTTGGCTTGAGCCCATTTGTATTCGATAGAATTGAGGTCCGGGGAATAATACGACTGAGCCAGCGAGTAACGGAAGCTGAACCAATGTGGAAGCGTTTAGCGGTCTCTCTGATACTCAAGTTTTCTTTCTCTCGAATACCCAGAACTTTACGGCGAAAATCGACAGAGTGGCTCATCGCTAACTCCCTGTTAAATAATTTAGCTATACATTGTAATCAAAATTAATACGTTACTCTATAACGCTGCCATATCTATCTTAGTGGCAGGTTTATTACGCGTTAAGCAGGGGGCGATTCGTTTGGCCCACCGCATCAGACTCGCACTTCCTATACTAAAGCGCATTGCCGTTTGAGCATACGTTAGGGCTTTTTTTTCTTTGACGGCCAACACATGTTAACGAAATTTTAATGGATAAGTCATCTTGATATTGTGCAGGGATAAATCATTTCCACATTATATATCAAGTTAGGCCCCTGCTATAAATGGGCTCAAGCCAAAGCGCTCCGTAGTAAGCGACAATGTCACATTGACTCTCTGTTTTCTGATAATTTTATTTAAATCAACTTATAAGGCCCCTGCTATAGGCTTCAGATTTAGTTTGATAAACACCATCAATAAATAAGTTAAAATCAATCGCTAAACGGTCAATATGCAAACTGTTTTTTATCCCAATACCCACTTTGGCATTGCGTTCTGCTTGTTCCTTTAAGCGATAAGCTGCACCGAAAGTAAGCTGATAATTTTGTTCCGTCGCCCAGATGATCAATTTAGCAATAAGTCGAGTAATTTTTTTTGTTTTTCAATTAATGTCATTATCTTTCCTTTTTAATATGCTCTGACTATAACGGCGGAGCCATAACTCGATCGTTTGATACCCGACAATGCCTAATACAGCGCCCAAACCAGCAATAGCTAAAGGTGAAAGACCCGGTGTCTAAATCAGGACAGCTGCAGCGGAAGTTGAAGCAGCCGACCCTAATATCATACGACCCAAAATAATTCGTACTTTAATGGGATCCTTTCTCATTCATGCTTGACCTAAAGCAATAATGGCACCCATGATAGCCAGGCCGATAATAGTAAAAAGATCCATATAGTTTTTTTTGAATTAATAAAAAATAGATTTTTACATAAAAATAAAGATAAAAAACACATAGAGGTTAAACAGATTTTATATATTTTATTTTTTATAATAAAATAATGCGATTGATTAATTCCAATTAGGCATTAACGAGGTTCAGTCACATTAAGCAAGAATCTTGGGTAAAATGTTATTATTTTGTTTATAGTTTTTAATGAAATACCCTCTTGTAACACTAAAAAAGGGCCATGGATTTAGAATAAATTCCAATAAATCGATGTTGTTTCCAACACCGATCTATTCACTCGATTAAGATCTGACAGTATGCAATATTCTATCCACACAAACATCTATACGTTGATATAGCCCATCCAACGCGATAGATAAACCCTCTGACTGACTACTGTGGCGCGCAACAACACCTTTTATTTCTTCTCTAATCACCCTTATTTTCTCTGCTTGAATCGATGGAGTCCCTTTTTTATCTGCATAATAATCAACAAACTGATTTCTAATCATCTTGAGATCATTTAATGCTGCATTACTACCTGATATTTTATCGAATACAGTAAGGTATTGATCAAACTCTTCCAATGAAGGTAAAGCTTCTCCCCAAGGAATTATTTTAACCTGTTGGTTGCCATTTATATCTTCGTTAATAGCCAGTGCATTATAATTACGATTACTGTAACCGATATATCCTCTTTCCTTGACATCATCGATAACAGCCTGTGTTTGCTGCCAATTTTTAGTCATTAACACTTTTCCTTCTGGCGAAATTACAAACAGACACTGGTCTGATTCAGGAAATGGATTATCCATTTCAGAACCATGATTGACCACATTTCCGCCGGTATATCCTACTTCTTTTGCTTTATTATTTAATCCTGCCAGATAGCCGGGCATCCATGAGGTAACACTGCCCATTTCTGGATCTACCGTACGTCTGGTTTTTTGACTGAGTGCTTTTGTCGTTATTAATTCAACAACATTTTTAAATTTTTTCCCTTTATTTTTTAACGCTTTTTTTACCTCGTCACTGTTTATAATTTCCTTCAATTTTGGCGCTACCATAAATAAATCATAATCAGCGGTTAGGGGTTTAATCTGATCACCGATCTTTTGTCCCATTAATTCTAATGACCGCCAAACTGAATGATCCTTTTCCATCATATCAACCTGCCGGTATTCAACTAAATAACCTTGCTGATGTTTAACTAAACGGAACTGATAATCACCTGCCCCCTTACTTAATTCAGTAATCTGCAAGCGGTTCTCATCCCATTTCAACAAACCTTGTTGTTGCAGTTCATTTAATCGTGCCGGCGTAATATAAAGCTGTGTTTTGGCAAAACGCTCACTTTTCTTTTGTAGAGAATCCTGGTTATCTTGATTTCCTTTTGCTACAGCAACCTCATCTCCCAGTTTTTTACTTAAATTTTGATCGAATGGAATATAACCCGCCATAGGACCCCAATCAGAGCTTTTACCATGGACATCCAGCCCTTTAGTCGCCGCACCCTCAGCAATGAGAGAGGTTGAAAAACCATTTACCGGACGAAAAATAAAATAAGTATCTTGCTCTTTTGCTAGTTGAGCAAAAGCAGAAACATGTTCAGCCACCATACCCGATGCTTTGATTGCTGCTTGCCCTTCAACACTGATTGGATCAAAGGAATGATAAGTAACGTTATTATTATCTAGATTTTGCGGTTTTTTAATTGCAACAGCACCATGACATAAAGAGGTAGCGAAATAGAGAATGTCCTCAGTAAATTGAGATGATGGCAAGCCACCTGTACCACCATTAGAGAGTGAGTTGGGTGGATTTTGTTTAGTATCTTTCGCAGTACCGGTATTTAAATGCTTTATTAAGCTACTCCCAATGTAAGATATATTAGACATAGATTATTTTTCCTTGGTGTTAAACTATAATTATTTTCCACAGCTATACAGCAGCAGTGATATTGCGTTAATCACTGTGTTTTTGCCGTAATTTAATGGTTTTTAATATTTTTATTAATACCTTTATCAATATAATCTCTTACAATTGCAAATAACATCAGTGTAACTACTTAGCCAGGACTTAACAGATCTTACTCATTTTTAAATAATAATAGAGAGAGGGTTGATACTCCAAGGAATGATAATCAACCTATCGGGTAATTCACCTAAACCCAAGCTGACGCTTAATTAAATCATAAGCCGCCTGGATCTCCTGGGTTTTTTCTTTCGCCATTTCCATCATTTCAGGAGGTAAACCTTTTGCCAGTAACTTATCAGGATGATGCTCGCTCATTAATTTTCTATAGGCACGCTTAATGACCACACTGTCATCACTAGGCTTCACCCCTAATACTTTACAAGCATCCGCTAATGTAGGTACCTGAGTTGTCTGTTTAAAACTGCCCTGTTGATTTCCACCAGCATAACCTTGCCAATTTTCCTTGCTACCAAACTGACGCCCTCCTTCCATCATACTAATAAACTGATCAAACTGGGTACGAGAAATACCCAGTTCTTCGGCAATCACATACAATACCTGCCGCTCATTCGGATGGAGAGAGCCATCAGCAAAAGCCGCCTGGAATTGGATCTCTAGAAACATGCGGATCAGATCAAAATGTCCAAAACACATGTTGCGCAATTCTTTTAGCTTAGCTCTGAGTGGAAAATGCTGTTGCTTACCCTCACGAAAGGCTTGCTGTGCCGCGATACGTGCGGAACCATGCAAATGCATACGCTCCATTAATTGATTAGCGAGCTGAATATCAACCTCTGTCACTCGCCCTTTGGCTTTACTCAGGTGCCCCATCACTTGAAAAGTGCAACGGAAAAAAAGCGATTGTCGTGTTTGTTGATCGGCAAAAAACCCCCGGCGCCGCATATTGCACGCCTTGTCTACCGTATGACCAATAAACAACCCTAATAATATCCCCCAGAAACCGATACCGGACATCAATCCTAATATCAGACCGAGCAGTTTTCCCCAATACTGCATATACTCCTCAATTCATCATGCCGTCAGTTAAAATTTGCATTATCATACTCGGCATCTAGTTCATAACCCGACGGCGAAACCGACAAACAGCCTAACTTAATCTTAGCGTAACGGTGATGAGTCATAAAATATGAAAAAAAAAGCCCCAACACTGCTGGCTACCCTGATCTGGACGGTATTTTATGGCCAATACGCATTGGCTGATCTCGCCGAGCAATGTATGCTCGGTGTACCTACATACGATGAACCCTTAGTGAGCGGTGATATTAATCAACTTCCCGTTGATATCCAAGCAAATAAAACCGAAGGCCATTATCCATACAATGCGCGATTTATTGGTGACGTCATCATACAGCAAGGTAACAGTACACTGACTGCCAATCAAGTCGAACTACATCAGACGCAAAAAGACCGTCAGACCGTACCAGTACGCACTCTAACTGCAACAGGTAATGTCAACTATGACGACCCAGATATCAAGCTAAAAGGATCGAAAGGCTGGTCGAACCTGAATACCAAAGATACCAATGTGGATCAAGGTCAGTACCAAATGGTCGGTCGTCAGGGCCGTGGTGATGCCGATGTGATGAAGTTGCGCAGTGAAAACCGTTATACTATTTTAGAAAATGGAACCTTCACTTCTTGCCTGCCTGCCGATAACAGCTGGAGCATCAAAGGCTCCGAAGTCATCCATGACCGTGAAGAACAAGTTGCCGAAATATGGAATGCTCGCTTTAGAATTGGTGGAGTCCCCGTGTTCTATAGTCCTTACTTACAATTGCCTGTAGGAGATAAGCGCCGCTCCGGTTTCCTGATCCCCGATGTTGCTTACACTAGCAGTAACTATTTCGAGTTCAGCCAACCTTATTACTGGAATATTGCCCCGAATCTTGATGCCACAATCACTACGCGCTATCTGCGTAAACGGGGGATTCAATGGCAAAATCAGTTCCGTTATCTGTTAGCACCCGGAAACGGTTCTATGGCGTTAGAATGGCTACCCAACGATAAAGCTTATACGGGTACTGACATCCATGATAAAAATAAGACCCGCTGGTTATACAATTGGCGACATAGTGGTGTAATGGATAACGTATGGCGTTTCAGTGTCAATTATACCAGGATCAGTGACGCAAAATATTTTAGCGATCTGGTTTCTCCCTATGGCTCGACCACTGATGGTTATGCCACACAAATATTCAGTGCCGGTTACGCACAAAAAAGCTGGAACGCGACTCTCTCTTCTAAACAGTTCCAGGTATTTACTGGTGGGGGTAATGAAGATGCCTATCGCGCTCAGCCGCAGCTAGATATAAATTACTACAAAAATAATATCGGGCCTTTTGATCTGTATACCTATGGTCAGGTGGTGAAGTTTACTAGCGTTAACCCAAATAATCCTAAAGCTAATCGTTTTCATGTCGAATCGGCAATTAATTTGCCTTTGGCTAATAGCTGGAGCAGCCTAAATACTGAAACCAAACTGATGGCTACCCATTATCAGCAAGACGTTCCCGCGAATTTTGCCGATACCTATAAAGATTCCGTCAATAGGGTAATACCGCAATTTAAGGTTGATGGAAAAGTGGTGTTTGACCGAGTGATGGATTGGAATAGTCGCTTTACACAAACGTTGGAACCGCGAGCGCAATACCTCTACAGCCCTTACCGTAACCAGGACGATATCTATATTTACGACACCACCTTACTACAAACCGATTATAACGGTTTATTCCGTGATCGTAGCTATAGCGGTCTGGACCGCATCGCCTCTGCCAATCAAATTGCTACGGGTTTAACCTCACGTATTTTTGATGATACTCTAGTAGAACGTTTTAACGTTTCTCTTGGTCAGATTTATTACTTCAGTCATGCGGGTTCTGGGCGTAGCACTGTGATCGATGACAATGATGATATTGGCAGTCTGGTCTGGGCAGGAGACAGTAACTGGAAAATTACCGACGAATGGAGGGTGAGAGGAGGAACACAATATGACACCCGGCTAGGAAGTTTGACACAGGGTAATGGAATAATGGAGTATCGACACGATGCCGAGCGAGTATTTCAATTGAACTATCGCTACGCCAGCCCAGAATATATCAAGGCTTCGCTACCAAAACGAAAAGACAACCCCTTCTATCAACAAGGTATTTCACAGATCGGTGTTGCAACCAGTTTGCCACTAGCTGATCGTTGGGCCGTAGTGGGTGCCTATTACTATGATACCAAAGCACGTCAACCGGCTAGCGAGCTAGTCGGTTTACAATACACCACCTGTTGTTGGGCAGTAAACTTCGGTTACGAACGCAAAATCACGGGTTGGGATGGAAAATATAACAACAGTAAATATGACAAACGTATATCATTTAATCTTCAATTACGTGGTTTGAGTAGCAATTACAGCCTGGGTACTCGTGACATGTTAAGTGCAGGAATTTTGCCCTATCAAAGTGCATTTTAATTTTAACCCGCACATGCGGATGACATAAGTGGAAATAAGATATGAAGAACTGGAGAACGCTAATCCTCGGGCTAGTGGTGTGCACCAATAGCGCGTTCGCAGCACCACAGGAGATCGATAGAACCGCAGCCATCGTCAATAACGGCGTAGTACTACAAAGTGACGTCACTAATCTGATGCGGTCAGTGAAGTTGAATGCCCAGCAAACAGGCCAACAACTTCCTGACAATGTAAAATTACATCATCAAATCCTTGAACAATTGATCATGGACAGTATCCAGTTACAGATGGCCCAAAAGATGGGTATCAATATATCTGATGACGATTTGGATAAAGCCATCACCAATATTGCGATACAAAATCGGATGACGATTGATCAAATGCGCAGCCGGTTGGCAAAAGAAGGCATCGATTATAAAAACTACCGCACACAAATCCGTAAAGAAATGCTGACATCAGAAGTGCGCAATAATGAGGTTCGACGCCGTATCACCATTTTGCCACAAGAGGTTGAATCACTGGCACAACAAATCTCTAGCCAGACAGATGAAGACACAGAGCTGAATCTCAGCCACATTCTCATCCCGGTGCCAGAAAATCCGTCTCAGCAACAGAAAGATCAAGCTGAAAGACAGGCGAATAAAATCGTAGCTGAGATCAAGGAAGGCGCTGATTTTGCCAAGTTGGCTATCGCCAACTCGTCTGATCCACAAGCACTAAAAGGCGGTCAAATGGGCTGGAGTAAACGGCAAGAGCTACCAAGCTTGTTTGCCGCAAAATTACATTCAGCCAATAAAGGCGATATTATCGGTCCGATACGTTCCGGGATAGGTTTTCATATTTTAAAAATCAATGATATACGTGGAGCAGATAAAGCGATATCGATAACCGAAGTACATGCACGGCATATCCTACTCAAACCTTCGATTATGATGACCGACAATCAAGCACAAGCCAAATTACAGGCCATCGCGCAGGAAATAAAAAATGGTAAAACTCATTTTGCTACTGTCGCGAAAGAAATTTCTGAAGATCCCGGTTCTGCGGGGCAGGGTGGTGATCTCGGTTGGGCTGCACCCGATATCTATGATCCCGCTTTCCGTAATGCATTACTAAAACTCAAAAAAGGAGCGATTAGCGCGCCCGTTCATTCGTCATTTGGCTGGCATTTGATTGAATTACTTGATACACGTAAAGTAGATCGAACCGATGCTGTGCAAAAAAATCGTGCCTATCGGATGCTTTTTACCCGTAAATTTGCTGAAGAAGCTCAAAGTTGGATGCAACAACAACGTGCAGCGGCCTATGTGAAAATTCTTGATGGTCATGATGTACAAAAATAAGCCGACAAGTTATCAACCCATCGTCATTACCCCTGGCGAGCCTGCTGGGGTCGGACTGGATCTGGTGATCGCCCTCGCCCAACAGACTTGGCCGATTGAACTGGTGGTCTGTGCCGATCGTGATGCATTGCTTGAGCGTGCCGAACAACTACAGTTACCATTAAAATTGCTCGAATATCAGCCGGTTTCTCAGCAAACAAACCCGCCAATAAAAGCAGGTAAATCACAGTTGGCTAGGACATTAACCGTGCTACCAATCAAAACCAACGCGCCTGTGGTGGCAGGTAAACTTGAGGTACAAAACGGCAGTTACGTCGTGGAAACATTGGCGCGTGCCTGTGATGGTTGCCTAAACGGTGAGTTTTCAGCATTAGTTACCGGTCCAGTACAAAAAAGCATTATCAACGAAGCTGGTATTCCCTTTATCGGGCATACCGAGTTTTTTGCGGCGCGTAGCCACTGCCCAGCTGTCGTCATGATGCTAGCCACAGAAGAGCTACGAGTTGCACTGGCGACCACACATTTAGCCTTGTCACAGGTGCCCATAGCCATTACCCAAACGAGTCTGCGCCAAGTTATTACCATTCTCCATCATGATCTTAAAAATAAATTCGCTATTAATCAGCCTAAAATTTATGTCTGTGGATTGAACCCTCATGCAGGCGAAGGGGGTCATATGGGGCGTGAAGAAATAGATGTTATTATCCCGGTATTGACATCATTGCGTGAAGAAGGAATGCAACTTATTGGTCCACTGCCTGCAGACACGTTATTTCAGCCGAAATATCTGAAAGAGGCTGATGCAGTACTTGCTATGTACCATGATCAGGGATTACCGGTGTTAAAATATCAAGGCTTTGGTCGGGCAACGAATATTACTCTTGGCTTACCTTTTATTCGTACCTCAGTCGATCACGGCACTGCATTAGAACTCGCCGCAAGTGGTCAAGCCAATGCCGGCAGTTTTACCATGGCATTAAATTTAGCCATTAAAATGATAACTGACACAGGGACGCTCAAAATATGATCACAAAATTGCGTAACATCCAAATGATAAATAATAATGCATAATAGAATCCACCAAGGGCATTTTGCCCGTAAACGGTTTGGGCAAAACTTTTTAAACGATCACTGTGTTATCGATAGCATCGTTTCGGCTATTCACCCTCTGCCAGGCGAAGCAGTGATTGAAATTGGGCCAGGCTTAGGGGCATTAACCGAGCCAGTAGCAGATCGTCTGGACAAGATGACGGTCATTGAGTTGGATCGCGACCTCGCTACCCGTCTTATTAATCATCCTAAACTCAAAGATAAGCTGATTGTCCATCAGCAAGATGCCATGAAAACAGATTTTTCCGCACTCGCGAAGCTTGCAGGGCAACCGCTGCGTGTATTCGGTAATCTGCCCTATAATATTTCTACCCCATTGATGTTTCGTCTTTTCGGCTATACTAACACAATCAGTGACATGCATTTTATGTTGCAAAAAGAGGTGGTTAAGCGTTTGGTTGCCGCGCCAGATAGCAAGGCATATGGCCGTTTAACGGTAATGGCACAGTATTATTGCCGAATTATTCCCGTGCTAGAAGTACCGTCGACGGCGTTTACGCCCGCTCCTAAAGTTGACTCTGCAGTGGTGCGCTTGACGCCACACCGACAGCAACCTAATCCAGTGAGCGATATTCGTCTTCTTGGGCTCATTACCACTCAGGCGTTTAATCAGCGGCGGAAGACCATTCGTAACAGCTTAGGAGAATTATTCACTCCCGAGCAATTGACCAAGCTTAGTATCGATCCCGCTTTTAGAGCTGAAAATGTCACTGTAGCGCAATATTGTAGACTGACTAATTGGCTTTCAGATCAAGCGACCCATAGCAACAGGAGCCTTTGATGATTGAACAGCCCTTGATTTGTACACAAATACAAAGTGTCTATTTAGAAAGCCAATCGATACCTGAAGAGGAACGCTATGTCTTCGCCTACACCGTGACTATTCGCAATTTAGGACGTTCAAGAGTCCAACTACTCAGTCGTTATTGGCTCATCACGAATGGTAATGGCAGTAAAACTGAGGTTCGAGGTGATGGCGTCGTGGGAGAGCAGCCCGTCATCTTACCGGCGAGTGAATTCCAATATACCAGTGGTGCGGTTCTTGAAACACCTTTGGGTATGATGGAAGGATATTATGAAATGGTTGATCATCTCGGTCATCCGTTTCAGGTTTTGATCCCGGTTTTTCGCCTAGCTATTCCGATTATGATCCATTAATCATGTCTACCTATCTTATCGGCGATGTTCATGGCTGTTTTGCTGAACTTCGTGCTCTATTAGCACAAGTTAATTTTGATGTGCAACAAGATACATTGTGGCTAACTGGCGATTTAGTCGCCCGTGGATCCGCATCATTGGCGGTATTACGTTATCTTCGTGCTCTCGGATCTGGTGTACGCATCGTGTTGGGTAACCATGATCTGCATTTATTGGCAGTACACGCCGGTATCAGTCGTAATAAGCCGAAAGACCACCTTACCGAGTTGCTCAATGCCCACGACATCGATGAGTTGATCAATTGGCTACGCCGTCAACCCCTGTTGCAAATTGATCACGCGTTAAAACTTATCATGGTCCATGCAGGTATCAGCCCACAATGGGATATCAAAACAGCACAAAGCTGTGCCCGTGAAGTTGAAGCCGTACTCAGTAGTGACAGTTATCCACTGTTTCTCAATGCCATGTACAGTGATACACCCAATAGTTGGGATCCTGAACGTTCAGGATTGGCACGCCTACGTTTTAGCACTAATGTACTGACACGAATGCGTTACTGTTTTCCACATGGGCAACTGGATATGCTCTGTAAAGATAAACCTGAAAATGCTCCCTTTCCTTTGGCACCCTGGTTTGAGCTGCCGCGTTTGATTGATGCCGATTATGCTGTTGCTTTTGGTCACTGGGCATCCTTGCAGGGAACAGGAACACCAACAGGTATTTATGCATTGGACACGGGCTGTTGCTGGGGGGGTCAACTAACCCTGTTACGTTGGGAAGATAAACGTTATTTTACACAGCCCGCAGAACATATCCCTGTTTAGTCATTATCCGTTACACACCACCCGCATACTTAATCTTCTAACCCGATGTTGTTGCAGGTAGCTAATTCATGAGTAAAGCATTTAAACTGCATACCGATTTAAAACCTGCCGGTGATCAACCCGAAGCAATCCGTCAACTGGAAAAAGGGTTGACAAACGGCCTGGCCCATCAAACCCTGCTAGGCGTAACGGGCTCGGGTAAAACCTTTACTGTGGCTAATGTCATCGCCAATGTTAACCGACCCACCATGATCCTCGCACCCAACAAAACACTGGCGGCACAACTGTACGGCGAAATGAAAGCATTTTTTCCTAACAATGCAGTGGAATATTTCGTTTCTTATTACGATTACTATCAGCCTGAAGCTTATGTCCCCAGTTCAGATACCTTTATTGAAAAAGATTCAGCGATCAATGAGCATATCGAACAAATGCGTTTATCTGCTACCAAAGCTTTGCTTGAACGACAGGACGTGATCGTTGTTGCCTCGGTATCGGCAATTTATGGTTTGGGCGATCCAGAACGCTATCTGAAAATGATATTACATCTTACTCATGGCATGATTATTAATCAGCGTAAAATCTTGGCCAGTCTGACGGAATTACAATATAAACGTAATGATCAGGTATTTCAGCGTGGTACTTTCCGGGTACGTGGTGAAGTCATCGATATCTTCCCTGCCGAATCGGATAAACAGGCGGTGCGAGTGGAATTATTTGATGAGGAAGTAGAGCGTTTATCATTGTTTGATCCCTTGACCGGTCAGTTGTTGTGTGAAGTGCCTCGTTTCACTGTGTATCCAAAAACGCATTATGCCACGCCACGTGAATCTATCCTGCAGGCAATGGAAGCAATAAAAATAGAGTTGCAACAGCGACGCCAAACCCTGTTGTCCAATAATAAACTACTGGAAAAACAGCGGATTACTCAGCGGACTCAATTTGATCTTGAAATGATGAATGAATTGGGCTACTGCTCTGGTATTGAAAATTACTCACGCTATCTTTCAGGCCGTGCGGAAGGAGAGCCACCACCGACGCTATTCGATTATTTGCCAACTGATGGCGTATTAATCGTTGATGAATCTCACGTCACTATACCGCAAATCGGCGCGATGTATAAAGGCGACCGTTCCCGCAAAGAAAATTTAGTGGCCTATGGTTTCCGCTTGCCTTCAGCATTGGATAATCGCCCAATGCGTTTTGAAGAATTTGAAGCCTTGGCACCACAAACTATCTATGTATCAGCGACACCCAGTCAATATGAATTGGAGAAATCCGCCGGTGATGTGGTTGAACAGTTAGTGCGCCCGACAGGTTTACTCGATCCTTTAATTGAAGTACGACCGGTTATCACTCAAGTCGATGACCTCTTATCAGAGATACGCAAACGAGTTGCGAGCAATGAACGAATACTGGTGACAACGCTAACCAAACGTATGGCAGAAGATCTGACCGAATATTTGCAAGAACATGGTGAACGGGTACGTTATTTGCATTCGGATATTGATACCGTAGAACGTGTTGAAATTATCCGCGATTTACGCCTTGGCAAATTTGATGTGTTAGTGGGGATTAACTTATTGCGCGAAGGGCTAGATATCCCTGAAGTCTCATTAGTCGCTATCCTGGACGCAGATAAAGAGGGCTTTTTACGTTCTGAACGTTCACTGATCCAGACTATTGGTCGTGCTGCTCGCAATCTGAATGGTAAAGCTATTTTATATGGCGATAGCATTACCGTTTCAATGGAAAAAGCCATTAATGAAACAGAACGACGACGAGCCAGACAGCATGCCTATAACGAAGAACGCGGGATCACCCCTCAGGGTCTAAACAAAAAAGTTGGCGATATACTGCAATTAGGGCAGTCTTATTCTTTACGTGGTAAGGGAAAAAATCGAGGAACGAGAGCAGAGGAGACTACAGGTAGCTATCAGGCTCTAACAGCGAAAGCGCTGGAACGTAAAATTCGTGAGTTAGAAGAGCAAATGTATATCCATGCACGAGATCTCGAGTTCGAACAGGCCTCAGTGCTGAGGGATCAAGTACAGCAGATGCGCCAGCAATTTATTGCTACTTCCTGACAAGATTCCTTTCCTCACAACAAAGTAGAAGGAGAGATTATTCTCATCGTCTTGTCATATAGCTGCGCGATTTAATTTTGATTAGCACTCAAACATGAGCCACTCCATAGATTTATTCCTCAATGTATCCATTAGCAACAAAATTAAATCGCGCAGCTATACCCTCTACCGGTTACCGCATCATAAAGCCGTTTATTAGACTTCTTGCAGAACCTACTGCATGCTGCAAGAAGTCTATTGATAGGCAACCATCATGCAAAAACACAGTTTATACCAAAAGCTCAGTACACTGATCGCTGTGATCTTGTGCTGCTTCGAGTGTCATTTCCATAGTGATTAACATATCATGCAATCGTTTATGGAAAGTTCGTAACGTGGTTTTTAACGCTTCCTGTGTTTCAGGATCTTTAATCTTTTCAGTCCGCGAGCCTTTCTCTTTACTGTATAAACCTAGCTGATAGCTGTAGGTAAATCCCTCTTCTTTAAATTTGAGTTCCATCCACCACCCCCAAAATTGACGCTTCTCTGCCATCAGTTTCACATTGACGCATATCGCTAAACAATCAAAGAAAAAATAATCGTTTTGACACTGCTCCTCACGCAAATAAGGGCCTAACACTGAGAAACTCTTCATCAATTTACTTTTTGGATGAGCGCTTAACGTCATTCTTCAGTCTCCTTGTTTTCCATCAACTTTTTTCCTAGCGCAACCTGTGACTACAGTAGACTTCTTGCAAAACTGTAGCGAGTACTGCAAAGTCAAGGCGCCTGAGTGCAGCAACCGCGCAGTACATGAAGATTGCTAGCACCCCGTAACGCAAAATGGGTATATCCTGACATATCGATAAATTTAATCGCCTTTCACCGCTCTCAGTGGCGGTAATGTGAAACGTAGCAGAAAGTAACCGACGACTGCCGCGGCAGTCGAACCAAGCAATATTCCCAGTTTAGAATAAGTGAGTAAACTGATATCCACACCGTCAAAAGCCAGTGAAGCGATAAATATTGACATAGTGAAACCGATACCACAAAGGACAGCAACCGAAAAAATCTGTTTGAAATTAATCGAATGAGGCAATTTAGCGACACCGGATTTAACGGCCAGCCAGCTAAAAACAAAAATTCCCAGTGGCTTGCCTATAAATAAACCACAGGCAATGCCTAATGGCAGTAACGCCGTTAACCCTGGGATCGACACCCCTGTTAAAGACACGCCGGCATTAGCAAAAGCAAATAAAGGTAAGATAAGGTAGGCGACCCATGGATGTAAACTGTGTTCCAGAGTCTCAGAAGGCGAGCGTTTATCCGATGTATGTAATGGTATCATAAAGCCAAGGATCACCCCTGCCAAGGTAGCATGTACGCCAGATTTAAGAATACTCACCCACAATACCAGACCGACTATCACATACACCGAGGTTTTCCCTACCCCACGCCAGTTCATATAAGCCAGTAATGCGATAGCCACCGCAGCAATACCAAGCGCCGGCAAAGAAACTTCATTAGTATAGAAAAAAGCGATGATAATGATGACCCCAAGATCATCAATAATAGCCAATGCCAACAAAAAAACTTTTAGGCTGGTTGGCACTCTATTACCCAATAAAGCCATCACCCCAAGGGCAAAGGCAATATCGGTCGCAGCAGGGATAGCCCATCCCTGACGGGTAATCTCATCCGCACCATTAAACAGTAAATAGATCACAGCAGGCACTAACATACCTCCCAGAGCAGCAATAGCCGGAAACACCGCTTTATCACGCCCCGCGAGAGATCCTTGCAATAACTCACGTTTTACTTCCAATCCCACGACCAGAAAGAAAATCGCCATCAAGCCATCGTTAATCCATAGTAATAGCGGTTTATCGATCTCCAATGAAGCAATTTTTACCACAACCGGTGTATCGATAAACATCTGATAAAAATTATACAATGGACTATTTGCGAGAGTCAGTGCCACAATTGCAGTCATTATTAAAATAAGGCCACCTGCTGCCTCTAAACGCAAAAACTGACGAATAATATTTTTCACAATGAATACCCCTTAGCATCGGATGAGGACACCAGTAGACTTCTTGCAAAACCATAGCAAGTGTGATGAAGTCAAAGCGCCTGACGTGTGCCGCAACCGCAGTGTACATGCGAGTACATGAAGATTACGAGCACCACGTAACGCAAAATTCGCAGCACGTAGTCGGTTTTGCAAGAAGTCTAGTACTTTTCCCCCGGAGTCTACACCGATTACACCACCATTACACTTAAGTGTTGATCTAACAACGAAATAAAAAATCCTCGACGAATACCGAGGATTTTTTATTTTACTCACACAGCCTGAATAGACAAGCGATAAAAATATTTTTATCAACGAGTTAAATCATCAAAAAACTTTTTAACACCGTCCAGGAAACTTTTCGAACGTGGACTATTTTTTTCATCCGCCGTACCTGAAAAACTACGCAACAACTGTTTTTGTTCTTCATTCAAGTTAACGGGTGTCTCAACGACAACACGACAGAATAAATCACCTTTATCACTACCACGGACAGATTTAACACCTTTGCCACGGAGACGGAACGACTTGTTCGTTTGCGTTTCCGCGGATATTTTTAATTTAATCCGACCCTCTAAGGTGGGTACTTCAATTTCACCCCCCAAGGCAGCTGCTGCAAAATTAATAGGGACGTCACAATACAGATCATTGCCATCACGCTTAAAAATCGGATGGGATTTTACTTCTACCTGAACGTATAAATCGCCATCACCAGCACCTTCACCAGACAAACGAATACGGTCTCCTGTATCCACGCCAGCAGGAACTTGCACCGACAAAGTTTTAGATTTTTCTCGCTGTCCCTTTCCACCACATTTACTGCACTTATCTTTAGTGATTTTGCCACTACCCGCGCAATGAGGGCAAGTTTGCTGTACAGTAAAGAAGCCTTGTTTTATACATACTTCACCATTGCCTTTGCAAGTAGGACAGGCCGGCTGAGAACTACCGGGTCTCGCACCACTGCCGTGGCAACCATCACAGGTCTTCAGGGTTGAGAAGCTAATTTCTTTGGTAACACCGCGCACAGCTTCTTCCAGTGTCAACTTCAGGTCATAACGCAGATCCGAACCACGGCGGCGTTGGCTGCTGCTCTGGCTACGCCCTCCCCCAAAAAAACTCTGAAATATATCACCCAGGTCTTCGCCAAAATCGCCACCGAAACCGGCAGCTGATGAAGGTCCCCCCATTCCGCCAGCTTGGAAAGCGGCATGACCGTATTGATCGTATGCCGCCCGTTTTTCCTTATCGCTTAAAATTTTATTAGCTTCGTTAACTTCCTTGAATTTAGCTTCAGCGTCCTTCTCCTGATTACGATCAGGATGGTATTTATTTGCTTTCTTTCTATAGGCTTTTTTGATTTCATCATCTGTCGCATTTCTACCGACGCCTAAAACCTCGTAATAATCTCTATCCGCCATTATTTCTTCCTACCCTTCACATACGCGCACGGGCGCAGAGTTGCCTCAACGCCCGTGCCGGTTTTCAGCCGTAGTAACTACTACTACCACCGTGCCCGCTTAAAGGCGATTATTTTTTATTCTTTTTTTGCTCGTCATCTTTTACTTCTTCGAACTCAGCGTCAACAATGTCATCTTCTGTTTTAGCCTTAGCACCGTTATCACTCGATCCCGATGTATCGGCTTGTTGCTGCACCGCTTCCAGTAGTTTGCTTGAGTATTGTTCCAGCTTCTGAATTTTTGCAGTCATTTCATCTTTGTCTTCACCTTTAGCCGCAGTCTTCAGTGCAGTTAACGCTTCTTCAATGGCAGTTTTATCTTCTGCCACCAACTTGTCGCCAACGTCTTTTAGCTGCTTTTCCGTGCTATGAATCAGATGATCAGCCTGATTACGTGTCTGCACCAATTGCTCAAACTTAAGGTCATTTTCAGCGTTAGCTTTCGCATCCTCTACCATTTTTTGGATTTCTGCTTCTTCCAGACCCGAGGAAGCTTTAATGGTGATCTTTTGCTCACGCCCACTGTTTTTGTCTTTCGCAGAAACATGCAAAATACCATCGGCATCAATATCAAAGGTAACTTCAATTTGAGGCATACCACGCTGTGTTGGTGCAATACCATCGAGGTTAAATTGACCCAAGGATTTATTGTCACTAACACGTTTACGTTCACCCTGTAGCACATGAATAGTTACTGCAGACTGGTTATCTTCCGCAGTAGAAAAAACTTGGCTGTGCTTGGTGGGAACAGTCGTATTCTTGGTGATTAATGCTGTCATCACCCCACCCATCGTCTCAATACCGAGTGATAACGGAGTCACATCAAGCAATAACACATCTTTCACGTCACCAGCAAGAACACCACCCTGAACGGCTGCACCGATAGCGACAGCTTCATCTGGGTTGACATCTTTACGGGGTTCTTTACCAAAGAATTCAGCAACTTTCTTCTGTACCATCGGCATACGCGTCTGACCGCCAACCAAAACGACATCCTGAATCTTATCAACAGACAGGTTCGCATCTTTCAACGCCACTTTTAACGGTTCGATGGAACGTTTGACCAAGTCCTCTACCAGTGACTCCAGTTTTGTCCTCGTCACCTTAATATTCATGTGTTTTGGACCAGAAGCATCGGCAGTAACATATGGCAGGTTAACATCCGTCTGTTGAGCGGAAGAAAGTTCGATTTTCGCTTTTTCTGCCGCTTCTTTCAGACGCTGCATTGCCAAGGGATCCTGACGTAAATCAATACCCTGTTCTTTCTTAAACTCTTCAACCAGATAATTAATCAAGCGGTTATCGAAGTCTTCACCGCCGAGATGCGTGTCGCCATTGGTTGCCAGCACTTCAAAGGTTTTCTCACCATCAGTGTCGCTGATTTCAATAATAGAGATATCGAAAGTACCCCCACCCAGATCATAAACGGCAATCGTGCGATCACCCTTTTCTTTATCTAGTCCGTAAGCCAAAGCAGCGGCGGTAGGTTCATTGATAATACGCTTTACTTCCAAACCAGCAATACGACCTGCATCTTTGGTTGCCTGACGTTGAGCATCGTTAAAATAAGCAGGTACAGTGATAACCGCCGCAGTAACCGTTTCACCGAGATAATCTTCCGCCGTTTTCTTCATTTTTTTCAGTATTTCGGCAGAAATTTGCGGAGGCGCCATCTTCTCGCCTCTCACCTCGACCCAAGCATCACCGTTATCAGCGGCAACGATCTTATACGGCATGATACCTTTATCACGTTGTGCTTCCTCGTCTTCAAAACGACGACCAATCAAACGTTTGATGGCATACAGTGTATTTTGTGGATTGGTGACAGCCTGACGCTTAGCCGGTTGCCCCACCAAAATTTCTCCATTTTCAGTATAGGCAACAACAGAAGGCGTAGTACGATCACCTTCGCTGTTTTCCAGAACACGTGCCTTTTTACCATCCATAACAGCGACACAAGAGTTCGTCGTACCCAAGTCGATACCAATAATTTTAGATCTATTCTTTTTTTGCTGCTGTTGTTCAGTCATCTGAAATTACCCCAAAAAAATTTATCATCAACCTGCGGAAGGATGGTTAATTCTCAACTGCCTATTAATTCCATCACACCACAATATTAGTTATTACAGTTAGCAGATAAGATGGGGTCATGCATCACAGCATCAAGGGGAGAAATGAAAAAAATTATTTTTTATCGCCTTAGGCCGTCTTTTTCCCAAGTTAAAAACTGTTATTTAACACGAGAAACATATTCACCAGAGCGGGTATCCACTTTAATTATTTCACCTTGTTGCACAAACAACGGTACCTTAACCACCGCACCCGTACTCAAGGTTGCCGGCTTACCACCGGTACCTGCGGTATCCCCTTTCAACCCCGGATCAGTGTCAACAATTTTAAGTTCAATAAAATTCGGCGGACTCACTGCAATTGGCTGACCATTCCACAAAGTCAAAACACATTCGGCCTGTTCCACCAGCCATTTTGCATTTGCAGCAACAGCCTTCTTATCGGCAGCTAATTGCTCAAAATTGTCGTTATTCATGAAATGCCAAAATTCACCGTCGTTATATAAATAGGTCAAGTTCATATCGACCACATCCGCCGAGGGAACAGTATCAGTAGACTTGAAAGTTTTTTCCAATAATTTACCGGAAACCAGCTTACGAATACGGGTACGGGCAAATGCCTGCCCTTTGCCTGGTTTAACGAATTCACTGTCAATAATGGAACAGGGTTCGCCGTCTAACATGATTTTAAGACCGGAACGAAATTCGTTGCTAGAATAAGTCGCCATGATGGCCCTCTCGGAGCTAGTAGCTAAATAAAAAATGACACGCATTGTAACCCTAAATACATCTGCTAGAGAAGATTGGTTGCAGCAACTCGCTGACGCCATCACCGATCCTGACGAATTGTTGCATCTTTTAGCGCTCAATAAACATCCAGATTTACCACAAGGCCGTGATGCACGTCGCCTATTTCCTCTGCGCGTTCCCAGAGCCTTCGTCGCACGCATGCAAGCCGGTAATGCCAAAGATCCCCTGCTGCTGCAAGTTCTCACCGCCCGGGAAGAGTTTATAGTTGCACCCGGTTTTACGCACGATCCTCTGGAAGAACAACGCACTGTAGTACCCGGTCTGCTGCATAAATATCATAATCGTGCACTGCTATTGGTGAAAGGAGGCTGCGCTATCAATTGTCGCTACTGCTTCCGCCGTCATTTTCCTTATCAGGATAATCAAGGCAATAAAGACAATTGGCGTCAATCATTACAATATATTCGTCAACACACTGAACTTGATGAAATCATTTTCTCCGGTGGTGATCCTTTGATGGCAAAAGATCATGAACTCAATTGGTTAATCACTGAGCTTGAAAACATTCAGCATATTAAACGACTACGTATTCATACTCGTCTGCCTGTGGTGATCCCGGCACGCATTACCAAAGCGTTGTGCCAACAGTTTTCTGATTCAAACCTACAAATATTGATGGTGACACATATCAACCATGCAAACGAAATCGATCAGCCATTGTGTGACAGCATGGCACAATTGAAACGTGCAGGAGTAACATTACTGAATCAGAGTGTCTTGCTAAGAGGTATCAATGATACTGTGATAGCACTGGTAGAACTTAGTAATGCTTTGTTTGATGCTGGTATTTTGCCCTACTACATTCATCTATTGGATAAAGTGCAGGGCGCAGCACATTTTATGATCGATGACAATGAAGCACGGCATCTAATAAAAGGACTATTAAGCCGTGTATCTGGTTATCTGGTGCCGCGCCTCGTGCGAGAAATTGGCGGTGCGATGAGTAAAACACCACTGGAACTCAAGCTCACGTAAAACTGGGTTTAAACTGCTGAGTTTGAAAATAGACGAATAGATTTGGTAAGAGGTCTACTGATATATTGTTAATGTTAAAATGAGTTGAGTATTGAGTATAATGACTTCGGTGTTTTCACCAAGAGCATGTGCTTTGTCCCTGAGAATTAAGCACAGGGTAACCGAGTATAACCCATTGAAAGACAAAGAAGGAATACCACCGTGTCAGATCGTTTACATAACGACCCAGATCCGATCGAAACCAGCGACTGGCGACAGGCTATCGAATCGGTCATCCGTGAAGAAGGTATTGAGCGTGCTCGATACCTACTAGATCAGGTTTTGAGCGAAGCCCGTAAAGGTGGCGTTAACGTGACTCCTGGTTCAATGAATATAAATTCGACAAATAATGATTACATCAATACCATTGCCGTAGAGGATGAACCCGCTTACCCCGGTAATCTCAATCTAGAGCGACGTATCCGCTCTGCTATACGTTGGAATGCCGTGATGACCGTATTACGTGCTTCGAAGAAAAATCTTGACCTAGGTGGGCACATTGCCTCTTTCCAATCTTCGGCAACTTTCTACGACGTGTGTTTTAATCATTTTTTTCGTGCTCGCAACGAAAAAGATGGTGGCGATCTGGTTTATTTCCAAGGTCATATTTCTCCGGGGATCTACGCACGTGCTTTTCTTGAAGGTCGTTTGACGCAAGAACAGATGGACAACTTCCGCCAAGAAATTGATGGAAAAGGACTTTCTTCTTACCCACATCCCCAATTAATGCCTGAATTTTGGCAATTCCCTACAGTTTCCATGGGACTAGGGCCTATCAGTGCTATCTATCAGGCAAAATTTCTCAAATACCTCGATCACCGTGGCTTGAAAAACACCTCAGCGCAAACGGTTTATGCCTTCCTGGGTGACGGTGAAATGGATGAGCCAGAATCCAAAGGCGTGATCACCATCGCCACCCGCGAAAAACTGGATAACCTGATTTTCGTTATCAACTGTAACTTACAGCGCCTTGATGGCCCGGTTACAGGTAATGGCAAAATTATTAATGAATTAGAAGGTATTTTTGCAGGTGCTGGCTGGCAAGTTCTGAAAGTTATCTGGGGAGATCGTTGGGACGCCCTATTGCGTAAAGATAGCAGCGGTAAATTGATCCAATTGATGAATGAAACTTTAGACGGTGATTATCAAACCTTCAAATCTAAAGATGGTGCTTATATTCGTAAACATTTCTTCGATCGTTTCCCTGAAACCCAAGCATTGGTCGCAGACATGAGCGACGATGAAATCTGGTCGCTAAACCGTGGTGGACATGATCCCAAGAAAGTTTTTGCCGCGTTGAAAAAAGCACAGGATACTCAGGGTAAACCGACGGTTATCCTCGCCCATACCGTCAAAGGTTACGGTATGGGTGAAACAGCAGAAGGTAAAAATATCGCTCACCAGGTGAAAAAGATGAATATGCTTGGGGTCAATCACCTGCGTGATCGTTTCGATGTGCCTGTTACCGATACTGATATCGAAAAAATGCCGTATATCACCTTCGATAAAGACTCTGAAGAATATAAATACCTACACGCCCGCCGTCAGGCATTGTCTGGCTATTTGCCAACCCGTTTAAGAAATTTCACTGAAAAACAGAAACTGGAATTGCCTGTGCTGGCAGATTTTAATTCACTGCTAACAGCACAAACGAAAGAAATCTCTACCACCATTGCCTTTGTACGAGTGTTGAATTTACTGTTGAAGAATAAATCGATCAAAGACCGCATCGTGCCTATTATTGCTGATGAAGCACGTACCTTTGGTATGGAAGGTCTGTTCCGCCAGATCGGTATTTACAGCCCCAATGGTCAACAGTACACCCCACAGGATCGCGAACAAGTTGCTTACTATAAAGAGGACGAAAAAGGGCAGATTTTGCAAGAAGGCATCAACGAGTTGGGGGCGGCCGCTTCCTGGCTAGCCGCAGCGACATCATACAGCAGCAATGACTTCCCGATGATCCCGTTTTACATCTACTACTCTATGTTCGGTTTCCAGCGTATTGGTGATCTGTGCTGGGCGGCTGGTGATCAACAGGCGCGTGGCTTTCTTATCGGTGGTACTTCAGGACGTACTACTCTCAATGGTGAAGGTTTACAACACGAAGACGGTCACAGTCATATTCAATCACTGACTATCCCCAATTGTCTTTCTTACGATCCTGCCTATGCCTATGAAGTTGCGGTCATTATGCATGACGGTTTAGAACGTATGTATGGCGAAGCACAAGAAAATATTTACTATTATCTGACGACGCTCAACGAAAACTACGCAATGCCAGCGATGCCAGAAGGGGTTGAAGAAGGTATCCGTAAAGGTATTTACAAATTGGAGACGACCGATAAGGAGGGTGGCAAGGGTAAAATTCAATTAATGAGCTCAGGCGCTATTCTGCGTCATGTCCGCAAAGCGGCGCAAATCCTCTTTGAGCAATATGGTATCACTTCTGATGTTTATAGTGTCACTTCGTTTACTGAACTAGCACGTGAGGGTCAAGATTGTGAACGTTGGAATATGTTGCACCCAACAGAAAAACCACGTATCCCTTATGTCACAACAGTCATGCATGATGCACCCACGATTGCCTCTACCGATTATATGAAATTATTCGCTGAGCAGATCCGAAACTTTATTCCTGCTGGTCAATTCCGTGTATTAGGTACTGATGGCTATGGTCGCTCCGATAGCCGTGAAAACTTACGTCACCATTTTGAAATTGATGCTTCTTACGTGGTGGTTGCCGCACTGGGTGAATTGGCTAAACGTGGTGACATCAATACCAATATCGTTGCAGAAGCCATCGCTGAATTTGGCATTAATGCCGATAAAGTCAACCCACGCCTGGCGTAACAGACACACAACAGACCTAGAAATAAAAGGTAACGTATTTATGTCTATTGAAATAAAAGTACCGGATATTGGTGCCGATGAAGTGGAAGTCACCGAAATTATGGTAAAAATAGGTGATCCCGTTGAGATTGAACAATCGCTGCTCACCGTTGAAGGTGACAAGGCGTCAATGGAAATCCCTTCCCCACACGCAGGTATCATAAAAGAAATCAAAGTTGCGCTTGGTGACAAAATCGAAACCGGCAAACTGATCATGATCTGTGAGCGTGGCACCGATAGTGACACCGCGTCTGCTAATGAGGAAGAAAAACCGGCAGTGGAGCCTCCCTCAACACCTATTGCTATCGATAAAAACAATATCAATAATAACAATACCGATAGCAGTAAAATCGATAACAGTAGTGTTAGTAGCAGTAAGACAGAAAGCACAACAGAAAGCACAAATGAGTTTACGGAAAATTCCTCTTACGCACATGCAACACCGCTGATCCGTCGTTTGGCGCGTGAATTCGGTATTAATCTGGCAAAAGTGACCGCAACGGGCCGTAAGGGGCGTATCCTACGTGAAGACCTACAGACGTACGTGAAAAACCTGGTTAAACATACCAGCGAGGGAGGGATGTCAGATATCGGCATCTTACCTTGGCCAAAAGTTGATTTCAGTAAATTTGGTGACATCGAAGAAATCGAACTGGGTCGTATCCAAAAGATCTCTGGCGCTAATTTAAGCCGCAACTGGATCATGATCCCACATGTCACACAATTCGATGAAACCGACATCACAGAGCTTGAAGCTTTCCGTAAACAACAGAACATTGAATCAGAAAAGAAGAAATGGGATGTAAAAATCACCCCCCTGGTCTTCCTGATGAAAGCGGCGGCGCAAGCGCTAGAAACTTACCCACGTTTTAATAGCTCTCTTTCTTCCGATGCTCAAAAATTGACACTCAAAAAATATATTAATATTGGTGTCGCCGTTGATACAGCTAACGGTTTGGTCGTTCCGGTGTTCCGTGATGTTAATAAAAAAGGCGTGATTGAATTATCACGTGAACTGGCATTGATTTCCAAAAAAGCACGCGACGGTAAGCTAACCGCTGCCGATATGCAGGGGGGATGCTTCACCATATCCAGCTTAGGAGGTATCGGCGGTACAGCATTTACACCTATCGTCAACGCACCGGAAGTAGCAATCCTCGGCGTCTCTAAGTCATCGATGAAGCCGATTTGGAATGGTAAGGAGTTTGTACCACGCTTAATGTTACCGCTATCACTTTCCTTTGACCATCGTGTCATCGATGGTGCTGCAGGTGCTCGCTTTGTCAGTCATATTGGCTGCCTGATGGCGGACATCCGTCGTCTTATTATGTAACGTTTTATCACCAAATAAACCCTATGAGAGAGCATAATGAATACTGAAATAAAAACTCAGGTCGTAGTACTTGGAGCAGGCCCCGCAGGATACTCTGCGGCTTTTCGCTGCGCAGATTTGGGTCTTGAAACTGTATTGGTTGAACGCCATGAGACCTTGGGCGGTGTTTGCCTCAACGTGGGTTGCATCCCCTCCAAGGCGTTATTGCATGTTGCAAAAGTCATCAACGAGGCCAAGGCACTAGGTAATCACGGCATTACATTTGGTGATCCTACCATTGACATGGAAAAAGTACGGGGCTGGAAACAAAAAGTGATCTCTCAACTGACCGGTGGTTTAGCAGGGATGGCAAAAGGCCGTAAAGTCACAGTGGTGAATGGAACAGGTAAATTTACTGGTGAGCACACATTGGTAGTAGAAGGCGAGAAAGGGATAACTAGGACTATTAATTTCGATAATGCGATTATCGCAGCAGGTTCATCTCCGATTCAACTCTCGTTTATTCCCCATGATGATCCACGTGTATGGGATTCTACCGATGCACTGAAACTAGACACGATTCCTGAAAAATTACTCATCATGGGTGGTGGGATTATCGGCTTGGAAATGGGTACGGTTTACCATGCGCTAGGTTCTAAAATTGATGTGGTTGAAATGCTTGACCAAGTGATCCCCGCAGCGGACAAAGACATCGTTAAGGTATTCACTAAACGGATCAGTCAGCAATTCAACCTAATGCTGGAAACCAAAGTCACCCAAGTAGAAGCGAAAGAAGACGGTATCTATGTGACGATGGCAGGCAAAAAAGCACCCGCTGAAGCACAGCGTTATGACGCAGTACTGGTCGCGATCGGTCGAGTGCCCAACGGCAAGTCACTGGATGCGGAAAAAGCAAGGGTTAACATTGATAAACATGGCTTTATCCATGTCGACAAACAGTTACGCACCAATGTGCCACATATTTTTGCTATTGGCGATATTGTAGGCCAACCGATGCTGGCTCATAAAGGGGTACATGAAGGTCATATCGCGGCTGAAGTTATCTCGGGGAAAAAACATTATTTCGATCCTAAGGTGATCCCCTCTATCGCTTACACTGAACCAGAAGTTGCCTGGGTTGGTTTAACAGAAAAAGAACTCGTAGCAAAAGAAAAACTACAAGCAGAAAAAGATGGCACTATTTATGATGAAAAAACCAGCGAGAAAAAATATGAAACCTCTACTTTCCCGTGGGCAGCATCAGGGCGTGCGATTGCTTCTGATTGTGCCGAAGGTGTTACCAAACTGATTTTTGATAAAGAAACGCATCGTGTCATCGGAGGTGCCATCGTCGGTACCAACGGGGGCGAGCTATTGGGTGAAATCGGCCTGGCTATTGAGATGGGTTGTGATGCTGAAGATCTCGCCCTCACCATTCATGCCCATCCAACCTTGCACGAGTCTGTGGGTCTGGCTGCGGAGATCTACGAGGGTAGTATTACTGACTTGCCGAATCTAAAAGCCAAAAAAAAATAAATTCTTACCCCATTAAACCCACAAGCACCCGAGAAAATCGGCATAGGAAACAGCAGACGTCCGCTGTTTCCCTATTGTGATCCAAAGTGCCCCATCAAGGAATGCAGGATGCGCTCGTTTGATCAGTTTGACACAAGTATTTTTTAGCATAAGCCTCAAAATCTGTGCAACCACCGATATGTTGTTTATCAATAAAAATTTGTGGCACAGTCTCAACCGGTTTACCCACGCTCTTCTCCAGATCTGCTTTGCTAATACCTTCTGCGTGGATATCAATGTAACTAAATTTAAAATCATTACGTTGCGCCGCAAGCTTTTTTGCTAATTCTTGTGCACGAACACAAAAAGGACATCCAGGACGTCCAAATATCACGGTATACACACCAACATTCCTCATTTTTAAACAGGCTTTTACAAAATTATCCGGTTTTTTGACGTCTCTACTACCATCTAACTATCTAACAGCCTTGGAAAGATGTCAAATGTCATCCCATCCACACCACGCAGCAGGTTATGCAAGAGGTCTAATATTGAGTACATATTTAGCTCAAAACATGACGACACCGCCCACTATTAAAAAATAGAGGCAGAAATTTATAATTATTGTGGTCCAAGAAAAATGAAATATGCTAGATTATTCAGAATGCTATTTTGTAAACTCACAAACAAAAAAAATAGAGATCATTTTCAAAACATTCGTACCACTTTTAATATACTATAAATACACTCTACATTTTTCCATCTGAATATAAAAAAATGGATCTTAATTGGGATTAAGAATTAGAAATCTATCCTAACCATGTTAAGTCAAAACGGTATCATTTCAACTTGCCATTTTGTATATTCATTCTATTGGCAAATAGTTAATTTTTAAATATTGGACAATATAAAGTGATATGATAAACAAACAGCAATATCAGTGTATTGAGATATGAACTACAAGCTAAATAGAGATATCACAGTCTTCATCCTTTATTTAGGTTAATGACTTTGTCAATTAATTTAAACAAAATATTACTCACGCTTACTGTATTTATTGTTGAGGAGAAAAAATTCACAGGAAAAAAAGTAGCAATTATCTGTTATTCTGATTAATAATAGACCTCTTGCTAAGCCCATAGCTTGTGGTACGTACGAGAGCCGCAGATTTCGAATAGGCTCTAAGGAGTGTAAAGCTACGATGGATGCTTATTCTTTAATTTGTCAGAATTGATGATGGCGCTTGTCGTAAATATTCCGTAAGATATGCCACTTTTCGTCTTAATGAGGTTGATTGTAATGAGTTCACTCAATGCTCTAGATTTCAAGGTTCCAGATTTGGCCTTATTGCGCTGTTGGCTAAGTCAACTGGGATGCCCGTTTTTCGAGTGTGACTCCTGCCAAGCTCTCCACTTATGCCACATGCAAAAATGTGACGGTGTGTCTGATGCCAGAATTGATCTCAAGGATGACGTTATCCTGTTTTCAGTGCTGGCAGAAATCAGGCCAACGGCATTGATCCCGCTAAGCAGCAATTTAAGCCAGATTAATACTCTCTCTCTGACAGCAAAAGCATTTATTAATATCGAAGAAAATGACAATCTGGCACAGCTGATCGTATGCCAATCTATCAGTATCGCCACCGGCATCACTGAACAGCAATTTGACCACTTTATGCAGCAATCTACAGAACAAATCTCGATGATTATTTCCACAGTGGCAGAAAATGATATGCTATTTCTTAGTGACGACTATGAATATGAGGACGACGAAGAAGAGGAGGAAGAGGAGGAAGAAAAAAACTCGCCACCGGTGTCAAGATTTCGTCCAATTATCCATTAATCTTGGAATAGGCGAAAAAACGTCGTCACTTCTTGTATACAACAAGAATACTCATTTTTGATGAAGTATCAACGAGTGTAATAAATTCCTAAGAACCTGTTCCAAATCTTCTTGAGCGACGCTCAGACAAGGAAAAAATGAGTATTTTGAGCGCGTTTTTGACGAATTGCTTGACCAAAACACGGCGAGCACAAGAGATTTCGAACAGGTTCTAATAAGCTTCTAAGGAGTTGTAGATGTTCAACACAAAGTGGTTATCCGCTATAGCTATGGGTCTGTTAATGGCCACATCCGTCTCCGTTGCTGCTGAGGGGAAAAGGTTGCATGTCTACAATTGGTCTGATTACATCGCACCCAATACACTGGCTAATTTCCAAAAAGAAACCGGCATCAAAGTGGTCTATGATGTGTTTGACTCCAACGAAGTGCTGGACGGTAAGCTTATGGCAGGCAGCACCGGTTTTGATTTGGTGGTTCCTTCGGACAGTTTTCTTGAACGCCAATTGACAGCTAAGGTTTTCCAACCTTTGGATAAAAGTAAGTTACCCAACTATAAAAATCTTGATCCACAATTGCTAAAATTGGTAGCCAGTTACGATACAGATAATCAATTTTCTATCCCCTATATGTGGATGACTACAGGGATTGGTTATAACGTTGATAAAGTCAAAAAGGCATTAGGTAACGATGCACCGGTCGATAGCTGGGATTTAGTGCTAAAACCGGAAAATTTGGCGAAACTGCAAAACTGCGGGGTTTCTTTTCTTGATGCACCCAGTGAAGTTTTTGCTACCGTACTGCATTATTTAGGCAAAGATGCAAACAGTTCATTGGCCTCAGACTATACCGGCACGGCAACTGAGCTATTATTAAAATTGCGACCCAGTATCCGTTATTTTCATTCTTCCCAATACATTAATGATCTGGCAAACGGGGATACCTGTGTAGCTGTTGGTTGGAGTGGAGATATGATCCAAGCAGCCAACCGAGCAAAAGAAGCAAAGAATGGTGTTAATTTAGCTTACAGCATTCCTAAAGAAGGTGCGTTAGTGACTTTTGATCTGTTTGCTATGCCTGCGGATGCAAAAAATCCACAGGAAGCCTATCAGTTCCTGAATTATTTGATGCGCCCAAATGTCATTGCCGATGTCAGTAACCATATCTACTACGCCAATGCTAACCAGGCGGCCACACCCTTGATGAATGCAGTGGTACGAGATAACCCTGAGATCTACCCTCCAGCGGACATCCGCGCCAAAATGTTTACTCTGAAATTACACCCACCAAAATTGGATAGAGTAATTACGCGCGCTTGGACTAAAGTTAAAAGCGGTAAATAGAACCATTGGAGAGTCCACTGAGTGAACGAAGTTACTGGCCGCCTACCACCGAAATCCCAGAAGGTTTTTACTCCTTTGCTGGAGATACGCAATTTAACCAAATTTTTTGATGGTCACGCCGCAGTCGATGATGTCGATTTAACCATCTACAAGGGTGAAATTTTTGCGCTGCTAGGCGCATCGGGCTGCGGAAAATCAACGTTATTACGTATGTTGGCGGGCTTTGAACAACCGACTCAAGGACAGATAGTGCTTGATGGGCAGGATTTATCCCGTGTGCCGCCCTATCAGCGTCCCATCAATATGATGTTTCAGTCCTATGCACTGTTTCCTCATATGACGGTAGAGCAGAATATCGCTTTTGGATTGAAGCAAGACAAACTCGCAGCGCAGGAAATTAAAAATCGCGTCGCCGAGATGCTGACGTTGGTACATATGGAAGAATTTGCCAGACGTAAACCACATCAACTCTCCGGTGGTCAGCGACAACGTGTAGCTTTAGCACGCAGTCTGGCTAAGCGACCCAAATTACTGCTGCTGGATGAACCTATGGGTGCGCTGGATAAAAAACTTCGTGACCGTATGCAATTGGAGGTGGTCGATATTTTGGAAGGTGTCGGTGCAACCTGTGTCATGGTGACACATGATCAGGAAGAAGCGATGACAATGGCCGGGCGTATAGCCATTATGAACCGTGGAAAATTTGTACAAATCGGTGAACCGGAAGAAATCTACGAACATCCAAACAGTAGATTCAGTGCCGAATTCATTGGCTCGATAAATGTGTTTGAAGGTTTATTGATTGATAGGAAAGATGATGCATTGCGGATCCATAGCCCTGGCTTGCGCCATTCGCTAAAGGTCCCTTCTGATGCTTCGGTAATCGATGGTGTTCCAGTATTGATCGCACTGCGCCCAGAAAAGATTATGCTTTGCGAAAACATACCGCAAGATGAATGTAATTTTGCAGTGGGAGAAGTAGTAGATATCGCCTATCTGGGAGATTTATCTATCTATCATGTAAAACTGCACAGTGGTCAGATGATCAGTGCCCAATTACAGAACAGTCATCGCTACCGTAAAGGCATGCCAACCTGGGGCGACACAGTACACTTATGTTGGGATGCCGACAGTTGTGTGGTTTTGGGGAGTTGATATGGCAACGTTAGATCCTGCACGTACCTCAGCAAAATCCATCGCTCGCGTTATCCTGTCGGTTAAAACACTATTGCAACGCATTCAGCTGACCCAAGGCCGTAAACTGGTAATAGCACTGCCGTATCTCTGGCTATTTTTGCTGTTTATGTTGCCCTTCCTGATCGTGTTTAAAATCAGTCTGGCCGAGGTGGTACGCACCATCCCACCCTACTCTGATCTCGTTACCTGGTTGGACGGCAAGCTAAGTATTGCGCTGAATCTGGGTAATTACCTGCAATTACTCAACGATCGACTGTACATCGATGCTTATCTACAATCCTTGCAAGTTGCACTTATCTCGACGCTATGTTGTCTACTTATTGGTTACCCACTGGCGTGGGCGATTGCTCAAAGTAAATCTTCTACACGCAATATTTTTCTTTTGCTGATTATCCTGCCATCTTGGACATCATTTTTAATCCGAGTTTATGCTTGGATGGGGTTGCTAAAAAACAATGGCATCCTAAATAACTTGTTGATGTGGTCAGGTATTATTGATCAACCCTTGGTGATCCTGCATACCAATCTCGCGGTATACATTGGGATCGTTTATTCCTACTTGCCTTTCATGGTATTACCTATCTACACCGCGTTAACACGGCTAGATTATTCATTAGTAGAAGCAGCATTAGATCTCGGTGCTAAACCATTTAAAACATTCGTCAATGTCATTATCCCACTGACTAAAGGCGGTATTATCGCCGGCTCGATGCTGGTCTTTATCCCAGCGGTGGGAGAATTTGTTATCCCTGAATTATTGGGAGGACCGGATAGCATTATGATCGGTCGTATCCTGTGGCAAGAATTTTTTAATAATCGCGATTGGCCGGT
The DNA here is from genome assembly GCF_964030845.1 of Candidatus Fukatsuia endosymbiont of Tuberolachnus salignus. Classification (NCBI taxonomy): domain Bacteria; kingdom Pseudomonadati; phylum Pseudomonadota; class Gammaproteobacteria; order Enterobacterales; family Yersiniaceae; genus Candidatus Fukatsuia; species Candidatus Fukatsuia endosymbiont of Tuberolachnus salignus. Next base: position 2,834,808 of record NZ_OZ034983.1, read on the forward strand.
AGCTTCAGCGGTGGCGATAGTCATGCTGGCCTTACTGATTATGCCAATACTCTGGTTTCATAAGCATCAAAACAAGAGACTTCTTGCAAAACCGTAACAAGTGGTATGAAGTCAAGGCACTCGGAGCACAATAACTGCGTGGTATATATGCGTACATGAGGATTGTGAGCACCACGTAACGCCGAATTCACACCAAGCAGTGGGTTTGCAAGAAGTCTAAGACAATAGGAGCCAGGATGTGAAAAACTCAGTACACTCGGTATGGCGTCGCCTGATCCTATTGATAGGCTACACCTTCCTCTATGCTCCGATGTTAATACTGGTCGTCTATTCATTTAACAGTTCCAAATTGGTGACAGTTTGGGCGGGCTGGTCGGTTCGTTGGTACAGTGAATTATTTAATGACTCGACGATGATTTCAGCCGTAGGGCTCAGCTTGACAATAGCAGCAGCATCGGCAACGATGGCAGTGGTGCTCGGTACCCTGGCCGCTGTTGTGATGATCAGATTTGGGCGTTTTCGCGGTTCAACCGGTTTTGCCTTTATGTTAACGGCACCTTTGGTTATGCCAGATGTGATCACCGGTCTATCATTACTATTGCTATTTGTTGCTATGGGACATGCCATTGGCTGGCCGGCGGAACGCGGCATGGTCACCATCTGGTTAGCACATGTTACTTTCTGCAGCGCCTATGTCACTGTGGTGGTCAGCTCAAGATTACGCGAATTAGACCGTTCGATTGAAGAAGCGGCAATGGATCTCGGCGCAACACCACTGAAAGTATTCTTTGTGATCACTGTCCCCATGATTACCCCAGCATTGGTATCTGGCTGGCTACTTGCATTTACACTCTCTCTAGATGATTTGGTGATCGCCAGCTTTGTTGCTGGCCCTGGCGCGACTACCTTGCCTATGTTGGTGTTCTCTAGCGTACGGATGGGCGTTAATCCAGAAATCAACGCGTTAGCGACATTGATCCTATTAGTCGTGGGTGTTATCGGTTTGATCACATGGTGGTTTATGTCACGAGTAGAAAAACAGCGACTACGTGACCTGCGTAGAGCCGCGCGGGGTTGATATTATACCTATTTCACTTGCCGATATCTTAACGCCTTACGTTCAATGACATTAACGCCGACATCTAGTAATAACGCACATAGGGTTAATAATAAGGTACCTGCCAATATCGTATTGATATCAAAGTTACCTTCTGCTTGCAGAATCAAGTAACCAATGCCACGAGAGGATCCCAAATACTCACCCACAACGGCACCCACAAAGGCCAGGCCGATCGCAGTATGCAAGCTGGAGAATACCCATGACGTAGCGGATGGCAGATAGACTGTCAATAATTGCTGTCGCCGGCTCGCACCTAGCATACGCACATTGGCTAACAGTGTAGGATTAACGTCACGCACACCCTGATAAACGTTAAAAAACACGACAAAAAATACTAATGTGATAGCAAACGCAACTTTTGACCAAATGCCCAGACCAAACCACATGGCAAAAATGGGTGCCAAAATCACACGTGGTAGCGAATTCACGGCTTTGATATAGGGCGCTAATAGCGCAGAAGCCAACGGAGAGACACCAAGATAAAGCCCAGCCAACATGCCAGCCAAAGTTCCCAAGGTAAACGCAAGTAAAGTTTCCGTTAACGTAATAATTAAATGAGGGTAAATCTGCGCCGGAAAAGAGAGAGAGAAAAGCAGCCTATCCCCCCACTCAATATCCATTTTTCCTTCTCCCTGAGTAAACCATTGCCAGAGATTCATCAGTACCTTACAAGGTTCGCCGAAAAAAAATGCCAGTTGCGGGTTCCATGACATGATCTCCCATAGCGTCAAAAAACAGCCAAGCAATAGAAGTTTTCCCAGTAACAAGGCGGTCGGGGAGATGTTAACGTTTTTACACTTCATGATCATGAGACAAACCATGTTGATAGTTTTTAAGCACTTCGCTACGTAGCACATCCCAAATATTACGATGTAGTGCAACAAAATCGGGATGGCTTCTGATTTCTGCCACATCTCGTGGACGTGGCAGAGAAACATCAAATTCTCCTATCGGGCGCGTAGCGGGGCCAGCCGAAAGCACAACCACCCGGTCTGCCAGAGCAATCGCTTCGTCCAGATCGTGGGTGATAAATAGCACCGCACTTTTTTTCTTCTCCCACAACGCCAGCAATTCATTTTCCATCAGCTGACGTGTCTGTATATCCAGTGAAGAAAAAGGTTCATCCATCAAAATGATATCTGGATCAAGGATCAGTGTTTGTGCCAATGCCACACGCTTACGCATTCCGCCAGAAAGCTGAGAAGGATAGCGATCTGCTGAGGCTGCCAGCCCTACACGTGTCAACCATTCCCTTCCTCGAGTACTAGACTCTCCGGGTGACATACCACGGTAGGTTAACCCTAATACCACATTTTCCAGCACGGTGAACCAAGGCATTAACACTTCTTTTTGAAACATGTACCCTGCACGCTGATTAATACCGTTCAATGGTTCATTAAATACCAGGATGTGCCCCGAAGAAGGCGCTATCAACCCCGCACAAAGATTCAGTAACGTCGATTTTCCGCAACCCGTTGGACCAACGACAGCAACAAACTCTCCGGCATTGACCGTCAAGGTGGTTTCCGCCAGTACAATCAACCTTTCCAAAGGATCCAGTGAGTTCACATAGTGATATGAAACCGCATGCAACCACAGTGCCTTGTCTTCTATTTTTCCAGAAGGCTGATTAAAGTGCATGCTGCTGCTCAGATAATACCTGTTGTGCAACTAATACATAGTGATTAGTCCAGGTACGAGAAAGATCGATATTTTCAGGGTGAATACTGGGGTTGAATGTCGCCAGCGCATGTAATGCTGTTTTCGCCGCAGCAGGGGAGAATAGCCCATCTTTTGATATAGCATGACGGATATTAGCGTAAGCCGTTTTATAAAGTTCGGGATCGCCTTGTAAATAATTTTTAGGCACCACAGCTGCAACTTCCTCGGGTGAAGCTGTGCTGAGCCAGTGTAGTGCTTTAAGCATGGCTTGGGTCAGTGCCTGTACGGTAGCGGGGTTATCCTTTAGAAAGGATCCTTGAGCGTAAAGAGAACCCGCTGGCATCGCACCACCGAAAATGGCTTCAGTGCCTGACAATGTGCGAGTATCGGCAATAACAGTAATCTCGTTATTTTTTTCGAGTAAAGAAATGACAGGTTCTGTGTTGGCGATAGCATCAATACGTCCTGAGCGTAGCGCATCAACAGCACCAGCTGAAGTGCCAACACCAATAAAAGAGACGTCCTGTGGTGTTAAACCTCCTTTTGCCAGGACAAAACTCGCCACCATATTGGTGGAGGAACCTGGTGAGCTAATACCGATTTTCTTTCCTTTTAAATCGGCAATCTGACGATAATTGGGCAAGGTTTTTCGTGAGACGCCGACAACAATCTGTGGTGCTAAGCCTGTCATGATGAACGCGGTAATGTACTGATTTTTTGCTTGTAATTTGATCGTATGCTCGTACGCACCACTGACCACATCGGCACTGCCGCCAATCATCGCTTGCAACGCCTTGCCGCCACCTGCGAAATCAACAATTTCAACGTGCAATCCGGCCTGTTCGAAATAGCCTCGCTGCTGTGCAATGGTCAGCGGGAGATTATAAAGAACACTCTTTCCTCCCACCGCAATAGTGACACGGGGTTTTTCTAACAAGGTCGATGATGAAATAGCCTGAGCACTAAACAATAATAAGACAACCAAAATTCCTTTAAAAATAGATTGCACCACGTGATCTCCTATATCCAAGCGGTTAATTATCAATTACAGCGTTCAAAAGCCAAGGCGCGCTGCTCGACTAAACGCATTAACAACGTTAATAACCCGTTAATACACAAGTAGACGACAGCGGTTGCAGCAAACACCATGACGTCATAAGTACGACCGTATATCATTTGGCTGTAACCCATTACCTCCATCAACGTAATGGTATAGGCCAAAGAAGTACTTTTAAACACCAATATTACTTCATTAGAGTATGAAGAAAGCGATCGTTTCAATGCGAAAGGAAGTAAAATCCGCAAGGACTGCATCCTTGACATACCTAGAGCAACACAAGCTTGCCACTGACCTTGGGGAATGGCCCGCACTGTGCCATAAAACAACTGAGTACTGTAAGCAGCACTGTTTAGTGCCAGTGCTATCATGGCACACAGCCAAGGTTGTGACAGCAGATCCCATAGCCACGGGTACTCACGAATTGACGGGAATTGCCCTGAACCGTAATAAATCAAAAAAATCTGAACCAGTAGAGGAGTACCGGTAAACAGGGTGATATAGATTTTTACTAAAGGTGCTAGCAACGGTGTTTTGATGATACTTCTTGCCATGAAACCCGCTACAGGGTGTGCATCCTGCATCTTGACGCCACAACACTCGCCACGCTGTCGTAAAAAATCCATTGTCAAAACGATGGTAAATAGCACGGCCAGCAACAATGCAAGCAACAGTGATGCCATAGTCAGCGTCAGACTGGTGTACAATCCTTTGATTATCTCGGGTAAATATTCAAACATCAGCCAAGTTCCGTTCAAAATCTGTAGTACGGAATTCAATCCACTTAATCAGGTACTGACTCAGTAAAGTGATCACCAGATAAATCATTGCCACAATAAGATACCAGGTGAAAGGTTCCTGAGTACGGGTGGCAATGCTTTTAGTTTGTAACATCAAATCGTTAACGCTGATCAATGATACTAATGCGGTATCCTTCAATAACACCAACCATTGATTACCCAAACCAGGCAGTGCATGACGCCACATTTGCGGCATAATCAGCCGGAAGAAAATCACGGCGGGCTTGAGAGCCAATGCCTGAGCCGATTCCCACTGACTGATCGGCACGGCTTTCAGCGCACCACGTAGAGTTTGTGAAGCATAGGCAGCATAGAGCAAAGCCAGAGCAATCACTGCACATAAAAAAGGACTCACTTCAAAACTATCGATATTCAATCTGAGCGGTAATTGAAACAGATAAAAATTCAACGTGAATCCATCAGACAACAACATCAATAACTGAGAAGAGCCAAAATAGATGAAAAGAACCACCAAAATTTCTGGTAATCCGCGTAACAACGTGACAAGAGAGGTACCGAGATAACGAAAAAACCGCCAACGTGACGACTCCCAAACAGCAAATAGCATCGCTAACAGCAAACCAGAAATTAATGCACAGACAGCGAGGCCAACGGTCATCCCTGCAGCATTAACCAAAGACTGAAAGTCATTCATAAAACCCACCCCCCGAGCCGTCTACTGTTTAAACCACTTATTGTAGAGGGTTTGATAAGTGCCATCCTGTCTTACCTGTACCAAGGCCGCATTTAATTTATTCAGCAACTCAGTATTGTTGTGACGCACTGCAATCCCCAAACCACTACCGAAATAATGAGCATCGGTAATCTTATCGCCAACAGCGACCAGGGTCTTATTCTTTTTTAGCCACTCATTCACCACGGCGGTATCACCAAATACCGCATCCAGACGATCATTTTTTAGATCTAGGATCGCATTTTGATAGCTGTCATAGGGAACGGTAGTAATTTCGGGATGTTCTTGCTGTAAAAATTGTTGGTGAGTCGTGCCATTTTGCATACCAACACGTTTACCACGCAATGAACCGATATCCGTGATTGTGTTTTTCTGCTTAAGCACGTTACGCGTAATAAATAGCGCGGAATTTTCATAATAAGGTTTACTGAAATCAACTTGTTTCAAACGCTCGGCAGTAATATCCATCCCCGAAATAATTGCGTCAAAACGACGAAATTTCAAACTTGGAATCAAACTGTCAAACGCTTGATTAGTAAAATTACAGGGGACGTCCATTTTTTTACACAGAGCCTGTGCCAATTCAATATCAAAACCCTGTATTTCATTATCGGCGCCAATAAATTCAAAAGGGGGGTAAGAGGCTTCTGTCGCAAAGCTAATCGGCTTAGCAGCAAAAACAGTAAAATTGAGACTGGCAATAAACACAGTAATGATTAATTTTTTCATCTTATATCCTTAATAAATATCAATGTGACAAATAATGAGCAAAAGCTGCGGTTTTGGGCGCGGTAAAATGACTGGCATTACCTTGCTCGATCACATGCCCCTTTTCCATATAAACTACTCGACTGGCAGTTTTACGTGCTACTTCAACTTCATGAGTCACTATCACCTGCGTGATCCCGGTTGCCGATAATTCACGGATAATGTTCACTATTTGTGCGGTTATTCCCGGGTCTAATGCCGCGGTAGGCTCATCAAATAACAATACCCGAGGTTCCATCATTAGCGCACGGGCAATCGCCACCCGTTGTTGCTGACCACCAGAGAGATGCAAAGGAAAACGCTGAGCAAAATCGGTTAAACCTAAACGGCTCAGCAATCTTTGCGCACGCTCTCGTGCTTCTTCTTTTGACAGATCTAATACCCGGCAAGGCGCTTCTATCAGATTTTGCATGACATTGAGATGTGGCCACAGATGATATTGCTGAAAAACAATGCCCACATTACGGCGCAGTTCGCGGATAGCGGTTGCTTTCAGCTTTTGGCTAAAATCAAATTGGTTACCCGCAATCGCCAGTGACCCTGAGCGGGGTATTTCCAACAGATTCAACACCCGCAATAACGAGCTTTTACCGGCACCACTGGGCCCCAGCAACACCAATGTTTCTCCTGCAGGGCAGTCTAAGGTAACGTTGAACAATGCCTGATGTGAACCGTAGTAACAATTAATGGCGTTAAGTTGAATATTCATGCTAAAAATATGAATAATTAATGATGCTGATAAGGGTAACTGTTATCGAATAATTATGCAATTTTTGTGCGTTAATCACAAAATAATCGCATGAAACCATTATCGAACTAGGTTGCATCTAGAGGAAAGATTCAGTACCTTTACCGGATTCGAAGCATTCTACTGCCAAACAATAAGGAGCATACAAATGGCATTGGTCGCATTTGATACACAACAAGTTGTAGAAGACCTTGAAAAGGCCGGTGTCTTGACATCTCATGCTAGAGCCATCTCTTTCGTTATTCGTAAATCTCACGAAACTGTAGACGTCGCCACTAAGCGTGACCTTGAACTTACATAGGGATATCGATGCCAGATTTGGAAAGACTGACACAGCAATAGCCGGATTCCGTAAAGATCTGTCGGCTGCAATAGCCGAAGTCCGCAAGGATATGGATGTACAGTTTGAACAAGTTGATAAACGTTTTGATCAATCTGAAAAACGTTTTGATAAGCTTGAATCCAAATTCGATCGCATTCAATGGTTTCTTTATGCTGCGACCTTGGGTTTGCTGTTCAAGGAACAAATTACCCGGTTGCTTGGCATCTAGTCTAAATGCGAGCACAAGAGATTGCGAACAGGTTCTAAGGAAGCGTGCATGCAATTATCTACTACCCCAACCCTGCAAGGGTTTATCATTAGCGAATACTGCAGCATCGTCAGTAGTGAAGTCATGCTGAATATCAATGCGTTTCAAGGTTTTCTCACCGGTATACGTGATCTCATTGGTGGTCGGGTAAAAGGCTATGAATTAGCACTGCGTAAAGCCCGTGAGAATGCTTTTACTAAACTGCAAATACAGGCTGAAGAATTAGGCGCGCATGCGGTTGTTGGCATCACTATTGATTATCAGATGATAGGTAAAGGCGGTAATATGCTGATGATCTGTATAAAGGGTACGGCAGTAAAACTATTAGCCCAAACCCCTTAGTAATTATTTACCACTTATTTATCTGGCAGTAGCATTAATAATATAACATAAATATAATAAATGAATTAATAGAAAAACCTCGATAAATATGTCGTGTTTTTTCTATTTATGTTTTTATTTTAAAATTTTAACCCTTTTTTGATATTTTGAAAACACAACAGGGTGTAATGTGGTTTTACTTTTTAAAAATAACAGTGAGAAAATAACTATGAGAGGATAATTATGGATATGGGAGTATCTCGTTCAGTTGGAGTATCAATAACCATCGATGGTTTTGGAGATTCTAATTCTTTCATTCAAGGAAGAAATTCCAGTTTAAAATTAGAAAATAATAATACAACATCTAAAAGACCAAGCTATATCATGAAATTAATAGGTCCCTTCATTAAAATGATAAGTAACGAGAGAAAAAAAATAGCAAAAAAAGAGGAAAGAACGCAATTTTTAAAGATGTTGAAAGACAAATTTGCGTCAGGAATAGAAGAAGAACGCATGGCAGGCATACCTACAAAAATTCTAGAGGATTGTCTGAAAAATAATAAACCAAACGAGGAAAACAGATAGGTTGATCTCATATAATTTACAAAAATATCATGCTCAATAATATATTTCAATGGCAAAAAGGGAAAATAGTCTAGCAACCCTATTATACAGTAACAACTCAAATAATTTAGTAGCCTGTACGTTTAGCTGCTCTGATAAGATTAACTAAACGTACCTCGCCATTATAATTTAACCCCATCTCACCTACGTTTAGTTTCTCGTTGACTCTCGCATAAATTCTGCTAACATCCAGAAAATCATTATTACCAAGTCGTTAATGTGATTATTTTTAAAGTTTTGTATAAATAAGTAAAATAAAGTCATTTTTTTCTTGAATCAAAAATTATTATCTATTTAATGGGCGTTTTTTGATATTTTTAAAATCAAATAAAATGTAATATTTTGACTATTGAAAATAAATCTTTTAAACCGTTTTTTTAAATAACAATGAGATAATAATTATGTGTCTTCAGGCAAAATTACAGCATCAAAATACAATTTCTATAGGGCAAATACGTGGAAAATTTAGTGAGAATAACGGGACGCTCACTGCTACATTCAGTTTTCAGATAACAGGGACAGGTATGTATCCTAAAGGTCCGAGTAGCAATGTATCTACTAGTACATCTACTGCACCCGCCGTATCTACTACACCCGCTGCATCTACTGCATCTACTGCATCTACTGCATCTACTGCATCTACTGCATCTACTGCATCTACTGCATCTACTGCATCTACTGCATCTACTGCATCTACTGCATCTACTGCATCTACTGCATCTACTGCATCTACTGCATCTACTGCATCTACTGCATCTACTGCATCTACTGCATCTACTGCATCTACTGCATCTACTGCATCTACTGCATCTACTGCATCTACTGCATCTACTGCATCTACTGCATCTACTGCATCTACTGCATCTACTGCATCTACTGCATCTACTGCATCTACTGCATCTACTGCATCTACTGCATCTACTGCATCTACTGCATCTACTGCATCTACTGCATCTACTGCATCTACTGCATCTACTGCATCTACTGCATCTACTGCATCTACTAATAATAAAAAACAAAAAGGTTTAATAGCAAGAAATTATTTCAAAGAATCTTTCATCGGAAGAATTTCAGGTCAAAGACTCAGTTCAAGTGAAAAACATAAAATAGCACGCCATAATATAGCGTGTATCAACAAGAAATTGAAAAAACCGGCTCTATCTGCTAATAAAAAAAGAGCATTACAAGAACTTTTAGCTGGACAAGAATATAAAAAAAAGAAACATGCACCTACCCCAGCTGCTACAGTGGCTGTGCCTAGTCGTCCTGCTCCTTCCATTCCTGCTATACCTACCACAACTCCTGTAGCCACAGATCCGGCGCTACCCACTAATCTTCTTAAAACTTTTCAGGATTTTTACAAAAATACCACTCAAGAAAGACTAGAAGAGTTGGAGCAAGTGAAAAATAGTTACCAGAAAGAAATGACTGATCTTAAAAGTGATATTATAAAGTCAAATCCGATGATAACCGGGAAAGAAACGGCTTTTAAAGGCGAAATTAGCAGCTATACAATCGATTTAGCCACAAGAATGTTTGATATAACAGATGCTAATAAGGATGAAAAGATTGCTTTCTTTAACAAATTGATAAATTTAAATAATGATGTGGATTGCTTTCTAAAAGATAGTCTATCTGAAGATGAGTTTTTAGCTAATAACTCTGCTGTATACCAAAAAATCCAAAACCGTGAATTTGCATTACCCCATGTCAAACATGCATCGCAATACGAATCCGAGTCAAATAAACTTGTGCAAATTTTAAAAGAACACGTTACAGAAATGAGAACAAATTTAGAATATTATGTCAGTACACCTACCAAAAATTCTGATTCGCTTAGAGAAATGCAAAAAAATATTACAATAGCTGCAAACAATTTAAAGACTGCGGAGTTTATAGAAAATAAAGCTACACAATCTAAAGAAAAGACAATAAAGGCTGCAAACGTTGGGAATGAGGTAGAAGCTGAAAAAGAAACAGCAAAAGCCTTCAAAGCATATCAAGATATTCAACAATTGCTTAAATCCACTAAAATAGAAAGGGATAATTTACTTAAGATAAGCACGCCTGAAAATGATGAATTGAGAAAAAATGAAACTAGAGATAATTTTATATCGCTAATAGGGTCTGATTTTTTTAGATTGAGACTGAGCTTAAAAGTTATTATTGGGAAAGTCGTTCCTGGGAATCTTTTTCTAATACAGAATCCAAGCAGGACGAACGTTGACAGTTACCTATAAATACCTATCAGGTACAGCTCTTATAATTATTAAAATAGAATCAATGACTCTATAAAACACTCCCCCCAATTAAAATTAGTATTACTAACGTTAACTGGGGGGTTAATTATTTTAGACTACTCAAAAAAAATCAATAAAGTTTAATATATCAAAAATCTTAATAGGCTGATCCAATCTAACCTTAGTTCTGGACAAGTATATTTTCCTGTTACGCCGAACCAGATTGATTAAACCAACTCTGACAGACAACAGAAGTCTAATGGCCATTTTTCCTCTAGGAAAAATCTGACTCCCTCAACAAACAAAAAAGTATATACTGCGGGACATATTTAGCATTATACCGGGAATATAGCGTAGGCTGTATAAATTGATGTATAATTTCGAGATGACTTATCCATTAAAATTTCGCCAACATGTATTGGCTATTAAAGAGGAAGAAAAGCTTACATATGCCCAAACGGCCACACGTTTTTGTATTGGAACCGCAGGTCTAATGCGCTGGGCTAAACGAATAGAACCTTGTCTGACACGTGATAAACCCGCCAGTAAAATAGCTCGAGCGGCGTTGATTCTTGATGTGGAAACCTACCCTGACGCGTCTCAATACGAGCAAGCCCAACGTATGGGAGTGAGCGCTAGAGGTATCTGCCATGCGTTAAAACGGGCAGGGTTTAGCTATAAAAAAAACATTTTATCATCCAAAAGCCAACGTCCAATCCCGAGAAGATTTTCAGGTCAAGATCCAGGCCTATGAAGCCAGCGAGACCCCCATTATTTACGTGGATGAAAGCGGTTTTGCTCATGACATGCCCCGCCTCTACGGCTATTGAACTAAAGGTAAGCGGTGTTACGGTCAACATGATTGGCACGCTAAAGCGCGTACCAATGTCATCGGCGCTCAGCTTAACGGAAAATTAACCACCGTTTGTGCCTTTGAATATAATATCAATAGCGATATTTGTTATGCGTGGGTAACCCAAGACTGACTGCCAAAAATCCCTCAAGGGGCTGTCATCGTGATGGATAATGTGAGCTTTCACAAACGCCAGGATATCCAGTCTGCTAGACAAAAATCCGGTTTTATTCTGGAATATCTCCCGACGTATTCTCCTGACCTCAACCCAATTGAGCACAAATGGGCTCAGGCTAAAGCCCTTCGTAGGAAACGACAATGCGATATCGACACTCTCTTTTCTGACCCTTTGTTTTGAATCAATTTATACGGCTACAGCCATAGCATGGTGATCGATTAAGGAGCATGTAAAAATGGCATTGGTTGCACTTGATACACAACAGGTTGTAGAAAACCTTGAAAAGGCAGGTATTTTAACGCCTCACGCTAGAGCAATTTCTTTCGTTATCCGTCAATCTCACGAAGCTGTAGATGTCACCACTAAGCGTGATCTGGGTGATTTAGGTAAGGGTATAGATGCCAATTTTGAAAGAACCGATGCTAAAATAACCGATTTACGTAAGGATATGGACGCCGGATTTGAAAAAACAGATGCTAAAATAACCGACCTACGTAAGGATATGGACGCCGGATTTGAAAAAACAGATGCTAAAATAACCGACCTACGTAAGGATATGGACGCCGGATTTGAAAAAACAGATGCTAAAATAACCGACCTACGTAAAGATATGGACGCCGGATTTGAAAAAACCGACGCTAAAATAACCGACCTACGTAAGGATATGGACGCCGGATTTGAAAAAACAGATGCTAAAATAACCGACCTACGTAAAGATATGGACGCCGGATTTGAAAAAACCGACGCTAAAATAACCGACCTACGTAAAGATATGGATATACGGTTTGAACAGGTTGATAAGCGGTTTGAGCAGATTGATAAGCGTTTTGAACAGGTTAATATGTAAAAATTTGAATTTAATCTGACATTTCAATATATTTAATATTAAATGAAGGCGTGTTAGAAATGAATCAAACAGCAAAAATAATCAAACCGAAACTCGGCTTACTTGACCTGGCAAAACAGCTGTGTAATGTTCAGTCAGCGTGTAAAGTCATGGGCTACAGCAGAGACAGTTATTAGCGTTTTAAAAAGCTGTATGAGCAGGGAGGTGAGCCAGCCTTGGTGGAAATAAGCCGTAAAAAACCACTCGAAAAAAATCGAGTGGAGCCGCATATAGAACAAGCGGTGGTGAATATGGCTTACGACTATCCTGCTTATGGTCAGCACCGTGTGGCGAATGAACTTAACCGACAGGGGATAATGATTTCCGGCAGTGGTGTTCGCTCGGTTTGGTTGCGCCCTTATATCTTGATTATTAACTTTCAAAGGTTGATGATCCCCAACTGATCATTGGGATGTCACCGGAGAGTTTGTTTGCGCCCTTAGGCTTAAAGCTTGTGCAGTCAGATAAAACCCCGGTGACATATTTATCGTCGCCTGTAAGACCGAACGGTATCTTGTGCTAAGAGCACGTATTTATAAGGAAGGTCGGGGCGATCATTTAATTATCTGTTTTTCATGGGAGAATCAGCCATGGACAAGACCGCAGTGGGTATTGATGTTGCCAAATTAAAATTCGATGTTGCAGTGTGGGTAGAGAGAAAAAAGTATAAAACAAAAGCATTCCCGAATACCCCCTCTGGATTTAGCCAACTACTGAAATGGCTTATCCCTTACGGGGATTGTCATATTTGTCTCGAAGCCACAGGGAGTTACAGTGTTCCACTGGCTATGTTCTTAGTTGATAATGGCATTGACGTCAGCCTAGAAAACCCATCACGTATTCATGCCTTTGGTGAGAGTGAACTGAGTCGGAACAAGACGGATCAGGGGGATGCAAAAATGATAGTGCGCTACTGCGCACTGCATACACCTGTCCTCTGGACTCCTCCTCCCTTGAGCGAACGTCAATTAACCGCGCTAGTACGCCATCTAAAGAGTTTAGAGGAAATGAGGCAAATGCAAGAAAATCGGCAATCAGTGGCTGACGATGTCGTTCAATCCTCACTGCTTGAAATCATTTCTGCACTTAAACAACAAATCCAGGCCACCAAAGAAAAAATAAAAAACCATATCGATAACGATCCTGACTTAAAGAAAAATAAAGCGTTGCTGGAGAGTATTCCTGGTATCGGTGAAATACTAAGTGCCAGTTTGCTGGCGTATGTGGGTAATGTGTCAAAATTCACTAACAGTAAGGCAGTGGTGGCCTATGCCGGGCTTAACCCAAAACTTTGTGAATCAGGTTTATTTAAAGGACGGAGCCGCCTATCAAAACGGGGTCATACCGAGCTCAGGAAAGCGTTGTATATGCCCGCTCTGGCTGCCCTTTCTTGTAATCCGATAGTGAAAGCACAGTGGCAACGACTCGTATCACGCCATAAAGGGGGTAAAATGGGCGTCTGTGCGGCAATGCGCAAATTACTCCAACTGGCGTATGGTGTGCTGAAATCAGGCATCCCATTCGATACAAAAATAGCACTTGCATCATGATGGGCAAGACGGTATCTGACCTGGAAAATATCAAGAAACGCCTTTCTGCCTTGGAAGCCAAAGTAGCGCAGGAGGGGTACTTACTGACGGAAGCCCAACTGCAAGCATTAGAAAAAGTGCAGGATAAACGAGAAGCTCATGGACAAATTGAAACGCAACATCCGGGCTATCTCGGCTCTCAGGATACTTACTACGTGGGGCACATTAAAGGTGTGGGTAAAATTTATCAGCAGACCTTTGTTGATACCTATTCCAAAGTCGCTTTTGCCAAGGTCTATACAGAGAAAAATGCCTTGGTTGCCGCAGATATGTTAAACGATCAGGTGCTGCCATTATATGATGAGCAAGCGGTTCCCTTATTGCGTATCCTGACCGACAGAGGGTCAGAATACTCGGGGAAAAAGGAAACCCATGCGTATCAGCTTTACCTGGAGCTAGAAGATATCGAGCATACGCGGACCAAGGCATACAGCCCGCAGACTAATGGTATCTGTGAGCGGTTTCATAAGACGATGAAAAATGAAGGCTATGACGTGATGTTTCGGCGTAAAATTTATTCATCATTGGAAGACATTCAGCAAGACATCGATAAATGGCTCGCATTCTACAACAGAGAGCGACCTCATTCAGGCTGGTATTGTTATGGCAAAACCCCCTGGGAAACTTGGATTGCATCAAAAGAGTTAGTAAAAGAAAAACAACTCGATAATTTATTTGAACCATCGCACACTCAGACTACTCTGACAAATTCGATCGCTTAGCTTGTGTCTGTCAGGTTAAGTTTGAGCTACTACACTCAAAGACCATTCGAGATCGTCATGCACACTCAGATGAAGAAGAAGATCGTATAGCATTCATAATCAACCACCAACTCCCCAGCTGACATTAATAAATTTAACGTTAACTGGGGATCGTTATCTTAATAATCTAGTCAATACTCGTCCATTCACTATGAAACACACCCTCTTTATCAGTGCGTTTATAAGTATGAGCGCCAAAGTAGTCGCGCTGTGCCTGAATCAGATTGGCAGGTAGCACCGCAGCACGGTAGCTATCGTAGTAGGCAATCGCAGCAGAAAAAGTAGGGGTTGGGATGCCATTTTGTACCGCATAAGCCACCACATCACGCAATGCCTGATGATAATCATTCGCGATTTTTGTGAAGTAAGGTGCTAACAGTAGGTTGGCAAGATCCTTATCTTCAGTATAAGCATCAGTAATTTTTTGTAAGAACTGGGCACGAATAATGCACCCAGCACGGAAGATACGCGCAATTTCACCGTAGTTCAGCATCCAGCCATGCTCCTTTGCTGCCGCTTTCAGTTGCTGAAAACCTTGTGCATAAGAAACAATTTTACCCAAATACAATGCACACCGAACCTTTTCAACAAATTCGCTGTTATCACCATTAAAAGGCTGACTGTTCGGACCCTGGAGCACCTTGTAAGCCGCTACACGTTGCTCTTTCAACGAGGAGAGATAACGGGCAAAAACCGCTTCAGTGATCAATGTTAATGGAATGCCAAGATCTAGCGCACTTTGACTGGTCCATTTGCCTGTTCCTTTATTCGCCGCTTCATCGAGTATCACATCAACCAGATAACGATCTGTATCGCCTTTTTTTATGAGTATATTTGCTGTTATTTCAATTAGATAACTATTCAGTTCACCTTTATTCCATTCACTAAAAATCTCTGCTAATTGGTCATTATCACCCTTCAATTTCAGTTTCAGCAATGAATAGGCTTCAGCAATCAGTTGCATATCACCATATTCAATACCGTTGTGTACCATTTTGACATAGTGTCCGGCACCATCGGCGCCGATATAGGTGACACAGGGTTCATTATCCACTTTGGCCGCAATTTTTTCCAAGATCGGGGCCACTAACTTGTATGCTTCTTTCTGACCACCGGGCATGATCGAGGGTCCTTTCAATGCCCCCTCTTCACCACCAGAAACACCGGTACCAATAAAATTAAAACCTTGCGCAGATAATTCGCGATTACGACGAAGGGTATCCTGATAGTGGCTATTGCCACCATCGATCAGAATATCACCTCGCTTTAAATGAGGAATCAGAGAGGCAATGGTTTTATCAGTGGCTTCACCCGCTTTCACCATCAGCAGAATACGCCGCGGTATTTCCAGTGACTCAACGAATTCTTCGATGCTATAACAAGGAAATACATTTTTTCCAGGATGTTCGTTGACGACTTCCTTTGTTTTATCCTCTGAACGGTTAAAAATCGCCACTGAATAACCACGACTCTCAATGTTGAGCGCCAGGTTACGCCCCATCACCGCCATACCGACAACACCAATCTGTTGTTTCGACATATCAAAAACTCCTTTCTAAAGCTGTTTTAACCAAGCCGAGAATGCCTCACCCTCGGTCTCATGACGCCTACCATAGCTGACAAAGGTTTTCATATAACCCAGTTTATCACCACAATCGTATGATTTACCGGTCATATGAAATGCCTCAACTGACTGCTGTTTTATCAGCATGGCTATAGCATCGGTTAACTGAATTTCCCCCCCAATTCCATGCGGGGTTTTTTCCAGTAATGACCAGATATCTGCCGCAAGAACATAACGCCCTACCACTGCCAAATTTGACGGTGCTTTATTTACAGCAGGTTTTTCAACGATATTGGTGATGACTGCGCTCTTCCCTGGTAATAAATCCACACCATCAATACTGGCAATGCCGTATTTAGACACATCCTCTGCTGGCACCGGTTCTACCATAATTTGACTGCGACCCGTATGTTCAAATTTTTCAATCATACAAAACAGATTTTCGCGCTTAAGATCTGCTAGCTTATCATCGAGTAAGACATCTGGCAGCAGAACAATAAAAGGAACCTCTCCGATTATTGGCTTAGCACAGAGTATCGCATGCCCTAATCCCTGTGCTTGCCCTTGACGTACGTGCATAATGTTAACGTCATGCGGACAGATCTCTTTGATTTCTTTTAATAATTGACGTTTGACTCGCCTCTCTAACAGGGTTTCTAATTCGAAAGAAGTATCAAAATGGTTTTCTATGGCATTTTTTGATGAGTGGGTAACAAAGACAACATCTTTTACACCGGCAGCACCACATTCATTGACAATATATTGAATTAACGGTTTATCAACAATCGGCAACATTTCTTTTGGGATCGCCTTGGTTGCCGGTAGCATACGCGTGCCAAGACCTGCCACCGGGATAACCGCTTTCCATCTTTTTCTCATTTTCTTCTAACCTTGATGATGATAGACCTTATCAATTGAATTGTAATCCAAGCCTTGCTTCTTTAACACAGGTTGAGGATCGCTAACGTAATATAGCATCCAGGTCGCTCACTCATAAGAAATCTACTGATGATTTATTCGCCTAATATTGAATAAAAAATCATCATTATTACCAATTTGATTACAGAATGACATGCTAGATAGCTTTATTAATGGATCAATATCCTTGATTGCTAGTTGAATTTTATCTCATCAGTACCCATTATTCTGGCTACGGTATAAGCCGTGACGAAAAGGTATAACGAAACCTATGGAATGGATCCTGGATCCAACTATTTGGGCAGGCTTGGCAACTCTGGTGGTGCTCGAAATTGTATTAGGTATTGATAACCTAATATTTATTGCTATTTTGGCAGAAAAACTGCCGTCTCATCTACGGGATAAGGCGCGTGTTAGCGGGTTGGTCTGTGCACTCTTGATGCGATTATTGTTACTGACGGGTATCTCATGGATAGCGAGCCTGACGACACCACTGATAACACTTTATGCTCATCAGTTTAGTGCTCGTGATCTGATTATGTTAATCGGTGGGATATTTTTGCTTTTTAAAGCCACTGTCGAACTGAATGCTCGTTTAGAAGGGAAGGATCACCAACAACCTGGTCAAGATAAAAGTGCGCGTTTTTGGCCTGTTATCGCACAAATCGTGGTGCTTGACGCCATTTTTTCATTAGATTCTGTGATCACCGCTATCGGTATGGTCAATCACCTCGCCGTTATGATGGCAGCAGTGGTCATTTCCATCGGTGTGATGCTGCTGGCCAGTAAACCGTTGACCAGTTTTATCAACGCACACCCCACCATTGTTATTCTCTGTCTGAGTTTTTTGTTAACCATTGGTTTCAGCCTACTCGCCGAAGGCTTTGGTTATCTTATTCCGAAAGGCTATCTGTACGCCGCAATAGGTTTTTCCGTCGTGATTGAATCCCTCAATCAATTTGCCCAATTTAATCGCCGTCGCTTTCTTTCTACTGTACGACCACTACGAGAACGTACCGCAGCAGCAGTGTTACGTATGTTAAGTGGCAAACATGAAGAAGCAGAACTGGATAATCATACAGCCAATCTGATTGCCGACAATACCCGTGAAGGTCAGGAAGTGTTCAATCAACAGGAAAGACGGATGATTGAGCGAGTCCTGGGGTTAGCACAGCGTACCGTCAACAGTGTTATGACTTCCCGTCATGATGTGGAGTACCTGGATCTCAATGATCCACCTGAAAAATTGACTCAGCTATTAACAAAAAATCTGCATACTCGCCTGGTAGTGACCGAGGACAGTACGACAGACGAACCATTAGGCGTGATCCATGTCATTGACCTATTGAAACAGCAATTAGAAAAAGAATCCCTGGATCTACGTGCCCTGATCCACCAGCCTTTGATTTTTCCCGAACAAGCTTCACTGTTAATGGCTCTGGAGCAATTTCGTCAAGCTCAAACACATTTTGCTTTTGTCGTCGATGAATTTGGTACCATTGAAGGGGTGGTGACATTAACTGATCTGATGGAGACTATCGCAGGTAATCTACCCGTCGCGGGGGAAGTAACGGATGCACGCCACGATATCCAACAAATGGAAGACGGCAGCTGGATTGCCAATGGCTATATGCCGCTCGAAGATTTAGTATTGCATCTACCACTCCCTATTGATGAAAAACGCGAATATCACACTTTAGCGGGTTTACTGATGGAATATAGTCAACGGGTTCCTCAAACCGGAGAACAATTACAAATCGGTAATTATCTGTTTGAATCACTGGAAGTCAGTAGCCACCGTATCAATAAAGTAAAAATCACTTCGCTTAACATTAATCAAAATAACATATCATAACTCAGTGGACTTCTTGTAAAACCGTCACGCCACTATCTACGGTTGCACAAGAGGTCTATTACCTTCGATTATATTGCGTTCAACCCAGCCGTCGAATGCTTCTTTGGCTTTTTGCCTTAGCTCATCACGCAATAATGATTCCACATCCAATTTATATTTTAATTGCTGCCAGGAACCATAAATACGCAGAGGTATCTCAGTATTTTGTAATATCCTGATAAAATCTGAGTTTCCTCTCCAATCTTGTATCACCCGTACATTTAAGTTGATATCACATTGTTGCATCGGTAAATCAATCATAGCCTTCCCCTTAAGAGCAAGTAATGCTGAATCACCACTGAGGTTACTCACTTTCAATATCCCTTGATGCAACGTGAGATCAGCTCGCAATTTCTGTATCGAAGTATCAGTAACATAATCATCTTTCCCGCTCACTTCACTGGTGCTATTGGTCACCGCCTGTTGGATAAGTTGCTGTATATTGATGCCATGAAATTGCGCTTTTTCCATGCCAAATTTTACATAACCTTGCCAACGCCGGCTAAAAGCCTCCATATTCAAGCCATCACCTGATAATTCCCCCTTCATGGAACCGGCACCACTCAACAACGGCGGTAGCCCAAATGCACTCAATATCGGTGCGAGCTCCATATGATTGACTACAGGTTCAATAGCAAGTTGCATTCTATTACCGATGACGTTAGCCGTACCCAATATGGAAAAATTGCCATTGAGTGCATGACCCAATAATCGTTGTATTACTAAGTTACCTCGCTTATTTTCCGCCGCCAATTCCAGTTGATTTATTTTTATCCCACGATAAACCAGAGTGTCAGCATTCAAGGTCAAGTGGGCGTTAAAATCACGCAATTTTTGTAAACCCTGCCGTATATCTTCATCCTGATTGGCGATAACCGGTGCTGTTATCACCCGATATTCAGCCGTTGTTTGGCGCTTATCTTGTGGTGGTTGCCAGCCCTCGATGCTATCAAGATTGATGTCTTTTGCTGTTAATTTTATCAAATAGTCAGGAATGTCGTCTAACGTGGCACTCGCATTTCCAGTGAACAGGTTATTGTTAACCTGTACCTGCAGCTGATTTAACGCTAAACGTCGAGAAGCAGCCTGGTAGCTGGCTTGCGTATTTCCTTCTCCACTGATCCCTATCACTGGAATATCAGCACCTTCTAGCCGGTAAGTAAACTGATTAACATTAGCATTAATTTGCTGTGGATAATCTCGTAAATCGAGATCAGCACCTAGAGAGAAGGTCAAATCTCGTTGATTACGGTTCACCTGGCTGGAAATTGATACCGTTAGTTGACGAGGTTTATTTTGTACCAGGTCGAGATTAAGGCTGCGTATATTGATTTGATCATCGTTAATTTTCTGCCAGATAAGCAAACTATCAACCAGTTTTACCGTACGAATATCCAACGCCCAAGCGCTGCTACCGTTAGTGGGACTACGACTGTTAACAACAGCTACCGGAATATCAAGAGGTTGACTTTCAGGGGTTAAACTGATCACAGCCCTTTTTAACATTATTTCTTCGATCTCGAGTCGATGAAATAATAACGGCCATAGTTTAACATCCAAACGCATATTTTCTGCACTCACCACAGGTGTGGGTGCACCAGGAACGGTTAATGTCATTCTGCCAGCAATAATGCTAAATTGCGGCCAGACATGCCAACGCAGATCACCATCAAAATTAAGCTGATAGCCGCTTTTTCTAGCGACCTGTTTAACCATGTAGGCTCGAAAATCATTAGGATTTACCAGCAGCACCAATGTAGTCATACCCGCCACCAGCACAGCTAACAAAATAACCAACGTTGTCAGTAGTCTTCTCATGACGTCCTCTTGTTTAGAGCGTCGCTTACGACGACTTCGAATAAGTTCTAAATCAATCTTTATCGATACGGCTAGCAACAGCACCCTGTTGATCGCGGTATTTAGCGTTTTGTCGGCTATTATAGGGACGAGCGGCAGAACCAGAAAGCGGCTCAAAACTTAGCGCGCCAATTAACATCCCCGGGCGCAGTGCCAGCGGCAACTTACCTGAATTATAGAACTCCAAGACGATAGTACCTTGCCAACCGGGATCGATACGGTGCGCGGTAACATGAACCATCAATCCTAAACGTGCTAAAGATGAACGACCGTCAAGCCAACCAACCAAATTATCCGGTAGCGTTACCGATTCCAACGTTACCGCCAGCGCTAGCTCACCAGGATGCAAAAAGAAAGCTTCTCCTTCCGCTAAAATAATTTCGTCACTCATTACCAGCTCCAATGCAGCGCTGATGTTCTCTTTGGGGCCACTTAAATCGATAAAAGGAGCGGTATGGCCACAGAAAACACGGAACTGGTTGCCCAAACTGACATCAACAGTAGCACCATTAATACGCTCAACTGGCGGACGTGGAGTAATCGCCAACGTGCCATTGTCCAGCCAGGCTTCTATATCACGATCACAGAGTCTCATTGCAAATTCTCATTTAATTTAGTCGTGAATGATGAAGGGATAATCACAAGGCTCGAAAGGGGATATCTGGTAGTATCTCCTCACTACAACACCAGTACGTTTCAGCCGCCACTCGAGAAGCTAATTGACAATAAATATCGCTAAAATCACTGCCTGGATGACGGATCACCGTCGGTTCGCCACAATCTAAATCCTCACGTAAAGCAATATGCAGGGGTATTTGACCCAGCAGTTCACAGTCATATTGTTCTGCCAGTTTTTTTGCCCCACCACTGCCAAAGATCGCTTCTGAATGATTGCAGTTACTACAAATATGCACACTCATATTTTCGATAATGCCTAATACAGGTACTTCCACCTTTTTAAACATTACAATACCCTTCCGTGCATCGATCAATGCAATATCCTGCGGCGTAGTCACCACCAATGCGCCAGTGACCGGAATGTGCTGTGCCAGCGTCAGTTGAATATCACCAGTGCCGGGCGGCATATCGACAACTAGATAATCTAAATCAGGCCACAAGGTATCTTGCAACATCTGTATTAGCGCTTTACTCGCCATTGGACCACGCCAAACCATCGCATTTTCATCGTTCGCTAAATAACCAATGGAATTGGTTGCCAGCCCATATGCCATAACCGGCTCCATATGTTTACCATCAGGCGAAGTCGGTCGTTTACCCATAGTCCCCAACATATTAGGCACTGATGGACCATAGATATCTGCATCCAAAATGCCCACCTTAGCACCCTCTTTTGCCAACGCTAACGCCAAATTGACTGCAATACTGGATTTGCCAACGCCACCTTTACCGGAGCTGACCGCTAAAATATTGCGCACGCCTTGTATGTTTGCCTGCTTGTTAAGTGGACGTAATCTCTTAATATCATGTAAAAGCTTCCAGTCGATGGCCTTAGCACCGATCACTTTCAATAGTTTCTTATTGGTTTCTTTTTGCAACGCTGCAAAAGCAGAAACCCAGACAAAAGGCATGATCAGTTCGATATGCAACGTATTATCGAGCAAAGCGCAATGATGTACAGCATTTAGCTTACCCAGATCTTTTTTCAGCGTCGGATGAACAAAGCGGGTGAGTATCTCAATAACCTGTGATCGCAACAGATCAGGAATGCTCTGCTCAGAAGATTTTCGGCTCATCCTAATTCCTTGAATTGATCTAAAGACAATAGCCAGTAGCATATCAGAACTCTGTTGCCGTAACAGGACTGTCCCATCAAATTTTATTTGATAAAACCATGCAAGGATAATTATGCGCGGAGAGTAGTTAGTTTTTTGGGGGTGATTTAGCTAAACATAAGTTATTGATATAACTCTGTAATCCGGCAATCTGGGTCGTCGCTATGGCTATGTTGGTTCTGAGATTGAGATAATCCCATTGAGAGGCGTCAGTAAGTCGGGCGCGGGGAGCATCATCCACGCCGGTGGCGGTGGTGGTTTTGGACATATCGCAGCTGGCGTTGAGACGCAACCGCTTATTGCCATGAGCAAGAGCAACACGTAGGCTATCGATATTGGCTTTGGCATAGGCTAACTCCTCAGTGTATTTTTTATCTGTGGCAGCAACAGTTTCCTGCAACTTTTTCAGTTTTATAAGATTTTTTCTGCTAGTGGTAAGTTCTCCATTCAAAGTGGTAATGGTTGTGTCTTTTTCTGCCATTCTTCCTTGATAGTATTTTTCTTGCTGAAGATACCGTCCGTGGTAATAAAAGAGCAACCCAATTAACACGGTGATAAATAAAATCATTAATCGACCATACATAATTCTTTCTCCTGTTGACGACGTATAATTTGTCCGTAGCAATTGTTCGATCGGATACGACAATCTCTGCCGCCATCGAATATCCAGCGTTTCATTTCAGCACAAGCACCCTGACGATCACCGCTATTTAACTTGCGAAAAAAAGCGGACTGGCGACAGCGACCAATCCCAATGTTATAGGCACAAAAAGAAGCCACACCGGCTTTCTGTGGCTCAGTCAACGGCACTTCAATATAGTGTTCGACAAGTGCTAGCGCTTTTTCTGCCTCTACTTTGTTTCTGATCGCACATTGAGCTTTAGTCAGTGTCATACCTTCGTAAACACCAGTAGTGACACCTTGACAAATAGTCCAAATACCGCTGCTATCCTGATAAGCATGAAGTTTATCACCTTCACATTCGTTTAAAAAAGCCGTCAAAAGTATCGATGCGCTGGCTCCGGTGACGATCATCTCCTTAATCTTTTTACTCAATATGCTCATCGTCACGTCTCCTAAAAAATGACGGTGCTTCGTTGGAGGGAAATTTTCAAAAAATAGACTTAATGAGCTGATAGAGATCAACCCATTTATGTCGACGAATAAAATAGACTTCTTGCATAACCTGGCTGGACAACCCGCTATAGATAACAAGCTAAGGCAAGATAATAAAAACAAAGGCTCCGGCTATTAACCGGAACCTCATAGTTGGAAGAAGGGTACCAATGCGACCATGCGCTACTGTCGGTTTAACCTACACCAATTTTATGCAAAATGCAAAAGTTACCTAATGGATGGAATACCCTCATTACCGTATTCAGATAAGCTATCCAAGATTATTAAAATATTGATCCATGTCAAATGAAGGTTTTTCACTTGCCGGTTTTCCGACAACACGAGCAGGTACACCCGCAGCGGTCGTATGTGCTGGAACAGACTGGAGCACGATAGAACCCGCACCAATTTTAGCGCCTACTCCTACCTCAATATTACCCAGGATCTTCGCCCCAGCACCAATCATCACCCCCTCACGGATTTTCGGATGACGATCTCCGCCCATTTTACCCGTTCCCCCTAATGTCACTGATTGCATAATAGAAACATCATTTTCCACTACCGCAGTTTCACCAATTACAATACCAGTGGCATGATCCAACATAATGCCGCAACCAACGGTTGCTGCAGGATGAATATCGACATTAAAGATCAGTGAAACCTGGTTTTGTAAATATATCGCCAGTGCCTTTCGATCCTGCAACCAGAGCCAATGAGCGACGCGATAAATCTGTAAAGCATGAAAACCTTTTAGATAAAGCAATGCCGTTGAATATTGATCAACAGCAGGATCACGTAAACGAACAGCGAGAATATCTCTGGCAGCAGAAATAACAAGATGAGGGCGCAATACGCATCTTCTATTACTGTACCCATTATGCTAGGCCTCATATGAAGATCGGCTAATCTTTTAATCAACATATGACTTAACGCATCCGCCAGACTTTCATGCTTGAGTAATGTTTCATGAAAAAAATCAGTTAGCATAGGTTCATTATTACAGAGTGCTTGCGCTTCTAATTGAATACTGCTCCATAACTGTTTTAACTCTTTTGCCAACATTATTTTAGCTCTCAGGATGTATCCTTTCAGGAAGAAGATTTTTATCAACAAAACCTGTTCGAGATTTAACAACCCTCTAACAAGGTAGACGCAGCCTCACTCGCTTTTTTATCACAATATAATACTTGATAAATTTGTTCAGTAATTGGCATCCTGACAGCATAACGTTTTGCCAAAACCGATACTTCCTGAGTATTACGATATCCTTCAACCAACTGACCAATTTTTGTCTGTGCTTGCTGTACACTACAACCTTGACCGATCTCAATGCCAAAACGACGGTTACGGGATTGATTATCCGTGCAAGTTAGCACTAAATCGCCTAGCCCAGCCATACCCATAAATGTAGCCGCATCAGCCCCCAAAGCAATACCTAAATGGCTCATTTCAGTTAGACCTCTAGTGATCAGGGCAGCACGCGCATTGGCTCCAAAACCAAGACCATCAGATATACCCGCCCCGATAGCTATCACGTTTTTTACCACGCCACCAAGCTGTACTCCAATGACATCAGTACTGCTGTATACAAGGAGGCTCTTCCCACAATGGAATAACCGCTCCAAATCCTGACGAAAGCCGTCATCTTTAGAAGCCAGTGTAATCGCCGTCGGTAGCCCAGCAGCCAGCTCTTTCGCAAAAGTAGGGCCGGAAATAATCGCCAAAGGCACAGACTTACCGACAACCTCCTGCGCCACTTGCTGCAATAAACACCCCCTTTCAGTTTCTAATCCTTTACTCGCCCATACAATACGCGCATCAGCATGTAAATGGGGTTGTAATTGCTTTAGCACATTTTTAAAACAGTGACTGGGAACCACAACCAATACATTACGACTGCCAGCAAGCGCCTGAGCCAAATTACTTTCTAGTAGCAAATTTTTGGGAAAGGAAACATCAGGCAACAGAGTCTGATTATAGCGAACGCGTTGTAGTTCCTGAATATGGGGGGTGTTACGTCCCCATAGCACCACCTTGTGACCATTACGTGCCAAAGCTATCGCTAACGCGGTGCCGTAAGATCCGGCACCAATAACCGTCATTGAAATATCATTCGTATTCATCAAGCATCCTGATGGGATTCAGAATTTTGGCCTTTAGCTTTTTTGCTTTCCGCTTTCTGTGCCAGGAAATCCATATACAAGGCATCAAAGTTAACCGGCGCCAAATACAGTGGAGGAAAGGTCCCGCGAGCAACCAGACTCGTGATACATTCACGCACATAAGGAAACAGTATATTCGGGCAATAAGCACGCAAACAAAGCTCCAGTGAATCACTGTTAGTCCCTCCGATGGAAAAAATACCTGCTTGCTCAACTTCACAGACAAAAGCGGTTTTTCCATCTTCTTCTTTCTCTTCTTGATTTTTGTCTTGCTTGCCTGTGTTGTTGTCTACTTTTTTCGCCGCTTCATCCAGAGTTGCTTTCACTGTGATACGCAACATCACTTCAAACAACTCATTCTCTGATGATGATACTTGCTCTGATGACGATAATTTTTCGTAATGCGTATCAAGATCAATACTCACTGTCGGCAACCACTCTTGCTGAAAAATCTGCGGCGCATGGAGGACTTCGAAAGAAATATCCTTGGTGTAAATCCGTTGGATATGGAACACCATATCTGTCTTGCCTTGTGCTGACATTTATATAAACACCCTTAAGTTAAACATTTCTGAAAGATGGCAATCGCCGTCAAGATACCGGTGTCACCTCGTTACAGTAATAACGCAAATTTTCACCCTGCCTTCCACTTACCCTATTTTTTTGATTTGAGCCATACCAGAGGCAAATTTTCTCGATTCCAACCCGATATCCCCTCTTTTAGGATAAAAACACGTTCAAAACCCGCCTTATTTAGATCACCAGCCACACTGCCAGCCGTCGTACCCGTGGCACAAACCACAACAACAGGCCGCGCCTTACGCTTTTTTAACTCAGCCAAATTGCCATTTTTTATATCGCTTGGACTTATATTGATCGAATTAGCAATATGACCTTTACGGTAATCTTCACGGCTACGGATATCAACCACAGTAGCATTTTCTTTATTAAGCAATCGTATTATCTCACTACGGGTCGTCTCTTTAACATTAGAAAAACAACTTTTAAGCATGATGATAATTACAGCACCCAGCAGCGCTACCCAAGCCAGACTTAAAATAGGATGTTGACCAATAAATTGCGTCATTTCTTGTAACATTGAGGTAAAAACTCCCGTGGGCTAAGAGGCAACAGATTTCTTGCAGAACCGTCGTTCGTTATGTGAAGTCAAAGCGCACACGTCAACCTCCGTTAACATACGAGTACATGAAGATTGCGAGTACCACGTAACGCCGAATTCACACCACGCAGCAGGCTATGCAAGAGGTCTAATATTTAAATCACAGAATTTAAGACCGCAGAGTATACCTGCGTGCTGTAGTAAATACAGCCAGTAAGCCAATGCAAATGCAAAAACTGAGAGGAAACTCGCCAAAATATGTTCCATTCGACAAAGTGTTACTTTGATGACTACCCTCTATCTGAAGCCTGTTCGAACTCTGTTGTATTCGCCGATACTGCTTCAAAAATGCACTCAACATGCGCCTTTACTGCCGTTATCGCATACAAAAAATCGCTGTGTTTGATAGGTTCCAGGCAATGTTGGCAGCAGAATATCTTGGATACCATTAAATCCTGTTAAACTTAGAGGAAATTGTTCAAACACCTGCAAAATAACGGGTAAACGGCTACTTATCATGGAATAATTTAGCATTATGATTAATAAGATATTATTTTCTTTATCAATAATTATGGAGCATGCAAGCGCCAAGGGAAATAAAGTACTTACTAAACAACAAGCTAACCGTTTTACACTATGTCTTTCCCTTATGTTCTGTGCTAGCATTTTTTACCTTAGCCTATTGCCAATAACTGGTCATACCGCTGATAAAACAATGCCTAATAAAACTATCGACAGTAAAAACCAACTGAAGACACTTCAACAAGGTATTGAAGAAAAAGAAAAAAGTGTTAAACAGCAAGAACAGCAGCGCAATACATTATTGGGGCGACTGAAACAACAAGAAAACAGCATCGCGCTAGTTAGCCGTACACTGCGTGAAACACAATCCACACTCAAACAACTCGATAAAAATATTGCTGATATCACGATATCCATCGATGACCTCAAAAATCAGCAAGCCACACAACAACATCTTCTTGCCAAACAGCTTAATACCGCCTTTAAGCAAGGGAAAAACAGTGGGTTACGGATAATATTAAACGGTGAAAAAAGTCAACGCAATGAACGCATTCTCGCCTATTTTAACTATATTAATCAAGCGCGAGAAACCTCAATTAGCAAACTACAACAAATTAGCACGAGTCTGAAAGAACAAAAAAGTAGTTTGCTACAAAAACAGAATCAACAAAGCGTCCTCTTAAATAAACAAAAGAACCAACAGCAAAAATTGGAGTACACCCGTACAGCACGTAAACAAACCCTAACGTCGTTGGAAGCCTCACTAAAAAAAGATCAACAAAGTTTGGCTGAGTTAAAATTAAATGAAAAGCGGTTACGCAATAAAATAGTCAAAGCTGAACGTAGAGCCAAGGCACGCGCTAAACGGGAAGAGCAAGAAGCTGCTCGAGTGCGAGCGCAAATAAAAACCAAAAAACAGCAGGCAGAGAAAAGCGGCAGCAAATATACACCCAGCGAAAGCGAGCGCTCGCTTATGGCAAGGACCGGTGGCCTTGGTCAACCCAATGGGCAAGCTATCTGGCCTGTGCATGGTCATTTATCCCACCGTTTTGGTGAAGCCTTGCAAGGAGAATTACGCTGGAAAGGTATGGTTATTGCCGCCGCCGAAGGCAGTGAAGTCAAAGCGATTGCTGATGGACGCGTCTTACTGGCAGATTGGCTGCAAGGCTACGGGCTGGTCGTGGTGGTTGAACACGGTAAAGGTGATATGAGTCTGTACGGTTATAATCAGAGTGCACTGGTCAATATTGGAGAACAGGTTAAAGCAGGGCAACCTGTCGCCTTGGTTGGCAACAGTGGTGGTCAGGGAACACCTTCGCTTTATTTCGAAATACGCCGCCAGGGACAAGCGGTTAATCCTCTACCCTGGTTAGGGCGATAAATGAACGCCCCTCGCGACAATTTTGCCGCAGATCGAACAACACGAGGGAAAAAGATATTGTGTTACTTCAACATGTCCTCATTGCTGTCGGTACTCTTGGTTATCGCCTACAGCACCCAAGCCGGTAAACTTTCCATCGTTATGGATGATTTTGGCTATCGTCCCGATAATGAAAATCAGATATTACAGCTGCCGATCGCCATTTCAATAGCCATTCTGCCTAATGCGCCTTATGCCAGAGAAATGGCAATTAAAGCCCATAATCAGGGGCGAGAAATTCTGATTCATCTGCCCATGGCACCCTTCAGCAAACAACGATTGGAACCTGATACCCTAAAGCCGGATATGGATCTTGAAGAAATTCAGCGTATTATCCGTAATGCATTGGCTAATGTGCCTTATGCTGTGGGAATAAATAATCATATGGGTAGTGCGATGACGGCCAGTTTATCCGCGATGCAAAAAGTGATGCGGATATTAGATCAGTATCCCTTGTATTTTCTCGATAGCCGGACCACGAGTAATAGTCAGGTTAGCCACGCTGCCATAGGTACCAGTGTCAAGGTACTCAAACGGCAGGTATTTCTTGATGATGTCATCAATCAGGCGGCTATTCGTCAACAATTTAACCATGCACTACAACTCGCCAACCGCCATGGTTCAGTCATCGCTATTGGTCATCCTCATCCCACGACTATCCATGTATTGCAAAAGATGCTACCGACATTACCTTCTGATATCGTTTTAGTCCCTCCCAGTATGTTATTAACACAACCATTACTTCATGAGACTAAAGCAGTGACAACAGTCAAGCGAGCACGAAACAGGATGAAAAACATCAGGCAGTGTAAGATAAAACCTCAACAGCCAAGCGAAAAAATTTATGCTGATCGAATGTTTATCGTACTCGCTGAAAGTTTGCGACAAAATCCAGCAATAATATTCGTGAAAAAACGTTGGCAACAATATAGATCTAGAAACATTCAGTAACATTGCGGGTTAGGTCTTCTTGGAAGAGTTATATCAAACTGTTCGTCATAAAGTACCCTTCTTTATTTCTCCCCATACTGGAAATATACCATTTTCAAATTAATAAATTAATGAAAGAATTAATAATAAATTATATGGAGTTACCTCAACATGCTGTGTTACATATTCTGATTCCGTCATCACCAGGTTAAAATTATTATATTTTTCAAATAATGACAAGTTAGGTTCTATCTCTTTTATAAATTGGGTATCTGTCGGAGATGTAAAAAGATATATACTTCTATCTAATTCATTATCATTCAATATATACTTTCAGATAAAATTTTATCAAGATAATCAACATGTTTCTGATTGATATTGCCCATCATTTTTTTCCAACGTGTTCCCAATAGGTTCCTGTTGCAACATAACTGCCAA
Organism: Candidatus Fukatsuia endosymbiont of Tuberolachnus salignus; assembly: GCF_964030845.1. Lineage (NCBI taxonomy): Bacteria > Pseudomonadati > Pseudomonadota > Gammaproteobacteria > Enterobacterales > Yersiniaceae > Candidatus Fukatsuia > Candidatus Fukatsuia endosymbiont of Tuberolachnus salignus. The sequence goes on from NZ_OZ034983.1 coordinate 2,865,433, forward strand.
TATTAAATTGAGGTACTACTGAAATAATATTTTTTATCTTATGCTTTATACCATAATACAGCGTAATACTCCCTCCTTTAGAAGCACCTAGAATTGATACATGACAAGAGTCAAGAAGAATGATTACACTATCAATTAATTTACTGACACCTAACTCAATATCAAATCTCATATCATTACATAAGCAATAAGCGGGTAGCCCATTAAAATCATCTTTTATCCATAAAATATTAGAACGACAATGTGCCAAGGTATTCTGAAAATCATAAATCGTTGGATCAGGTATATTAAATCCAGACATAACAATCAAAAGGTGTTTACAATCATATTGAGCCGGAGAGAATTTATATTTCACTTGCACATTATTAGGTAATGTAAATACAGAACTGTCCATTTTATCATCTTTTTTAATTTAAACGTATAACGAAAAAAAATGATTAATAATTAAATAAATTTAATTACAAATATAGCTACACGATTTAATTTTGATTTCCTAACGGATACATTGAGGAATAAATCTATGGAGTGGCTCATATTTGAATACCAATCAAAATTAAATCGCGCAGCTATAACATTAGACTTTTTGCAAAACCGTAGCGAGCGCTTGCCACGAAACCATACCGAGTAACGTCATCAGCAGCGACCCAATAATATGAATAGCAATGACCCCCACCGCCCAAGCGACTCTTCCTTGCTGGATTAACACCACCACTTCAACAGAGAACATCGAAAAAGTAGAAAGCCCGCCGCAAAAACCTGTTACAATCAGTAAGCGCCATTCTGGAGCGATCCCCTGAGCCTGGGAAAAATAAGCGACCGCCACGCCAACGACATATCCTGCTATCAAATTAGCAACCAGGGTACCCAATGACACTGTCTGAAACAAACTATTGAGCTTCAATCCGAGATCCCAGCGTAAGAGTCCGCCAAGTGCTGAACCTAGTATAATGCTAACAATGGGTTTCCACATGGTACGTTCTCCTTTGTTTCGATGAAAAAATAAAACGAAAAATGATGGTTATCAGGATAATTCATAAGATTCTTATCAGGATGTGATAATCACCTTTTGTTAATCTCTTCTCATACTATTTACATGACCAGATTTCACACCAGGTTGCTAAAACAAAGTAATAAGCGATTATGCATAGAAAAATAAAAAAAGAAACCAGGATACCACAAGTCGTTATTCGCCTGTTTAATGGTTTGTTAAAAGGCTGTGGCAAGGAAAAAAAAGTAGTGGCACCATTAGAAAAAAATCTCATGCTATTCTTTGGTATGCTTTAAGCATATTCGCATTAATTTCAGCGTTGATGGTTGCTTATGTTCACTCCAGAGATACCAGGCAACAGCAAATCCGTGAACTTTCATCACTGCTTGGTGATAGCAGAGAACAATACCATATTTTTTACGGTCATGATGGTTGGATTTATATCCTGGCAAATAATGAAAAAAAAGCCGCATGGGTGCAGCAATATTTGATACAACTTCATTTTTCCAAGCCGGTGAAAGTGCTCAATATTCAAAACGAAGAAGAACGGATAGGATCATGGTTAGCTGAGAATTGGCCAACAGTGAAATATCATCGTGTCAGAATAGATACGCCTCGAGCACCGATAATACTAATCAGTGAAGAGCGTAATCAACTCAATAATGAAAAACGGGCACAGCTGATAAACAATTTAAATAAACAAATTCCTTATGCCAGTCAAAGTCAATTGCTGTCGATTAGTGATAAAGAAGTCTCTTATCAGGCTGAATCTGGAATTAAAAAAATGGCCGTTCCTTACACCTGCTATGATAATGGAGATAGTGTCACCTTTATTATTCAAGGCGCGCTGAATGATGAACAACTACAACAACTACGCAGGTTTGTCGCTCATTACATTCAGGCTTGGGGCGAACACTATGTGAAATTTTCCGTTGAATTAAAAGATGATTGGCTAAAAGGTGAATCATTTAAATACGGTAACCAAGGTTATATAAAGGTGACTCCTGGTTACTGGTACTTTCCTAAACCTTTATAAAAAAGATAAGGCTTTACCTGATTTTCCTTTTTGTGTTTCATCAGACTTCTTGCAAAACCGTCGTTCGTTATGCAAAGTTAAGGAGCCTGGAGCAGCAACCTTCGCTGACATGCGAATACATGAGGATTGCGAGCACCAGGTAACACCGAATTTGCAGCACACAGTTTGCAACACGTAGTAGGTTTTGCAAGAAGTCTATTATTTATTTACATCAAAATAGAAGAGTTATGACACCCATGATAAAGACAAAACGACTTATTATCCTTTCACTTATTTTGCTACTAGCAGCCTGTAAACAGCAAGATTTGCTTAAAGGATTGGATCAACAGCAAGCTAATGAAGTCTCCGCGCTATTACAGCGCAATAATATTGCATCCAATAAAATCGATGGTGTGAAAGAAGGCTATCGTATTACGGTAGATCCTGTCGATTTTGTGGCTGCTGTCGATCTAATGAAAGTTTATAATTTACCTTCTAAACCACGAATGGAAATTTCGCACATGTTTCCCAGCGATTCATTAATATCGTCGCCGCGAGAAGAAAAAGCGCGTTTATATTCAGGAATAGAACAACGGTTGGAACAATCATTACAAACAATGAATGGTATCGTTACCGCCCGGGTTCATGTTAGCTATGATTTGGATTCAGGTGAGGGCGGAAGAAAAGTAGTGCCGATACATATGACAACTTTGGTCACTTACGATCAAAGTGTCGACCCCAGTTTATTAATCGGAGATGTTAAACGTTTTTTGAAAAATAGCTTTCATGATGTTGACTATGACAATATTTCAGTAGTGTTATCAAAACGATCAGTCATTCAGCATCAAGCTCCTGTCAAGCTACAACAGAGTCAGGGTAATCAAAGCTGGATTTATATTGTTATTGTCCTGATTATGCTGATTGCAGCGTTGTTACTGGCCTGGAAAAAGCAATTATTACCGATAAAAATACAACCGATGAAAAATAAAAATAAGGAAAAGTCTGATGCTTAAGCTCACGACTATTGATCGGATATTATTCGACCCTGTATCGTATATTCATCACACCCGATTTCATTTGCCACTTTTTTTTAGTGGGAGTCGATCCCGTTCAGTACTGAATGACATGTTAATAAATCAATATAAATTGGATATTGAGCGACCGGTCATTGCCGATTTTAACCAACAATTGGTCAAGCATTGGTATATTTTACCACAGATTAGTTTTTTGATTGCCTGTCAGCGCCATCGCGCGTTGCTATCAAGGCGGGGAGTATTACAAAGTTTACCTTCCTGGGTACAGCAATTCGCAAAACTTGAGATTGCTGCTGCACTACCCTGTCAGGTAAATAAAAAAATTGATTTTATCCAACTGCTTGCTGATGGGGTCAGTGAACTCGGGATCGGGAGCAACGAGATACCACCAGCAATATCACAACGGATATCGCTTCTATTTCCCTCTACACTGACCATCACACCCAATATTAATAAAAACACTAATCCAAGATCATTACTTATTACTCTAGCCACACAACATGCCCAAAAGCACCCTTATGTTCTCGATTTTATCGGTGCATGACTAACTGTACTCTGCCTCCATCGCAAAAAAAAGAGGTGTGACAGAGATATTGATAAAGATCGCTCAATCACATTTAGAAAAAATTGAGCTTCTTTACATCTAACAGATATCAATATCAATCGAAATAATTCCTTTCGTAGCAAATACCGCCTTTTCCCCACATTCTCTTTATTTTTTCCGCAATCAACCAACCTTCTGGCTTTTTAGGAGATTGAATATATTTTCGTGCCCATCAGGGGAGAGCGCCGGATATATTTGCCCGGCTTCAGGTGCTGCATGATCTGTCATTAACCATAAAGTGTACTTCATGAAAATGGGATGTTGAGTAATTTTCGTTAGTGCTGTGCCACTCGGCTCAAATTTACCCATTTCATATTTATCTAATGTACTCAAAGGGATGCCAGTAAGTTTGCAAAACGTAGCCTTACTCATTTCCTCGGCTTTCCTTATTGCTTTGACTTTTTCGCTTAGTGTCATTGACATATATCCTATATAGGAGTTAACCTTCAACCAATACTCCATACAAGGAGAAATTATAAAGGATCTTCAATCCGTAGAGTAAGGATAACTCATGAAAGAAATGCAGCAAAATAAACTAAGGGAAAACAAGGGAATTTCAGTGGAAAAATTAAAAAGGGAGATAATTCCATTGAAGAAAAATATAAATTTACGCCCATCGATAAATGAAGCCATGGAGTTGGCACTATCTTACCTAATAACGAATAATATAAAGCCTAGTATGACGCTGAATGAATATGCAAAATTTTCCGGTATGTCATTACGTCAAGTTCAAAGTGACGCCGAACGTCGTTACCTTCCATTATTAAAACCAGCAGTCAGCAATCGTCGCGAATTAAAACGCGTTAATATGGTTGCGCTCTATGCCATCCCTTTTATCGAAGGTTTTGACGTAATGGGAATGGAGGCTTAAAAAAATAATGATACATAGTCTGACTACACTAAGCCGCCATTCTCACCAATACCGTGAATTCGTCATTATTCGCCATCCGAAAACGGTAACCAACCTGGTGAATCGTTATCATTTGTGGTTTAACAACCACTCGTTTGGCAAAGTAGATACATTGGAACAGGCAACAAAGCATATCGATTGGCTTCATCAGATGAAGGAGGAGGAAAGTTTACGATGAATTATAGCAACGCATTACTCATCCTGGTCGCCATTATTCTCGTGGTAGTCTCACTTAACCCACCAAGAAAAAAAGCGAAGAAAAAGGAGATGACAAAAGGTTGGCAACAGTTTCTGCAACATGAAGCAGAAATAAAAATGGCAGTAGAACAGCGCGCACAACGGGGCTGGCTAGAAACACCTGACGCGCGCCATTTCCAACCTAAAACCCACGCAGTACCATTTATTAAGGGATACAGTAGACCTTTTATTGTCAAACCAAGATCAAAACGTTGCTGGTACCAGCGTTTATTGACGTTCCATTAATGGCATCAAATCTACCCTGATCCCATTTTTTGAATTCATCTTTAGAAAATGGGGTTACTGTATCCGGTAGTGTCATTTGCGGTACACTACGAAATCAACCGCATATACATTAGAAGATTTTAATCAATGTCAAATACTGCAATCCAACAACACATTTCTCGCCGAAGAACTTTCGCTATCATCTCACACCCCGATGCAGGAAAAACTACCATCACTGAAAAGGTATTGCTGTTTGGACAAGCGATTCAGACCGCAGGTACGGTAAAAGGGCGGGGTTCTAGCCATCATGCCAAATCTGACTGGATGGAAATGGAAAAACAGCGCGGTATTTCGATCACCACCTCAGTGATGCAGTTTCCCTATCGTGACTGTTTGCTGAATTTGCTCGATACACCTGGGCATGGAGATTTTTCCGAAGATACTTACCGTACGCTAACTGCTGTCGATTGTTGTTTGATGGTGATCGATGCAGCCAAAGGGGTTGAAGATCGTACCCGTAAATTGATGGAAGTGACTCGATTGCGCAATACGCCAATTTTAACTTTTATGAATAAGTTAGATCGGGATACCCGAGACACTATGGAAGTGTTGGATGAAGTTGAACAGGAACTGAATATTGCCTGTGCACCCATTACTTGGCCCATTGGCTGCGGTAAGTTATTTAAAGGCGTTTATCACCTCTATAAGGATGAGGTTTATCTGTATCAGAGAGGTCAAGGTCATACCATTCAGCAAGTACACCTTGTCAAAGGGTTATATAATACAGAATTAGATACAGCAGTGGGAGCCGATCTATCAGATCAGTTACGTGCAGAAGTAAAACTCGTGTGGGGAGCATCACACAGATTTTCTCACACTGATTTTTTGTCAGGCGATCTGACACCGGTATTCTTTGGCACAGCTTTGGGCAATTTTGGCGTCGATCATATGTTAGATGGACTGACCACTTGGGCGCCTACACCCATGCCACGTCAAACCAATGTACGGCAAGTCGTCGCCACGGAAGAAAAATTTACCGGTTTTATATTCAAAATTCAGGCCAATATGGATCCCAAACATCGAGATCGGGTGGCTTTTATGCGCATCGTTTCCGGTCGTTATAAAAAAGGGATAACACTACGCCAGGTGCGCACCAAAAAAGAAGTGGTGATTTCCGAAGCACTGACCTTTATGGCAGGTGATCGCACCCAGGTTGAAGAAGCATTCGCAGGTGACATCATTGGGCTACATAATCACGGCACTATCCAGATTGGTGATACCTTTACTCAGGGTGAAGAAATGAAATTTACCGGTATTCCGAATTTTGCCCCTGAACTGTTTCGCCGTATCCGCCTACGTGATCCACTTAAGCAAAAGCAACTGTTGAAAGGCCTAGTTCAGCTTTCGGAAGAGGGCGCAGTACAAATATTCCGCCCCATTACCAATAACGATCTGATTGTCGGCGCAGTGGGGCTACTGCAATTTGATGTGGTCGCTGCACGGCTGAAAAGTGAATACAAAGTTCAAGCGGTGTACGAATCAATCAATGTTTCTACTGCTCGTTGGGTAGAGTGCAACGATATGAAAAAGTTTGCAGAATTTAAACATAAGAACGAACAGAATCTAGCCTGGGATGGGGGGAATAATCTCAGTTATATCGCACCCACAATGGTCAATCTTAACCTCACACAAAAACGTTATCCCGAAGTAATATTCCACGAAACACGTGAACATTAACAATAGCGATCAACTTTGGCAGCATTATTTTGGTTATAGTCTATATTGTTTATTGAAATATTTTGTTACGGCCTTGCTCTAGAGTGCTGGGGTTCGTTTTGAGGATCCAAAATTTTATGGATTCGTGATAACAAAGGAAGAGATCGATGAAGAATACAAAATTTATTCATTCGCTGATAGCTGTGGCTGCTTTAGGTACATTGTCGCTGAGTAGTGGAACTCTTGCTGAAGGATCCATCGGTAGTCAAGTATCAAACACGATGGAAAACACCGGTGCAAAAATAGATAACTCGCTCAAAAAAGTGGATGATTCGCTCAAAAAAATCGATAACGCTGCCACGGAGGACAGCAGTGGCATTGCCATGAAAGTTAAAAAAGCGTTGCTTGAGGATGAAAGCTTGAAGCAGGGTGGTAATATCTCGGTCGCAACCAAAGACGGCGTGGTTACTCTCAGTGGCTCAGTTCATAACCTCGCTCAGTCTGAAAAGGCAATGGCAGTGGCAGCTAAAGTCATGGGTGTTAAGTCGGTCAATAATAAGCTAGAGGTAGTAAAAGAAAATACCGCTCAATCCATCAGTGCGTATACAGATGATGCAACCATCACCAGTAAAGTGAAAGCAAAATTGCTGACGACTGGTGGCGTGCCTTCGCATGATATCAAAGTTGTTACCACTGGCGGTGTTGTACAACTTACCGGTGATGTAGAAAATGCAGAGCAATCTAAAAATGCAGAGAAAGTTGCCAAAGAGACTGACGGCGTGAATAAAGTCATTAACGATATAAAGGTCAAACACTGATAGATTTTTTGCAAAACTTACATACGTGTTTGTAAATACGTGCTGCGAAATTCTGAGTTACCTAGTGCTCGCCTGTACCGCGCAGTTACTGCGCGCCAGGCACCTTGACTTCGCAGCACTCACTACGGTTTTGCAAGGAATCTACTATTTTCACCGACCAGCTTAAATAAATAAAATTACATGCCATCTTATTTTATCGACACCCATTGTCATTTTGATTTCTCCCCTTTTAGCGGTACCGAAGTTGATAGCTTGGCTGCTGCACATCAAGCACAGGTTAAACAACTGATTGTTCCCGCCGTGGCGGCGCGTTATTTCGATCGTGTACTCGCGCTAGCGCGTGATTATCCCGCACTGTTTGCTGCTTTAGGGTTGCATCCGCTTTATCTAAACCCACATCAGGATGCAGAATTGACAGTGTTAGCTGATCGACTAGCGACAATGCCAGAAAAGTTAGTGGCAGTGGGTGAAATTGGTTTAGATTTATACCAAGACAATGCGCTATCTGTAAGACAACAGCTTAAAATGCTACAAGCACAGTTGATGCTAGCAAAGCAATATGATCTTCCCGTGATATTACATTCACGCCGCTCACATGATCAATTAGCAGCATTATTACGTAAAATAGCATTACCGCGCACCGGTGTAATACATGGATTTGCCGGTAGTTTGGCACAGGCGCGGACTTTTATCCGGCTAGGTTATTATATCGGCGTCGGAGGGATCATCAGCTATCAACGCGCGAAAAAAACGCGGCAAGTAATGGCAGAGCTCCCCCTGAACGTATTATTATTAGAAACAGATGCCCCGTACATGCCATTGTCTGGTTTCCAAGGACAGGCGAATCGACCAGAGAGAATAACCGATGTTTTTGCTGCATTGTGTCGGCTAAGACCAGAGTCACCACAACATATCGCTCAGCAACTTCATGCCAACAGTCAACGTTTATTTAATTTACCGCCGCTTTATCAATCGACGGCTTTACATAATCAGTCAGCGATGCCATCAGTGCTCCCAGTGAAGGAGGGGTTTTGCCGCTGCTAATCGGATCCAAATGTGGATTTAAGGTTTCTGTCGTCCCATCAAGATAAAACACCTTGATGATATCCCTGGAGATAAAGGCTATGCATTCCCCATACGCAGTGGCAACCATCCATTCAGAGTTTGGAATGGGTTCAAATAACGAGTGACCGCTGCTGTAGTTATCTGTCTTCCCTTGAGCATGTAAAAATTCCTTGAGTAGCGTGGCAGAAATATCATAGTGCAGGGTCTTTGCTAACACCTGCTGTTTGTCTTTGCCCGGCCAATGGATCACTAACGGTACCTGAAGTTGAGTACGACTAAAATTACTGCCATGCCCCCAATAATTCTTTTTATTATCATTAAACTCTTGACCGTGATCAGCGGTAATGATCACTATGGTGTTATCCAGTAACTTCCTGTTTTTTAAATGGGTCAAGACGTTGCCGATTAAACCATCGATATTGTACAGTGCCGAGCGGTAAAGATTATGTACTTCCACCGATGAAGCATTGGGAGTCAACTTCAATACATCCAAAGCCGTCCAGGAGGGCTGAAAATGCGGTGTACTATTTTCGGGTAGACTATAACCGTGAGCAGCATCATAAAATAGCAGACCAAAGAAAGGTTTACGGTCATCTAGATGGTTAATAAAGTCTTTAGTGATTTGTACATCACGCAACCACGGGGTATCACCGGGCGTATAACGACGCAGATGATCAATACCGAGGAATAGCCCATTTCTAAACACCGGTGAGGTTAAGGCCGCTGATCCATAAACAAGAAATTGATAATTCAGCTCTGCAAGCCGCTGTAATAACAACGGGCGTACCCCCTCTTTAACAAACAGTGAAGAATAAATTTCGGGCAAACCATAGAACAGCGAAAACATACCCGGAGGTGTGCCATTCCCTCCCGACCAGTGATTTTTATACACCCGTGAGTTATCGGCAAAAGCCGCCACATTCGGAGTAGTTATCATATTCATATCATCGGCACGCCAGGCATCTATCACCACAAACAGCAAATTTAGTGGCTGTGCCGTCGCATAATTGATCGGATGACGTGGATAATTAGCTGTCGAATTATTAATTTGTTGTCTTAGTTGCTGAAAATCGAAAGCCGAAGCATCATTACCGGTACGATGAACCGGGATCCATAACAGCGGAAAGGATTTACGCAACGCATCGTTATTGCCTTTATTATTAAAAATGAAACTGGTGATCAAAGCTGTTCCTATTAACAACAATAACACCAGCGTAATCTTTTTAGCCACACTGCTCTCCATCAACAACAATCCCCATAATAGAATCAGTTGTAAAACAATCAATCCGATAAAATAGAGAGCAAAACGTAACATCACGCTAATATCAAAATTGACACCACCAGAAAAAAATAAGCGCAATACATTGATCGATAGATGGAAACGATATTGGCTGTAAACCAACGCATCGGTATAAAACAGTATTGTTAGCAAAGCAACAAACAACACAATGACTATACGCGCGCTTTTTTGGCAAAAAAAGTGATTAATCACGACCATCGGTGGCAAAATTATCAAATTAAGCTGTATTATCAAAAACAGGTGATATTTAAATGCCCACAGATTGTTAAGATCGACAAAAGACAACCCACTTATCACACCGGTAATGCCAATCGCGTTCAGTAACGCAAATAAAAAGCAATGCGACAGTTTTTTGTTACTCATTTAACATTAACCAAATAGAGGTAAGCACAGTGGCTAAAGTAGCAAAACGCGCATTTGTCTGCAATGAATGTGGTGCAGATTACCCACGTTGGCAGGGGCAGTGCAGCGCCTGTCTCGCCTGGAATAACATTACTGAAGTGCGTATAGCGGCAACATCCTCTCCTTCTGTTATGCGTAATGAGCGCTTTGTAGGCTACGCTGGCGAGAGCGGTATCAATAAAGTGCAACAATTATCGGCAATCAGTCTCAAAGAACTTCCTCGTTTTTCTAGCGGATTTCAGGAATTCGACCGCGTACTAGGTGGTGGCATAGTCCCCGGGAGCGCCATTCTTATCGGTGGTAGCCCCGGTGCCGGTAAAAGTACCTTATTATTGCAGACACTATGCAAACTCGCCCCCCAAATGAAAACCCTGTACGTTACCGGCGAAGAGTCGTTACAACAGATAGCAATGCGCGCTCACCGTCTTGGTCTGGCTACCGCTAATCTGAATATGCTATCGGAAACCAGCATTGAACAGATTTGTTTGATCACTCAGCAAGAGCAGCCACGACTGATGGTTATCGACTCGATCCAGGTGATGCATATCGCCGACATCCATTCGTCACCAGGCAGCGTAGCACAGGTGCGGGAAAGTGCTGCTCATCTGACCCGTTTTGCTAAAACCCACGGAGTGGCAATTATTATGGTCGGGCACGTGACAAAAGACGGCGCGCTAGCTGGCCCCAAAGTGCTAGAACATTGTATCGATTGTTCTGTGATGCTCGACGGCGAGAGTGATTCTCGCTTTCGTACGCTACGTAGCCATAAAAATCGTTTCGGCGCCGTTAACGAACTGGGAGTATTTGCGATGACAGAACAAGGGCTACGTGAGGTGAACAACCCTTCTGCAATTTTCCTTAGTCGTGGCGATGAAATGACCGCTGGCAGCTCAGTGATGGTGGTGTGGGAAGGCACCCGCCCTCTATTAGTTGAGATCCAGGCATTGGTAGATCATTCTATGCTGTCTAATCCACGCCGTGTAGCCGTGGGACTCGAGCAAAATCGTCTGGCGATATTGTTGGCGGTTTTACATCGTCATGGCGGTCTGCAAATGTCAGACCAAGATGTCTTCGTCAATGTTGTCGGCGGAGTGAAAGTCACCGAGACAAGTGCTGATTTGGCGTTATTACTGGCTTTGGTTTCCAGCTTTCGTAATCGTCCCTTACCACAAGACGTCGTTGTATTCGGTGAAGTAGGTCTGTCGGGGGAAATCCGGCCAGTACCCAGTGGACAAGAGCGTATCGCTGAAGCCGCTAAACACGGTTTTACCCGTGCCATTGTCCCTTATGCCAATATGCCGAAAAAAAAACCATCCACAATGCAGGTATTTGGTGTGAAAAAATTGGCGGCGGCATTGGAAATATTAGATGACTTTTAATCAATAGCTTTTTTATTTATTAGACCTCTTCGGAAACTATAGCAGGCGCCATGTAACGTGATCACTTTTGTTAATAAATATTAATTAATATCAATATGTTATTTCTGATTTTCATAATCAACTGATACGGCGCCTGCTATAGCATTCATGTAGGAATGTTGTTAAAAATCTCCTGAACAAGGAGCCCCCATGAAATATGAACAAATAAAGGTATTGGAAGAGGAAAAATTTCGGCGCTTAACCGGAGTTAAACGCAGTACATTTGAAAAGATGATAAAGATATTGAATGAAGCAGATAAATGTAAGCAAGGGAAAGGAGGTCAGAAACCCAAGCTGGGTTTAGAAGATCGCTTATTAATGGCCCTTGAGTATCTACGCGAATATCGCACTTATTTTCATGTTAGCCGAAGCGATGGGGTGAGTGAGAGCACCTGCTATGAAACGATTAAATGGATAGAAAATACGCTAATAAAGCATCCTGATTTTGCACTCCCTGGACGCAAAGCTTTATTAAAAAGTGATAGGGAGTATGAGCTCGTTCTTATTGATGCCACAGAAACGCCGATTGAACGTCCCCAAAAAAACAAAAGCAGTTTTACTCAGGAAAAAAGAAACGACCCACCTTAAAAACCCAAGTGATCGTCGATAAAAAAAGCAAAGCAGTCATCTGTACAAGCTTTACTCATGGGAGGCGTCATGATTTTAGGTTGTTCAAAGAGTCTGGCGTGCGAATACATCCTGAAATCAAAACAGTGACAGATACAGGTTACCAAGGGCTTGGCAAGATCCATTCAAACTCGGCGTTGCCTAAGAAAAAGACAAAGAAAAATCCCTTAACAAAAGAAGATAAACGCAACAATCGTGAGTTATCAAGCCAGCGTGTATTAAACGAAAATGTCCTTGGTATGATTAAACGATTTAAAATCGTATCAGATCGTTATCGAAACAGGCGAAAACGTTTTGGATTACGATTTAATCTGATTGCAGCAATTTATAACATGGAAATTAGATAAATCAGAGTTTCCGAAGAGGTCTATTGTGTCACGCTAATTTGGTTGCCAATATATCATTCTATCTCTGTTGCAACACGCTTTATTATGGCAAAGTGTTAGTAGACTTTTTATAAAAAACATCTTATAGAAATAAGATTATTATTTTGATTAACTATAATAATATATTTATAAATGCAGTCGTGCCGCTTGAGTGACATTATCAATCTCATCTAATAATTCCAACCATTCCGGTTGTAAGCTTTGTAAATCTAGCTGTCGGCGTAATTGTTGTTCTATAGTGAAACAAATTTGTTTCAAACGAGGTACACCGCAATATGCACAACTGCCATGCAGTTTGTGGATTAAAGATAAAAAATCTTCATCACTGATCATTGGAGTTTTTTCATCATCAACAATAGCTTGTACACACAGGGTCACTTGCGGCAGTAATTCCAGCAGCATACGCAGTAAGTCATGAGCTAAATCCTCTTTGTTCGCCGCGTGCTGCACCGCAAGCGACCAATCTAATGATTTCAGTGTCGATTCTGTGTGCAGCTGAATCGTTGTTTGCTCTGTTGTCTCCTGGCTATCAACCTGATCATAGCCAGGAAGGGCCTGACCACAATCACGGTGAAAGGAGGGATAATGCGACAAATGATAACCAGAAAGTGCCAACGTTAGCTGTGCTTCGTCAATAGGTTTGGCGAGATAATCAACCATACCCATTTTTAAAAAATGTTCCCGTTGACCACTGACTGCATGAGCAGTCACTGCAATAATAGGTGTATTCTGATGTTGGGGTATCTTATGAATTAATTCACTGGCACGGATACCATCCATCCCCGGCATCTGAATATCCATTAAGATAATATCCAGTGCCATCTTTTCGGCAATCGCCAACGCTTTACTGCCACTTTCACATAAAATAGTTTCTGTTACCTGTTCTTCCAGCAAAGTGCCAATCAGTTTCAAATTGGCGGGGTTATCGTCTACCGCCATCACACGAAAAGGTAAACGCTGCCGGATAGGTTGCTCTTTTTGCTGAGTCAAATAACAAATTGAATTTTCCGATAACAGTAAGGGAAATAATCGGTTGGCAGATATCGGCTTAATCATGCAGGCTTTTGCGCCCATTTGTTTGAGCTGTTCTGCATCAACCTGTGATTGACTGGGTAATGCCAGGATCACCTGATCGGCGAGTCCTAGCGCGGTGATTAATTTATCCTGATGATCTACCGTATTAAGCGACACACCAACCAGCAGAAAATCATAATGTTGCTTGGGCAGTTGCTCCAGATTTAAGCTATGAGTGAGATGTAATGGCGTATTATCTAGAATATGCAACGTGGCCTGCGCTGCAAGCGGGTTACTTTCGATATATGCTAAGTGTTTACCTACCAGTGATTTCATTGAAATAGGTTGATGGCTCATGTTTTCATTCACTGCTAAAGTAATGTCAAATTTAAATATCGAACCATGATTTAATTGGCTGGAAAAATTGATGTTACCGTCCATCTCTTGTACCAATCTTTCTGTGATAGTTAAACCCAGGTCAGTACCACCGTGACGACGTGAAATACTGGCATCAGCCTGACCAAATGCTTGAAATAAACGAGGATATTGTGCCTCAGAAATTCCAATTCCAGTATCGTGAATTTCTATCGTTAATCTAACATTACCTTCGGTCTGGCTCGATACCTTAACCCAGATAGAAATATTTCCTTTTTCAGTAAACTTAATGGCGTTTCCCAACAGATTGGTGATGATCTGTTGTAAACGCATGGAATCGCCGACCAAATGATTTGGCACATCATTATTGACATGAAGAATGAGTTCCAAACCTTTTTCATGCGCAGTATGCGCCAATAAAATAATCACTTCATCCAGGGTTGTTCGTAACAGAAAGGGGATCTGTTCCAATATTAATTTTCCTGCTTCCAACTTTGAAAAGTCTAGTACATCATTGATAATAGCCAACAAATTGTTGGCTGACCGCTGAATGGTCTGCAAATAGTCGATTTGGGTCGGTGTCAATGATGTTTTTAGTGTCTGACGAGTAAAACCGATCACGCCATTCAGTGGTGTGCGTAACTCGTGAGATATATTAGCGAGAAACTCAGATTTAATACGCGCCGCCTCTTGCGCACGTTTTTTCGCTAATTCCAGTTCAACATTCTGAATTTCCATTTGCTCAAGCGTTTCAAGTAAATCTGAGGTGGCCTGATCAACATTCTGCTGCATTTCTTCATGATAAGCCGCCAACGACATGGCCATTGAATTAATGCCATTTTTTAGCATATCCAACTCACCGAGCATACTGCCCGCTACACGGCTGTCTAGCTGACCACGACGAATATGATCCACGGTATTCACCATATTGCGAATAGGTTCGGTAACATCGAGCATTAAACGATAAGCAAATAACATGGCGACACCGAGGCAAAACAACAGTAATAATACGGCGATCAAGACTTCTTTGAATTGTTGCGAATGGGCGGCTTGCAGATCCAAATCGATGGCAATATAACCTAATGAGTGAGGTGCCATATTGGCTCGCGGATCATTTGGCGGCAAATGATCACGCGATAAATAGGATTCAGAGACGATCGGCATTTGCAGAAGTAACGAATTACCCCGCTTGGTCAATATCAATGAGTGAAATACCGGCAGCTTCAAACGAAGCTGTGAAGAATTGTAATTATAATTAGAGGTGACAAAAAGCTTATTATCTGCATCAAATACGGCAATTGAGCGCACAATATCCGAATGTCGACGATGCAGTAAATTAATTAGCTGCCTCATGGCATCCCGATTACGAAAAGTCATCCCATATTCACTGGCAACAGCTAACGGCTCAATAATACCGGTACCGGCACTCACAACCTGATTTTCCAGGTCGTTATAACGATTTATCATAAAGGAAGTACTCAGCAACAACCCAAGCAAAAGTGTAGGTGCCAAGATTAAGACCATCATACGCGTACGGAGGCTGTATTTTGTCATGATATTCCAATGTGAAAAAATAGACTTCTTGCAAAACCGTAGCGAGGGGCGTGAAAGCGAAAAAGCGCAGCCAAGCCACCGAAACTTACATTTAAACGAGCCAAACATTATGTCAAATACCCTGTCAAAAAGAACCCAACAAGCGACATTTTACGTGCATGATTATGAAACCTTTGGTCAAAATCCAGCGTTGGATCGGCCAGCACAATTCGCAGGGGTACGCACTGATCTGGATTTCAATATTATTGAGGACCCATTGATTATTTATTGTGCACCGGCTGATGATTATCTTCCTCAACCTGAAGCGGTAATGATAACCGGCATTACTCCACAACATGCCCTGATTCAGGGTGTTAAAGAAGCCGAGTTTTCCCGCCAGATCCATCAAGCTTTTAGCGTTGCCGGTACCTGTATTCTCGGTTATAACAATATTCGATTCGACGATGAAGTCAGTCGTAATATTTTTTACCGCAATTTCTATGATCCGTACGCCTATCATTGGCAAAACGGTAATTCACGCTGGGATCTGCTCGATGTTGTCCGTGCTTGCTACGCTCTACGACCAGAAGGTATTAACTGGCCAAAAAATAACGAGGGATTACCCAGTTTTAAACTGGAACATTTGACCAAAGAAAATGGTATCGAACATCTAAACGCACATGATGCCATGTCGGATGTCTATGCCACCATCGCTATCGCTAAACTGGTAAAGCAAAAACAACCCCGTTTATTCGACTATCTTTACCAATATCGCAATAAACACAAAATCAGTGAACTGATCGATATCGTGGAGATGACACCTTTGGTACACGTCTCTGGTATGTTTGGTGCATTGAAAAGTAATACTAGTGTGGTCGCACCACTCGCTTGGCACCCTGAGAATAAAAACCAAGTAATTACCTGTGATTTGACCGCTGATATCTCGCCATTATTGAATTTGGATAGCGATACCTTGCGCCAACGCCTTTATACCCGCCACGATCAACTCAGCGCAGAGCAAACGGCAATACCACTCAAATTAGTGCATATTAACAAGTGTCCGGTACTGGCAAAAATGAATACTTTGCTAGAAGAAAATCGTGAACGACTGAATATCGATTGCCAAACTTGTTTAAAAAATAGACAGTTATTATTACAGAACCCTCAAGTAAGGGAAAAAATAGTAACACTGTTTGCACAACAACAACCTTTTCCTGTGATCGACGATGTCGATGCCAAGTTGTACGATGGATTTTTCAACGATGCGGATCGAACAACGATGAAAATCATCCAACAAACCTTGCCACAAAATTTGCCTGCATTGGATCTGCACTTTCAAGATCCAAGATTAGCGACGTTATTTTTCCGGTTCCGTGCCAGAAATTATCCCAGTACGTTGGATGACGGTGAACAACAGTGCTGGCTACATCATCGGAAAGCCGTTCTCAACCCAGAACGTATCAACAAATATGTGCTACAACTGGAGCTATTTTATAATCAATATCAAGATGACAAAGAAAAGTTGGCCTTGCTGAAAGCCTTATTTGCGTATACCCGTCAGTTAGCGGAATGATGTGATGGCGTGGCGCACCATGAATGTTGACGAAGCGCCACTTAAAGCGGTGACTAAATCAATGTGACAGTATTAAGCCGATAAACTAAATTGCCCCAATAGCTTTTTCATCCACTGATGACCTTTATCTCTGTCAGTTGATTCATGCCAAGTAAGATGACAAGCTCGGGTAGTATTTTCCCAAGGCAATTCAATGAGTTTTAAATTAAGCGCTTCACCACATGACAGCAGCAACCAACGAGGAGTAATGGCTACAAAATAAGTTTGTGATACAATACTGAGCACACTATTCATATCTGTGCTTTCATAGGCGATCGCTTGCGTACTTTCACTCGATTGATAATAAGGTTCACTAAATGAACCTTTTTTATCCAGTGAAACAACAGCATGAGATTCAAGAAACAGCTGCTCCTTAGAGATAGCATCATGAATACGCGGATGATTTTTTGAAACGGCCAAAACCAGTTCATCATTAAATAGCGGTATCTGATGAAAATCTGGACGTTCAAACTCGGTGTAACTAATAACAAATTCAGTTTCTTGGTAACGTAATTGATGTTCAATATTGTCGTTTAGATAGGATCTGATCGCCAACTGTACGTAAGGCGCGGCTTGTCGCACACGGTTCACTATCTGAGCAGTGAGTCGAACATCCAAAGGGCTACAAATTGATAAATTAAATACACGCTCACTGTTTGTGGGTTCAAAACCGGCACCGGGTAATTCGTTGTGTACCAATTGTAACGCTTGACGCACTGGGCCGAAAAGCTGACGCGCCCGTGAAGTTGGTTGTATACCGCGACCATAACGAACAAAAAGTTCATCATCAAACATGATTTTTAAGCGCGCTACCGCATTACTTACTGCAGGTTGTGACATCCCTAACGATTGTGCCGCACGCGTTACGTTCTGCATTTGCATCACAGCATCGAACACTGTTAACAAATTTAGGTCAACTCCTCTCAGATGTACGTCAAATGATTCTTTTCGCGTTACTTGATTAGCTGTTACTAAGTTATATTCAGACATGCTTAACTCCACTAAGCTTTATGCAAATGATGCTATCAGCCGAGGAGCTTTACAAAAACCATCCTAAACACAAGAGGGTAGAAATGCTGAAGCTCTCGCAACTAATAGAATCAATGATCTAAATTGTTGTCACTTTTATAGATAACAATTGAGTCTCGTCCTTGCCAAAATTTAAATTTTTTTACCTGATTTACCCTCCCTAATCATTAATAAATTTATTATTAAACAAGAATACAAATAAGTATGTCCTTTAATTACGACTACAAGTCGAATACCATTGATTCACCGTGATGATAACACAGTTACACGCCAAAAAATTTAGCATGAATCAGTGAATAATCATATTAAAAAATGTGATTCACGCTAATCATGCCATTAGTAAATAATTAATTCATCAATTAACGCTTATGAATTATTAATTCAAAGAGCAAATGATTCAACAGAAAAATATTTTTTTTATAATGATTTTAAAAAAATTAAAATGTAAAGAGTAAATTATCTCTTTAATTAATACGAAAAAAAGTAACGACTCATTCGTTTTAACATTACTGATAATTTTTAACATTTACTGATAGTTTAAAAATATTACCTTTCTCCTAACCTGAAAAATACCACACTAGCCTAATACTATTTACTGAGCTTATCTATTGCGCAAGAATGAGTAATAAGATCAATTAAAAGAATATAAGTAATGAACTCGATTTATAAACAACAGCCTGTTCTATCTTATCCTATGATGAAAATCACGTGATTTATCATAAAAAAACAAGTTGACATCATTTTAAAATTCACGTACTAATTTGACTAACGAAACGGTTATCAAATTTGAGATCAACTTTTATGTTCTACAGAGACCTACTACTCAGCCTACTGCTCAGCGCCTCTTTTTTGCGCGGTAGCCTGGTGGATGGAAATCGAAGCTGATTAGAACATCAAGATTAACCAAGCCGCGCAAATGCGCGGTTTTTTTTTGTTCGTCCAACGCAAAAACAACGATAAAAAGGAATAATTCAATGAGCCAACAAGTGATTATTTTTGACACCACTTTGCGTGATGGTGAACAAGCATTACAAGCCAGCCTCGGCGTAAAAGAAAAACTACAAATTGCTTTGGCACTGGAAAAAATGGGCGTTGACGTGATGGAGGTGGGTTTTCCTGTTTCCTCACCAGGAGACTTTGAGTCGGTACGAACTATTGCGCAAGAAATAAAAAATAGCCGTGTCTGTGCGCTAGCACGTTGTATTACTAACGATATTGATGTTGCTGCCGCCGCATTACGTGTCGCCAAGGCTTTTCGTATCCACGTTTTTTTAGCTACATCCACTTTGCATATCGAATCAAAATTACAGAAAACTTTTGCCGATGTCATGGCAATGGCTATTGCCTCAATAAAACACGCTCGCAATTATACGGATGATGTGGAATTTTCTTGTGAAGATGCCGGGCGCACACCGATTGATAATTTGTGTCGTGTTGTTGAAGCGGCAATCAATGCAGGTGCTACTACCATCAATATTCCCGATACCGTTGGCTTTACCACACCTTATCAATTTGGTGGAATCATCAGCAATTTATATCAACGAGTTCCTAACATTGATAAGGCGATTATCTCTGTCCATTGTCATGACGATTTAGGTATGTCAGTGGCCAATTCAATTACTGCGGTGCAAGCCGGAGCGCGTCAAGTAGAAGGTACTATTAACGGTTTGGGTGAGAGAGCCGGTAATTGTTCGTTAGAAGAAGTTATTATGGCGATTAAAGTCCGTCAAAAAATGTTAGCAGTGCATACCGGCATCAATCACCAAGAAATTTATCGTACGAGTCAATTGGTGAGTAAATTGTGCAACATGCCAATCCCTGCCAACAAGGCCATCGTGGGTAGTAACGCCTTTGCCCATTCATCCGGTGTTCATCAAGATGGCATGCTGAAAAACCGTAAAAATTACGAAATTATGACCCCGGAATCCATTGGCCTGAAAGAAGTTCCATTTAATCTAACTTCTCGCTCAGGCCGTGCTGCGGTGAAAGATCGGATGACAAGAATGGGTTATCAAGATAAAGATTATAATTTGGATTCTCTCTACAGTGCCTTTTTAAAGTTAGCAGATAACAAAGGACAAATTTTTGATTATGATCTGGAGGCCTTAGTTTTCATTAATAAACAACAAGAAGACACTGAATATTTTCGTCTTGATTATTTTAGTGTTCAATCAGGTTCCAATATTCTAGCAACGGCGTCGGTTAAATTGGCCTGCGGAGAAAAAATTAATGCCGAAGCCGCTACCGGTAATGGTCCCGTCGATGCACTCTATCAGGCCATCAACCGCATCAGTGGATATACCATCAAACTCACAAGTTACAAACTGTCAGCAAATGGACAGGGTAAAGATGCCTTCGGTCAAGTCAATATCTCGGTCGAATCTCAGGGAAATCACTTCCACGGGGTAGGTCTGGCGACCGATATTGTCGCCTCATCCGCTCATGCTTTGATTCACGCATTAAACAATATTTGGCGTGCTCAACAAGTCGAAAAAAAGAAAAAACAATATCTACAACAAAATCATCAGGAGGTCATATAAGCATGAATAATGTCGCCGAGGAAAAAAAATATCATATCGCCCTATTACCTGGAGACGGAATCGGTTCAGAAGTCATGGCTCAGGCAAAAAAAGTATTACAGGCGATTGAACAACGCTTTGCTATCACTGTCACCACGACAGAATATGATGTCGGGGGCGTTGCCATTGATCGCCACGGCAGCCCATTACCTGCCACTACACTCGCTGGATGTGAACAAGCTAACGCGATCTTATTTGGCTCCGTCGGGGGGAAAAAGTGGGAGCATTTGCCACCCGCAGAACAACCGGAACGGGGTGCTTTGTTGCCGTTACGTAAACATTTTAAATTATTTAGCAACCTACGACCTGCTCGCTTATACCCAGGTTTAGAAAATTTTTGTCCACTACGCAGCGATATTGCGGCTAAAGGTTTTGATATTCTGTGTGTTCGTGAGCTAACCGGGGGCATCTATTTCGGTCAGCCCAAGGGACGTGCAGGCCAAGGCATGGAAGAACACGCCTTTGATACCGAAATCTATTATCGTTATGAGATTGAACGGATCGCACGTATCGCCTTTGAATCTGCCCGTCAACGCCGCAGCAAGGTAACGTCAGTCGATAAAGCCAATGTATTACAAAGCTCGATGTTATGGCGCGAAGTCGTCAACAGTATTGCGACCGATTACCCAGATGTCACACTGTCTCATCTTTATATTGATAATGCCACCATGCAGTTGATTAAAGATCCCTCTCAATTTGATGTGTTGTTATGTTCCAACTTATTCGGTGACATTCTGTCCGACGAATGCGCAATGATCACAGGTTCTATGGGTATGCTGCCTTCTGCCAGCTTAAACGAAAAAAACTTTGGGCTGTATGAGCCGGCCGGCGGATCGGCACCGGACATAGCCGGTCAAAACATTGCCAACCCTATCGCCCAGATCCTGTCTCTGGCTTTGTTATTACGTTTTAGTTTAAGGGAAAAAGCGGCAGCCACGGCTATCGAACAGGCAATCACCCGAGCACTGGAAGAAGGTCATCGCACTGCTGATTTGGCCGGTGAGGGTAACACAATAGGAACGCACGAAATGGGTGATGTGATTACCCGCTTAATTACCCAGGAGGCATAAAAATGGGCAAGACACTGTATCAAAAACTGTATGATCCCCATATTGTTTACCAAGCGAAGAATGAAATCCCGTTGTTGTATATTGATCGCCACTTGGTGCATGAAGTGACTTCACCGCAGGCGTTCGATGGTTTACGCGCAGCAGGACGCCCAGTGCGTCAACCGGGAAAAACCTTTGCCACCATGGATCATAACGTATCGACACAAAGCAAAGACATTAATGCCAGTGGTGAGATGGCACGTATCCAGATGCAAGCCCTGATCAAAAATTGTGCCGATTTCGGTATCTCCTTATATGATTTAAATCACCCTTATCAAGGGATCGTGCACGTTATCGGCCCAGAACAAGGGATGACCTTACCCGGGATGACCATCGTTTGTGGTGATTCACATACCGCAACCCACGGTGCCTTTGGCGCACTGGCTTTCGGCATCGGCACCTCGGAAGTCGAACATGTACTCGCTACACAAACGCTGAAACAAGCACGGGCGAAAACGATGAAAATCGAGGTTAACGGTGATGTCGGTGCAGGTATTACCGCAAAAGACATCGTACTCGCCATTATTGGCAAAACCGGCAGTGCCGGTGGCACCGGTCATGTGGTGGAATTTTGCGGCAGCGCAATTCGCGCACTGAGTATGGAAGGCCGCATGACATTATGTAATATGGCGATTGAAATGGGTGCCAAGGCAGGTTTAGTGGCACCAGATGAAACCACATTCGCCTATTTAAAAGGCCGTCAGTTCGCACCAACGGGTGAATTATGGCAACAAAGCCTCAATGACTGGCGTACATTGCAATCGGATAATGATGCGCAATTCGATACGGTTATCACCCTAGATGCCAGTACTATCGCGCCACAAGTCACTTGGGGTACCAATCCCGGGCAAGTCATCGCGGTCAACCAAACGATCCCCTCGCCAGAATCTTTCAATGATCCCGTTGAACGAGCATCTGCTGAAAAAGCATTGGCTTATATGGATCTGTGCCCAGGTATTAAATTAAGCGAGGTCGCTATTGACAAAGTCTTTATCGGCTCCTGTACTAACTCACGTATTGAAGATTTACGCGCTGCCGCTGTGATCGCACGGGGGCATAAAGTGGCCAGCGGCGTACAAGCGATAGTAGTACCGGGTTCAGGCCCGGTAAAATCACAGGCTGAAGCAGAAGGATTGGATAAAATTTTTATCGAGGCGGGTTTTGAATGGCGTTTACCCGGTTGTTCAATGTGTTTAGCGATGAATAACGACCGTTTGCAACCCGGTGAACGTTGTGCCTCCACCAGCAACCGCAACTTCGAAGGACGTCAAGGGCGAGGTGGTCGTACACATCTGGTCAGTCCAGCGATGGCGGCAGCGGCAGCAGTAAATGGTCATTTCACTGATGTGCGCAAATTTTCTACAATCAGCCACTCATCGGAGACAGCATAATGACAGTACCTACTCAACACCCCTGTTTTACTCAACACCAAGGTTTGGTTGTGCCATTAGACATCGCTAACGTGGATACTGATGCGATTATCCCAAAGCAATTTCTACAAAAAGTCAGCCGTACAGGTTTTGGACAACATTTATTTAATGATTGGCGTTTTCTGGATAATGCAGGCCAAGTAGCCAACCCTGAATTTGTACTGAATCATCCACGTTATCAGGGAGCGAGTATTCTGTTAGCTCGTGAGAATTTTGGTTGTGGTTCTTCGCGTGAACACGCGCCCTGGGCACTGAGTGATTTTGGTTTCAGGGTGATGATTGCGCCAAGTTTTGCCGATATCTTTTATGGCAATTCGATTAACAATCAGCTGTTGCCGGTCATACTCAACGAAAAGGATATCGATAGGTTATTCCAGTTAGTTGCAGAAAATGAAGGCATCGAATTCATTGTTGATTTAGAAGCACAAACCGTTAACGCGGCGGGGGAAAGTTATTCCTTTGAAATCGACAGCTTTCATCGTCATTGTATGATCAATGGATTAGACAGCATTGGCTTAACACTACAGCATGAGAGTAATATTTCTGCGTACGAACAACAACAACCGGCGTTTTTGCGTTGATGATAATCAATCAGTGATTACAAGCAGATGCCCTTTAATAGCACCTTGACAACAAAGTGACAGAGCGGTATCTGCTTTTTTGTACTGACACTATTTCTGCAGAAAACTCAAACTATCTGTTTAAACATAACTAATAATTAGATCGCTATTTTCTTTAATTATAAATAAGTTATACAACTAATATTATTTGCGTAACCGCTTATGAACACGCTTTACTGTGCCGATCTAGCACAATGTGTAGAGATATTATCCACTAGCGACAGACCACCCATTGGCTTTTTTCACCAAAACAGATATCAAAATAATAAAATTATCAACCTGTTTGTCGCTAATTTTTATTGACCAGATTACTTTGACAACTCGCCTACAAAAAATAAGAGGAATTAAATGATGCCAGAACCAGCCTCTATCCCTGCCAGCAGTGCCTCACAAACGCACAATATGCAACCCGATAGCTCACAACAATCACGTCCTAAGAGTTGCTTTTATAGACTCATAGAAACTTGTAACAATAGCTTTCAAAAACTGATACTGGGGGAGGAAAGAATGAAAAAAATAAAACCAAAAGCTGACCTCGCTCTAGCTGATTATGAAAAAAATTATCCTCCAAAAAATCAAAAACATAGTTTTGTCGTAAACATCGCAAGTATTCTCAACGAAAGCAGCGGCGTACCAGCCCCTCGGTCCTCATCAGCACCATTGATGCATAATCGTCTTGCCGAGACAAAAGAGGAGACACCACGGAAACCAGGTCGTCAGGCAGATCAGGAAAGTGACAATCAGGAGGGAGGCAAACTCGCTTCCCACCGACTAGGCAGCGTAAAGATGGGCAATTTTACTACAGGAGCCTTTTCCCCTACATAACCCTATCAGAATAGTGTTTCTCCGTAGAACACGGGTGGATTTGCTGCCTGCAAATCCACCGAATTGATCAGTAATCATCGCTTTTGGCTATACTTTGGGTTTGACAGTTGTGAAGCATTCCACTGAATTAATTGTGCTAAAGTTTGTAATCGCCACTGTGTTGACACCCAAGGTAACCAATCGGCATCCTGAATAGCAGAGAAATAACGCTGATAAAATTCTCTAGATAAGTAAGCTTGCATAATCTTTCCTCCACAACTTTTACAGCAAACGATTATAAGCATAGTATAGTGGGTAGATAATTCACACACTTTTACTGGATGTTTATTTGAAACCGAAACACTTACCATCCTTACATACTTTAACTGAGGCGACAAAACTCTCTGTGACTTGACTGCACGTAACAACCGATCATTTTTTCACAGTACTAACAGGCAATGCGCCGGCTAACTGATTTTTAAAAATTTCTATTATCAAGTACCCAACGATGTCAAATGCCTTTATGCTCAAGGAATCCGGTTCTTTATATCTAAGGAATATAAAGTGGTTAAACTATTTTTGCTCTCTACGCTGTTAGTTTTTACTGCTGTTTTTACAGTCGCAGCGGAGCAACCCGTTTTGACCGTCTATACCAATAGTGCTTTCACCAGCGATTGGGGGCCCGGGGCCGCCATCAAAAAAACTTTTGAGGCTGAGTGTGACTGTCAACTTAAATGGGTACCGTTGAATGATAGTGTTTCCTTGCTTAACCGCTTACGGATGGAAGGCAAAAACAGCCCTGCTGATGTCGTGTTGGGTTTAGATAATAATCTGTTGCAAACAGCACAACAAACAGGGTTGTTTGCTACCAGTCAAATTGATAGCAGCGTGCTGAATCTGCCAACACCTTGGAAGAATAAAACTTTTGTTCCTTATGACTATGGCTATTTCGCTTTTATCTATCACAAAGATAAAGTAAAAAATCCACCCAAAAGCCTACGACAACTGGTAGAAAGTACAACACCATGGACAGTGATTTATCAGGATCCGCGTACTAGTACACCAGGTTTAGGTTTATTACTTTGGATGCAAAAAGTTTATGGTGCACAGGCACCGCAGGCCTGGCAAAAATTAGCGCAAAAAACCGTCACCGTTACCCGCGGTTGGAACGAGGCATACGGCTTATTTCTAAAGGGTGAAGGCGATTTCGTGCTCAGCTACACCACTTCCCCTGCCTATCACAGTATCGAAGAAAAAAACGATCATTATGCCGCGGCTGACTTTGGCGAAGGCCATTATCTGCAAGTCGAGGTCGCTGCCCAGCTGGCCGCCAGTAAACACCCTAAACTGGCACAACGCTTTATGCACTTTATTCTCACCCCGGCTTTTCAACAGCATATTCCTACAGGTAATTGGATGTATCCAATGATAAAAATGGATTTGCCTACGGGTTTCAACCATCTGACCGTACCGAAAAAAGCATTACAATACGATGCCAAAGAAGTGGCGGAAAACCGTAATACATGGATCCAACTGTGGCAAAACGCTGTCAGCCGCTAATTTCTGGCTGGTTATGGCCGGGGCTATTAGCTTCAGGTCTGTTGATCAGCTTGGCACTGCTTATCTTTGCCGCCATCTGGCATCATGCCCCCGCCAGCGATTGGCAAAATATATGGCACGATAGCTATTTATGGCATGTGGTCCGTTTTACCTTTTGGCAAGCGTTGTTATCCACATTGATGGCCGTATTACCTGCTATTTTTCTAGCACGAGCGCTTTATCGACGGCGTTTTTTTGGGCGACAACTGTTTCTACGCCTCTGTGCTATGACATTAGTTCTTCCGACATTAGTGGCACTCTTTGGCATCTTAAGTGTCTACGGTCGTCAAGGTTGGTTAGCTCAGTTATGTGACAAACTGGGCATCGATTACTCTTTTTCACCTTACGGACTACCAGGCATTCTATTAGCGCACGTTTTTTTCAATTTACCCCTCGCCAGCCGATTACTCTTCCAATCGTTAGAGGCCATCCCCGTGGAGCAACGACAGCTTGCCGCTCAGCTGGGCATGAACCCTTGGCACTATTTCCGTTGGCTTGAATGGCCATATTTACGCCGCCAAATCTTGCCAAGTAGTGCACTGATTTTCATGCTATGTTTTGCCAGTTTCGCTACCGTACTTTCTCTTGGCGGCGGACCCCAAGCGACCACCATCGAATTGGCGATTTATCAAGCACTCAGTTACGACTACGATTTAAACCGGGCGGCGATACTCGCGTTGATTCAATTGGTCTGTTGTCTCGGCCTCGTATTATTGAGCCAACGATTAAATAACGTACTAGCGATCGGGCATAGCCATCATCAATACTGGCGTGATCCACAAGATCATGGATGGTGTCGTATCCTCGATAACTTGCTAATTATCTGCGCATCATTGCTGCTGTTACCGCCGTTACTGGCAGTCGTCATTGATGGTTGTAATCAGGCACTGATAACAGTGTTGCAACAAAGGGCGCTCTGGCAAGCCTTTATGACGTCATTAACGATTGCACTTGGCGCGGGGATACTCTGTATTATGCTAACCATGATGTTGTTATGGAGCAGCCGCGAGCTAAAATTACGCCAACAAGCTGCTTACGGACAGGCGCTTGAAATAAGTGGCATGATTATTTTAGCAATGCCGGGCATTGTACTGGCAACCGGTTTTTTTCTACTGTTGAATGAAAGCTCGGGATTACCATCATCACCCTACGGATTGGTGATCCTGACCAATGCATTGATGGCGCTACCTTATGCATTAAAAATACTGGATAACCCCATGCAAGATCTCGCCGAGCGCTACAATCGATTATGTTTATCATTGGATATTCATGGTTGGTGTCGCCTACGGCAGATAGAATGTCGAGCACTGAAACGCCCGTTAACGCAAACACTGGCTTTCACCTGTGTCTTGTCGATTGGAGATTTTGGCGTAGTCGCTTTATTTGGTAATGATGAGTTCCGCACTCTGCCTTTTTATCTCTATCAACAAATAGGGGCTTACCGCAGTCATGATGGCGCCGTTACCGCACTGTTATTACTATTACTCTGTTTATCACTGTTTACTTTGATAGAACGATTGCCGAGCCGCCATGATAACCCTTAAAAAAATTACCTATTTGTATGAACGCTTGCCGATAAAATTTGATTTGCAGGTTCAAAGTGGCGAACGCATTGCCATCTTGGGCCCTAGCGGTGCGGGTAAAAGCAGTTTGCTAAATTTGATCGCCGGATTTTTAACACCCACTGATGGTAATATATTATTGAATTATCAGGATCATAGTACGACTCCTGCCGCCAAACGACCCGTATCAATGCTGTTTCAAGAAAATAATCTGTTCTCCCATTTGACAGTAAAGGAAAATATCGCTTTAGGATTACATCCGGGGCTAAAACTCGATGCTAGGCAGCGTAAACAGTTAATACAAATCACCGAGCAAGTCGGGCTACAACACTGTGTTGATCGTTTACCCGCCGAGCTTTCCGGCGGTCAGCGTCAGCGAACAGCATTGGCGCGCTGTATGATACGTAGTCAACCAATCCTGTTGCTGGATGAACCCTTTTCAGCACTGGATCCGGCGTTACGTAGCGAGATGTTACAATTATTGCAGCAAATCTGCGACCGTCGTCAACTGACATTGTTGATGGTATCGCATAATCTGGACGATGCTGCTCGTATTGCCGAACGTACTTTGCTCGTTGTCGACGGTAGCATTTATTACGATGGCAGCACACAAGCATTACTCGAAGGTACTGCACCCGAAGCAAAAATACTTGGCATCAACAAGACAGTAGGCGTGGTATAATTCGGCGACTTTTAGCAAGATATTGGTTACTTTGTCCAGGGTGACAACCTATTCGAAACCGTCATAGGCGACGCTCAGGTAAAGAAAAAGCAAGCCGTCTACTCTCGGTTATGGTGACCTTAGTAACAGAGATGTGAATCATGAAACAAACTTTTGATGTAAATACAACCGGCTATCCATTCCCAGCAAAACCTGCTCCGCTCGATACGAATGAGCAGAGGTTTTATGGTGAAAAAATCAAAAAATTGTTGAAACAACAAGATGCGGTGTTGGTCGCTCACTATTATACCGATCCTGAGATCCAGGCACTGGTAGAAGAGACCGGTGGTTGCATAGCGGATTCATTGGAGATGGCACGTTTTGGCAATCGCCACCCGGCATCCACCTTGCTGGTCGTGGGAGTGCGTTTTATGGGGGAAACTGCCAAAATTCTCAATCCAGAAAAACGCGTTTTTATGCCAACATTGAACGCGGAATGTTCTTTAGATCTGGGTTGTCCTGCTGATGAGTTTACTGCATTTTGTGATAGTCATCCTGATCGTACCGTGGTGGTTTATGCCAATACTTCCGCAGCTGTCAAAGCAAGAGCGGATTGGGTCGTCACCTCAAGTATCGCGTTAGAATTAGTCGAGTATCTGGATGGTTTGGGAGAAAAGATCCTCTGGGCACCCGATCGTCATTTGGGTCACTACGTACAAAAGAAAAGCGGTGCCGACATATTATCCTGGCAGGCTACCTGCATCGTGCATGATGAATTTAAAACTCAAGCCCTGATACAGATGAAAGCGCTTTATCCCGATGCTGCTATATTGGTTCATCCTGAATCTCCTGCTGCGGTAGTCGATATGGCTGACGCAGTGGGATCAACCAGTCAATTGATTGAAGCCGCCAAGAGATTAACGCAAAAAAAACTGATCGTGGCTACCGATCGGGGTATTTTTTACAAAATGCAACAGGCCTGCCCTGATAAAGAATTATTTGCAGCGCCGACGGCCGGCGAAGGAGCCACATGCAAAACCTGCGCACACTGCCCTTGGATGGCAATGAACGACTTTAGAGCAATAGCTGAGGGATTAGAGCAAGGCGGCTTGATGCATGAAATCCATATCGATGAAAAATTGCGCCAGCAGGCGTTGCTACCGCTGAACCGCATGTTAGATTTCGCCAAACGGCTAAAATTATCCTCCAATAGATAAACTTCTTGCAAAACCATCGTTCGTTATACGAAACCAAAGCGCCTGGAGCGCATTTGGGCTAAATAAAGGCAAAAGCATCACTATAAATGTGGGATCCTTGTGCAGCGCGTTCCGTACAAAACCGCTCACGCGCGATTTTAGCCATTTCGAAACGACCAGCAATGTAAATATCCTGTTCTGCTAACGAGCAGTAATCCTGCAACACCACACTCAGTACGGTACCGGTTCTACCCTGCCAACTTTCGGTTGATTGTTCGACTACCGGAACTACATGCAATTGTGGATATTCGATCATCAGTGTTCTCAGCTCATGCAAATCATAAAGATCCTTGGCTACACGTCCCCCCCAATAAAGGGATATTTCACGATTCGGTTGTTCATCCAATGCCGCCAGTAAGATAGAACGAGTATACGAAAAACCTGTGCCGCCAGCTATCAATAACAAAGGGCGCTGGCGGTTTTCACGGAACCAGGCATCACCATGAGGTATATCAATGTCGAGTGTTTTATTTTTTAGGATCCTGTCCATCACAGCCATCGCGTATAAATTCAGTTCCGAAGCGCCAATATGGAGCTCAAGATATTTCTGCTGAGAGGGTATCGATGCCATTGAAAACGGACGTTTATCACGTTCATCCATGATAACCATCAGATATTGACCAGCACGAAACGAAAACGGCGCAGCAGGAACCAATTGCACCCGATACACCGTTTCAGTAATGCTCTCCACAGAGGCAACCTTACAGCTCAAAATTGTCATGCATTCTTTCTCTATATCAGCGCTTAGGCGACAAGTTTAATATAGCTAGCTCATCCCAAATTTCATCGATATAAGCGCAAACCTTTTGATCCATTTTAATCGGACGCCCCCATTCACGTGGAGTTTCTACCTTCCATTTATTAGTCGCATCGATCCCCATTTTCGATCCCAATCCAGACACCGGAGAAGCAAAATCCAAATAATCGATCGGAGTATTTTTTATCAACAGCGTATCACGCACCGGATCCACACGGGTCGTCATTGCCCAAATAACATCATTCCAGTCGCGAGCATTGATATCATCATCACAAACAATAATAAATTTAGTGTACATAAATTGGCGTAAAAATGACCAGACTCCCATCATTACTTGCCTGGCGTGACCGGCATATTGCTTCTTTATCGTCACCACGGCGATACGATAGGAGCACCCTTCTGGTGGCAGATAAAAATCAACAATTTCTGGAAACTGTTTTTGTAAAATAGGAACGAACACCTCATTTAATGCCACCCCCAGCACCGCCGGTTCATCAGGTGGTCGACCGGTATACGTTGAGTGATAAATCGCATTTTGTCGTTGCGTTATGTGGGTAACAGTAAAAACAGGAAACTTATCTACTTCATTATAGTATCCAGTATGGTCGCCGTAGGGACCTTCTGGCGCCATTTCGCCTTGCTCAATATAGCCTTCCAGCACTATTTCAGCACTAGCAGGAACCTCAAGATCGTTAGAAAGACATTGGGCAACTTCCGTTCTCTGACCACGTAGCAAACCAGCGAACGCATATTCGGATAAGGTATCCGGCACCGGGGTGACCGCTGCAAGAATGGTCGCAGGATCCGCACCCAAAGCAACCGCCACCGAAAAATGTTTACCGGGATTTTTTTCGCACCATTGTTGATAATCCAAGGCACCACCACGATGGGGTAACCAACGCATAATCAATTTATTTTTTGCCAGCAGCTGTTGACGATAAATACCCAAATTTTGCCGTGTCTTTTTGGGATCCGCACCTCGGGTAATGGTTAACCCCCACGATACCAGCGGTGCTACATCGTCCGGCCAACAGTGCATGATCGGAATACGGTACAAATCAACATCATTTCCCTGCCAGATTTGCTCCTGACAAGGTGCTTTAGCGATACGTTTGGTGGGCATATTGAGCACTTGCGTAAATTTTGGCAAATCATTAAGCCAAGCACGGAAATTTTTTGGTGGTTCCGGTTCTCTTAAGAAAGCTAATAATTCGCCTACATTACGTAAAGCGCTCACATCTTCCTGCCCCATACCCAACGCCACTCGTTTGGCAGAACCAAACAGGTTACACAACACTGGTATCTTGTAGCCGGTAGGATTTTCAAACAACAACGCAGGCCCGCCGGCACGCAAAGTGCGATCGGCAATCTCAGTCATTTCCAGATAGGGATTAATCGGCTGATGGATACGTTTAAGTTCCCCCTCCCGTTCAAGCAATTTAATAAATTCACGTAAATCTTTGTATTTCATACTTATTATTTTAATCTTCCCAAGGTAAGCCATTTTGACTTCCTCACCGCCCTAAAGGGCGAGGATCCCTACTGTATTCAGACCGAAGTCTGACTCACTTCGATGGGTTTTTGTTTCATCGAGCAATCCCGCATGCCCTGCGGTACTGATTGCCGTCATAGCTATGCCAAAGCTGCCGCTGTCAGCCACGGCATTTTAACACATGTTAGTTGGAAAACCGCACTTATATCCCCGTCCTGAAGAACCATAGGTATCTACACATTTTCAAACTGGCCCAGGGCTCTTGCCACCATCCGGGTCAGTTCTTCGCCAGCACACACGCCATACTCGCTATCAGTAACCTACGCAGCACTACATCCGCATTTGCACTGAAGCCAGGCCTTCACGTTATGCCCTGCACCTTTTATATGGGTCTGCGAGGCAGATGTGCCGTCTTTCGGCGTTGAGTGACAAACCGTACTGTCTATCAACGTCTAAGCTAGAGGGGCAACCATCAAGCCGGAGGCGGCATCAACCAGCAGGCTACTTTGTCGTTCATACCCTACATCCCTGCCGTGACTCATCTGCAGGCGGTTCTGCTTTTTATGATGCGATTGGAACTGTAAATGTGACCCGTCATGAATCTCACGAGGGCGTATGAATGTGGGCTGGAAGCAATGCCCTCACGGGCGAGCGTCATGACCGAAGCGTTGAGTTGGCTGAAGGTAATACGGTCATTGTTGAAAAATCGCCAGACAGCCTGAGTGGGGGCTGTGTAGATACCTATGCCTGAAGAACTAAAGGGGAGGGGATTTAGGGCACGCTGGATAAACTTTCTCGTTAGTCGTAGCTGTCTTTATTATTAATGCCTTGCAAAATAGCGTTAGTTTCGAGGTTTATTAATAAACGGTTATCTTGCGATCCCTAATACCAAGGAGTAGAATGGCGCAGTTTTGTCCTAGGTTGCTGAATTAGAGATCGGCACCTGTCTTAATTTCATTACCTGGAGTGACATAATGTCTCTAAATGCTGAAACAAAAGCTAATATTGTTGTTGAGTTCGGTCGTAATGCTAACGACACCGGTTCCAGTGAAGTTCAGGTCGCGCTTTTGACTGCTCAAATTAATCATTTGCAAGGTCATTTTACCGAACACAAAAAAGATCACCATAGCCGTCGTGGCTTGCTGCGTATGGTGGCCAGGCGCCGTAAGCTTTTAGACTACCTAAAACGCACAAAGGTAGAGTCTTATTCTACTTTGATTGAAAGTTTAGGTTTACGTCGCTAGTTGACCTGATTTCGTAAAAAAGGGGGCCAATTTTAGGCCCCTTTTCTTCTGACGATCGCCTCACGATCAAACACCCTCGTTAAGTAATAAGGATGCTATTTTGCTAAACCCGACTATCCGTAAGTTCCAATACGGCCAACATACTGTGACCATTGAAACCGGTATGATGGCGCGCCAGGCAACGGCAGCCGTAATGGTCAGCGTCGATGATACCGCAGTATTTGTCACCGTTGTCGGTCAAAAAAAAGCCAAGCCAGATCAAAATTTCTTCCCGCTAACAGTTAATTATCAAGAACGAGCTTATGCCGCCGGGCGTATCCCAGGCAGTTTCTTCCGCCGTGAAGGTCGCCCGAGTGAGGGTGAAACCTTAATTTCACGTCTTATTGACCGCCCGATTCGTCCGTTATTTCCAAAAGGCTTTCTTAACGAAGTCCAGGTTATTGCGACTGTTGTGTCGGTAAATCCAGAAATTAATCCGGACACCGTCGCAATGATAGGAGCGTCTGCCGCTCTTTGCCTTTCAGGGATCCCATTTAATGGCCCCATAGGTGCAGCGCGTGTTGGTTTTATTGACAATCAATATGTACTTAACCCGACGACGACAGAATTAAAAACCAGTCGTCTCGATTTGGTCGTTGCCGGCACTGCTGACGCAGTATTGATGGTTGAGTCAGAAGCCGATATCTTAAGCGAAGATCACATGCTAGGTGCCGTAGTTTTTGGTCATCAGCAACAACAAATTGTCATTGAAAACATCAACGCTCTGGTTGCAGACGCCGGCAAAACCAAATGGGAATGGCAACCAGAAGAAGCTGACCGGGAATTATACGAATTCGTTGAGGGGTTAGTCACCAAATCTCTTGGAGATGCTTACTGCATTATCGAAAAACAAGAACGTTATGCTGAAGTCGATGCCATCAAAGCTAAAATCATTGACGAACTATTAGAGAAAGATGAAACCTTGAATGTATCGGAAATTCAAGACATTTTGGGCAGCATTGAAAAAAAACTGGTTCGTGATCGTGTATTAACAGGTAAACCACGTATTGATGGCCGTGAAAAAGATATGATACGTAGCTTGGATGTACGTACT
Organism: Candidatus Fukatsuia endosymbiont of Tuberolachnus salignus; assembly: GCF_964030845.1. NCBI lineage: Bacteria > Pseudomonadati > Pseudomonadota > Gammaproteobacteria > Enterobacterales > Yersiniaceae > Candidatus Fukatsuia > Candidatus Fukatsuia endosymbiont of Tuberolachnus salignus. Next base: position 2,899,947 of record NZ_OZ034983.1, read on the forward strand.
GGTGTTTTGCCCCGTACTCACGGGTCTGCGCTCTTTACCCGTGGTGAAACTCAGGCGCTGGTTACGGCTACCCTAGGCACCGCCCGTGATGCGCAAAGTATCGATGAGCTTATGGGGGAGCGTACTGATACATTCCTGCTACATTATAATTTCCCTCCCTACTGTGTCGGTGAAACCGGAATGGTGGGATCACCCAAACGCCGTGAAATCGGTCATGGTCGTTTGGCGAAGCGTGGCATGTTAGCCGTGATGCCAGATCAAAAGGTCTTCCCTTATACTATACGTGTCGTTGCAGAAATCACCGAATCTAATGGTTCCTCTTCGATGGCCTCTGTTTGTGGCGCTTCTTTGGCGTTGATGGATGCCGGTGTACCGATCAAAGCGGCTGTCGCTGGGATTGCTATGGGCTTAGTCAAAGAGGGTGAAAATTTTGTTGTCCTGTCGGATATCCTTGGAGATGAAGATCATCTCGGTGATATGGACTTTAAAGTAGCCGGTAGCAGTGAAGGGATCACAGCACTGCAAATGGACATTAAAATTGAAGGTATCACCCGTGAAATCATGCAAAAAGCACTGAATCAAGCAAAAGGAGCACGTTTACATATTCTAGGGGTAATGGAAAAAGCAATTAGTACCTCTCGTAGTGATATTTCAGAATTTGCACCTCGTATTCATACCATTAAGATCAATCCTGATAAAATCAGGGAAGTTATTGGTAAAGGAGGTTCAGTGATCCGTTTATTAACTGAAGAAACCCGCACCACTATTGAGATTGAAGATGACGGCACCATCAAGATTGCAGCAACGGACAACGAAAAAGCAAAATATGCTATCCGCCGTATCAACGAAATTACCACCGAACTTGAGATTGGATGTATCTATTCAGGTAAAGTCACCCGTATCGTTGATTTTGGTGCTTTTGTTGCCATTGGGAGCGGTAAAGAAGGCCTGGTTCACATTTCTCAAATCACTGATAAACGTGTAGATAAAGTGACTGATCATCTGCAAATGGGGCAAGAAGTATCGGTTAAAGTGATGGAAATTGATCGTCAAGGCCGTGTACGTCTTAGCATCAAAGAAGCCCTCAGTACCCCTAATGGTACTGTCTCCAATCCAGAAAACCTGAGCTCGAATTCGGATATAGAAACAGACAATGCCCCTAAAGCAGAATAAAACCTGACGCAAAGTAAATAGCGTTTTACCCTAGACCTCTGGTGCTCAACCGTAACGAATTGGAGAAAGTTCTTATCGAAGCAAAAAGATGAAGGATATTTGTGCCATGTCTATCTTCGGGAGTTGAAAAATGAAATTTCTCTTACGCTGGTGTTATTTCACAGTAGCGATCATATTGGTAGGATGTAGCGACCGTGATTGGCGTAAAGACGAAATTTTAGCCACCCCAATCCAAGCTACATTGCAGCAGGAAGTCGTTTTAGCTCGAATGGAACAAATCCTCATCAGCCGAACATTAACAGATGATGAACGCGCACAGCTTTTATATGAACGCGGAGTACTGTATGATAGCCTCGGGCTACGAGCATTAGCGCAAAATGATTTTTCGCAAGCGTTGGCTCTTCGTCCTGATATGCCAGAGGTTTTTAACTATCTGGGCATTTATTTGACACAGGCAGGCAACTTTGATGCTGCTTATGAAGCGTTTGATTCTGTGTTAGAGCTTGATCCAACTTACAATTACGCACGTTTAAATCGGGGTATTTCGCTGTATTACGGTGGTCGTTTTCTGTTAGCGCTGAAAGATTTGCAAGCGTTTTATGAAGACAATCCAAATGATCCCTTCCGTTTGTTGTGGCTGTATCTGGTAGAAAGTGAAATCGATACCAAAGCAGCCAGGGTGGCGTTGCAACAGCGTTATGAAAAATCGGATAGAGGGCAATGGGGATGGAATATTATCGAGTTTTACCTTAGCAAAATCAGCGAAAAAACCTTGCTGAAAGAGCTTAAGGAAGATGCGATAGATAACACTTCTCTCGCTGAACACCTCAGTGAAACTAACTTCTATTTAGGTAAATATTACCTGAATCAGGGAGATAAGAGCACCGCTTCCGCGTTGTTTAAACTGACGGTAGCTAACAATATCCATAATTTTGTTGAGCACCGCTATACATTGTTGGAGTTGGCACTTTTGAGCCAAGAGCAAGACGATCTGTCGGAATCGTACCAACAATAGACCTCTTTCAAAACCTTGGTGAGTGAGGCATTGTCGGAGGTTTCGAAAGAGGTCTACTAACTGACAAGCAACTATTATCCTGATATATCTTGGTTTTTATCAATGAAAATCATCTTGACAAAGGGTGGTTTTGTTGTTTGTTTTATAATCTAAATCGAGCCAGTTAACACTTTTCAATGAAAATGACAGAAAATTTCTTCGACGAGTTATGTAGACTGGCCGCCATTGTTAATGAGGCATTTGTACATGACTACTGAGTTTGAAACCTCTTTTACTGCTTTGGGGCTGTCTGCTCCTATTCTTACTGCTCTCACTGATTTGGGATATGAAAAACCCTCTCCAATCCAGCTGCAGTGTATCCCACAGCTATTAAACGGCCGCGATGTTCTCGGCATGGCACAGACGGGTAGTGGTAAAACCGCGGCCTTCGGGTTGCCCCTATTGCATAATATTAAAGCGGATCTCAAATCTCCACAAGTACTGGTTCTAGCACCAACACGTGAGTTAGCCATTCAGGTTGCTGAAGCATTGACCGATTTTTCTAAACATATTAAAGGCGTTAATGTCGTCGCACTCTATGGTGGTCAACGTTACGATATTCAATTACGTGCTCTGCGCCAAAAACCACAAGTTGTCGTTGGCACCCCAGGCCGCCTGCTAGATCACCTAAAACGTGGTAATCTTGACCTGTCTAGCTTGAGTGGATTAGTGCTGGATGAAGCCGATGAAATGCTACGCATGGGTTTTATCGAAGACGTAGAAACCATCATGGCGCAGATCCCGGCGGAGCATCAAACAGCCCTGTTCTCTGCCACTATGCCAGATGCCATTCGTCGTATTACTCGCCGCTTTATGAAAGAACCACAAGAAGTCCGTATTCAATCAAGCATGACGACTCGCCCCGACATTAGCCAAAGCCATTGGATGGTTTACGGTGGTGTACGTAAAAATGAAGCACTAGTACGTTTTCTGGAATCTGAAGATTTTGATGCAGCCATCATTTTTGTGCGCACAAAAAATGCAACACTGGAAGTCGCTGAAGCTTTGGAACGTAGTGGCTACAACAGCGCAGCCTTGAACGGTGATATGAATCAGGCACTACGTGAGCAGACGTTAGAGCGTTTGAAAGACGGTCGCCTGGATATTTTGATCGCCACTGATGTCGCGGCTCGTGGCTTAGATGTCGAACGTATCAGTTTAGTCATTAACTACGATATCCCAATGGATGCAGAATCTTATGTTCACCGTATTGGTCGTACCGGTCGTGCCGGTCGTGCAGGTCGTGCTTTACTGTTCGTTGAGCACCGTGAGCGCCGTCTGCTGAGCAATATTAAACGTACAACAGATTCGACCATTACTGAAGTTGAACTACCCAACGCGAAATTGCTCAGTGAACGCCGTTTAGCTAAATTTTCCGCTAAAGTAGGCCAACAACTGGAAAGCCGTGATTTGGATGAGTATCGCGCACTGCTAGCCAAATTGCAGCCGGAAGAGAGCTTTGATATAGAGACGCTGGCAGCAGCATTGTTGAAAATGGCACAGGGTGAGCGGCCGCTTATTCTACCGCCTGAAGCACCGCGTCCGCGCCATGAAGCACACCATCGTGATCACAGTAGGGAACGCCGTCGTGATAATCGAGAAGGTGGCGACCGCCCAGCACGACGTGAGCGTCGCGATATCGGCGATATGGAATTATATCGTATTGAAGTGGGTCGTGATGATGGTGTTGAAGTGCGTCATATCGTTGGTGCTATCGCTAACGAAGGTGATATCAGTAGCCGTTATATCGGTAACATTAAATTGTTTCCCGCATATTCAACCATCGAACTGCCAAAAGCAATGCCAAAGGATATCTTGTCACATTTCACTCGCACCCGCATTTTGAATAAACCTATGAATATGCAACTGTTAGGTGACGTACAGCCGCGGGAGCGCGAACGCAATGAGCGTCGTGGTGGTGGTCGCCCATTTGGTGCTGAAAATGCTGCTCCGCATCGTTCTTACGGTGGTGAGCGTCGTGAAAATAACGGCCGGCGTGGTCATAATAACGGTCGTGATACGCTACGTTTCACGCCTCGTGGTGGCGATGCGGCAGTTTCTGCGGCACCAGTACGGCCTCGCTTTGCTGATGTATAATGATTAGATTAACTTAAATAATAATAAAAACTGGCCTCCGGGCTAGTTTTTATTAATTTATTAAGATCCGTTCACCGGGGTATCAACAAAAAGAACATCATCAGATGGAGGTATGAGATAGATGATTCACAACAAATAAGTGGAACAACGGACAAGATGAAGAAAAAATATCAGCTGAGTGATGAGGAACAACAGCTCTTTAAAACATCGATAGTGGGAACTAAAAAGCTGAAGCAAGATACGTTCATACATCATTACCAGCCTCGAAAACAACAGCAAAAGCAGCCTATTCACCTGTTACAACAACAGATTGCCACCCACTATTATTTCTCTGATGAATACCAACCACAACTGGATAACGAAGGCCCCACCCGCTACATCCGCCAGGACACTGCACATTTTGAAATCAAAAAACTTCGTCGTGGGGACTATTCACCAGATATATTTCTCGATCTACATGGCTTAACCCAAAGGCAGGCCAAACAAGAGCTGGCAGCCATGATTATGGTTTGCAAACACGAACACATACATTGTGCCAGTGTGATGCACGGCCACGGCAAACATATTTTAAAACAGCAAATACCACTATGGTTAGCTCAACACCCAGACGTACTGGCATTTCATCAAGCACCTAAAAAGTGGGGGGGAAGCGCCGCGCTACTGGTATTGATAGCCTCAGAAGAATAGGTGCCCCACTCAATGTGTCGTCCGATTTTTGATAAATCACTTGCGCAACTATATCGCTAAAAGTGGACAATAGGCACCATTTCTCAGAGCCTGTTCCAAATCCTCTTGCGCGACGCTGATACTTCGCCAAAAACGAGCATTTTGAGCTCGTTTTTGACGAAGTATCAGCGAGCACAAAAGACTTCGAACAGGTTTTTAGGCATCATTCGGTGGCTTATGAAGCGTATGTCCGTTTAATCACAGCGCTATCATAGAAAGGTGAATGAGCAACTCATCAGCACTCACACAAATAGTGTGCCAGTTATTACAAAAAAATAATAACACTATGATTATTTTGATAAACTCGTTTTCATCACTGATATAACTTAGTTTATTCAATAAAAAATGTACAACAAAACGCCATTTATGTCTCTATTTGACGACATAAAATAAATGAAAAATTTAAGTTATTTAAAATCAATACATTAAGCGTCTCTTTTTTGAGACAAGGGAGCCTACACAGCAGGTAATCCAATAGGCGAAACTGGCAATAATGATGGAATTGAAAGACGGGATCCCAAATTCAATGTGTAAACCTCCTATCACGCCTAGATTACAAGCAAAAAGAGCATGCCAACCAATTAACTGTGTTGATTCTGGCAACGTTTGGCTCTGACGTGTGGCATCAAGCATATGACGACTGGAACGTAAAACGTAATAATCAACTAACATGACACCCGCTATCGGAGGAAACACCACACCCAGCAAGATAAGAAAAGAGGTAAACTTATCTAAAATTCCTATCATTGACAGCACAGTACCCACACTCCCCAACACCACCGTCAACCATGTACGATTCCACTTATAGCGAGTGATGCCTTCCATAACATTTGCCAAGGCAAGTGATGAAGAATACAAGCAAACATCGTTAATCTTGATGGTAGCAAGAATAACAGTAAGCAACCCTAGCCACCCTGATGTATGTGTCATTATCGTTACCACATCTTCCGTATTGAGCGCATGTGCTATCAATATGGCGATGCTATTGACGAGAAATTCACCGATAAGGATACAAATTATCGTCATCCAAAGTACATGCCTACTGTTTTGGCAATAGCGGCTAATATCTGGCGTCATCAAGGCTCCGACAATGTAACCACCGGCAACAATGGTTGCACCCGCACCAATGGTCATCTTCGCACTAGTAGGCACAAAAGCCATCAACTCGGCAATGCTATGCCCTGCCAGAAGCTTGACTGAAATCCATCCAATCGCCAGGAAAAAAAGTGGAACCGCCAGTTTTGCCGTCCAACTTAATGCTTTAAATCCAAAAGCAACCAGTATGGTAAATCCAATTCCTGAGATCCCAGCCGACCAGACAAAACCTATGTCCCATGCATGATCCAAACTCTTCGCAAGCACTGCGTTCAATATGCCAAACCAACCTGTCAGGCTAACCGCGATCCCTACGCCAATAATAATCGACCCGACACGACCAAAACCGCACCAACGAGCCAACAAGCTGGTTGATAGTCCCTCCCGCGCTCCGGCCACACCAAGCCCTAAGCTAATGAATTCAAGGATTAAACTCCCAAGAAAAGTAGCTAGCATGGCCTCACCAAACGTCATTGAATGCCCTAGGGTGGCACCTAACATAAATTGAGCCAAGGTCGTTATCGCTCCTACACGAACTAACGTGACACTGAGAAGACTTGTCCTAGCACTCAAGGGAACACGGCTCAGGGAATAATCATCAGCAATCAGTGTATTCTTGTTCATCTTTGATATCCTTATAATATTTTAAAATGAGCGTCAAAAAGCTAAACAATTCGCCTATATCTATAAATGAGAGAGACGGTTACTCTTACTATAATAGGATCCCAGGCCTATCTTAGAATATATTGATGAAATTTTTTATAGGTGGTCATATGCCCAATAATATCCGCTCAATATATCTCCCCGACGAAGTCCCGCCACAATTCGTCTCACTGTGGCAAACCAGTGATGAAGTCTGGGGCTTCAAAGACCATAATTGCCGTTATGTGTATGCTAATGCTCCTTTTTTTGATCTATTAAATCTGGATCCCGAATTTAATATTACAGGTTTGCTCGACAGTGATTTGTTCGATAGCAAATCGAAAAAGACTTCTTTTGCCAAATTTGCACTGGAATTCCGCAAACAAGAGAAGCTGGCCAAGAAAACCGAGAAGAGAGTTTGTTCTATCGAGACCTATTGTTTTGGTAGAGAAAAAAAAATACAGTCTTACCTATTTGACAAATTTCCATTGTGGAACAGTGAAAAAAAATACATTGGTATCATGTTTCATGGCAGAAAAATGGATTTTCTTACATGTTGTCAATATTTTGATCGAACATTACCTATTACGCTGTTGTCTGAAAAACCAGATGATTTTTTCACGGACCAAGAATTTGATGTAATATTTTATTTACTTCAAGGCAACAACAATAAGGTTATAGCGCAAAAATTATCCACGTCTGAACAAGAAATCGCTGATTATCGGCAAGCCATTTACCAAAAAGCGAATGTTGATTCGCTAGATGATTTGGAGGAATTTTGCAAGAAAAATAATTATAACCGTTACGTCCCACAAAGATTTTTCAAACCCTGTTCTATAATAATACCCTTAACTGCATGGAACTTAGGTGAGACAAAACGTAAAACTGCTTAAAAAAAATACAGAATATTTTCTGATAGCCTTGCAATATTTGTACAAATAAAGTACTTTTTACGTCTGGAAGTAACGCCTCAAAAGGGGATTAATTATGACAACTGACGCTCATCATAGAGAAAATGAGAATAGAGAAGAAAAAAATGTGGACTCTTCTCAAGGAATCTCCGTAAAGTCTTTTGGTTCGCTCGTGTCGTTTATGGAATACAATGAAGAGTCGTGGGGGATAAAAGATCTCGAATCGCGTTTTATGTACGCAAATAGAGCCACCATTGAGCTTAGCAAATTGCCCGCTGGTTTTGATGTTGAAGGGCGATTGGATAATGAGTGTCCTACTGCTTGGGGGGACTTTGCTCCGGAGCTACAAAAGCAAGATAGAGATGTAGAACAGAAGAAAAAGCGCAGAGCAATGATTCAAACCAATTTGTGGGGTCAGGAACATACTCTTTGCGAAAAATTTCCTTTTTTCAAAGGAAAAAAATGTATCGGCACAGTTTACCATGTAACAAAGTTCAACTTTGTCTCTTTGTATGAATTATTTGACAAGAAAATACCGCCTATACTGGTCACAGAACCCCCTACGGGACTGTTCACTGACAAAGAACTTGAGGTGATATTTTTTATGTTAAAACCGGATATGACCGCTAAAAAAGCAGCACGAAAGCTGTGCCTTTCTGATCGAACAGTAGAAAATAGACTGCAGGCGATATATGGAAAGTCCAAAGTAAATTCATTAAGCTCACTGAGAGAATTTTGTCTGTGTGAGGGTTTCGGCCAACATATCCCAGAAAGGTTCATATCTCCTGGTTGCACATTCCTTTAAATTAACGTTAAATGTTTACCAAATGAAGCTAAAAGGGTGGCGTCATTTTAGCTTCGGGTTTCCTGCGCGGTAATCTTTGCCAGTTTGATCGTTCATGTAAACACTCAGGCGGCTATCAGTTCGCAAGTATCAACAACTACAACGAATTTATTGCCCACCTCTTCTAATCGATTTAACCCCCCAACGCTAACAACATACTATCGGTGTTTAAGACAAAGGTGATGCTTTTCCGTAGTATATAGAACCCTAAAGATCACCTTGACAACAGGAAGTTCGATGAACCAACAAGTTATTCTAGATTTACAAATTGCCTGTGTTGACAAACAAAATTTACCCTCTGAAGCTGCATTTCAATCTTGGTTAGACGCCGTGCTTCCACAGTTTCAGACAGTATCCGAGGTGACGATTAGACTGGTGGATGACGCCGAAAGTCATCACCTAAATTTGACTTACCGTGGTAAAGATAAAGCGACCAATGTGCTATCTTTCCCCTTTGAAGCGCCGGCAAAAATTGCATTGCCATTACTGGGTGATTTGGTCATTTGTCGGCAACTTGTTGAACAAGAAGCAACACAACAGAATAAAATGCTATTGGCTCATTGGGCACATATGGTTGTGCATGGTACCCTGCATCTGCTAGGGTATGACCACGTCACTGATGACGAAGCAGAAGAAATGGAAATTCTCGAAACTGAAATCATGCAAACTTTGGGTTATACCGATCCTTATCTTGCGGAGAAAAATCCCGAATAACCGAGTTAGCTGTGCAAATCCGGCTAACAATAAATTACTTAACATAGGTAATCTTAATTAAAACGCCATGAGCGACGACCATCCATTAAGCAACGATAACCCTATTCCTAAGAAAGGATTCTTGACTCTTATCCTGAGCCATTTGTTCCACAATGAACCTAAAAATCGTGACGATCTGCTAGAACTTATCCGTGACTCCGAACAAAAAGACCTGATCGATCCCGATACTCGTGACATGCTCGAAGGCGTGATGAATATCGCCGACCAACGTCTACGGGATATCATGATCCCTCGTTCTCAGATGGTCACGCTAAAGCTTAATCAAACGTTGGATGAATGCTTACAAGTCATTACTGAATCAGCCCATTCCCGTTTTCCGGTAATAAGTGAAGATAAAGATCACGTTGAAGGTTTGCTCCTGGCAAAGGATTTGCTGCCTTTTATGCGTACTGACGCCGAGCCTTTCAGTATTAGCAAAGTATTACGTAATGTCGTAGTCGTACCAGAAAGCAAACATGTTGATCGCATGTTGAAAGAGTTCCGTTTACAACGTTACCACATGGCTATCGTGATTGATGAATTTGGGGGTGTTTCTGGCCTAGTGACCATTGAAGATATTTTAGAACTGATCGTTGGTGAGATTGAAGATGAATATGATGATGAAGTCGATCAAAATATTCGTCAGATCGGCCATGACAGCTACAGCGTCTCAGCACTAACCGATATTGAAGATTTCAATCAGGTTTTTGGTACCCATTTTAGTGACGATGAAGTCGATACCATTGGTGGTTTCGTGCTGCAAGCCTTTGGTCATTTACCAACTCCAGGTGAATCCATTGAAATTGACGGCCATTTATTCAAAATATCAACAGTCGATAGCAGGCGTATTATCCAAATTAATCTTAAAATTCCAAACGACGCAGCACCCCCGAAGTTGGAAAAATAAATTCTAATGGCCATCACCTTATTACTTGAACGCCAGTGGATACGGGCGCTACTGGCATTGTTGTTCGGGATTTGTGGTACGCTTGCATTCTCCCCATTCGATTTTTGGCCTGCCGCTATTGTTTCTTTATTTGGTTTACTCAGCCTAACACTCAATCGCCGTAGCGCACCGGCCGCGATGATCGGATTTTTTTGGGGAATGGGACTTTTTGGCAGCGGCATTAATTGGGTTTATGTCAGTATTGCCGAATTTGGCGGAATGCCAATGGCAACAAATATTTTTCTAGTGGTGCTGCTGGCAGCCTATCTCTCTCTGTATCCCCTATTATTTGCCGGTCTATTGGCACGTCTGTATCCTCAAGCGACCTGGTGGCGATTAGCAATGGGAGCACCGGTATTATGGCAAATCACAGAATTTTTACGGGGATGGGTATTAACCGGATTCCCATGGCTGCAATTTGGTTACAGCCAGATAAACGGCTCGCTACAGGGAATTGCACCAATTTTAGGTGTTGATGGCATCACTTTTATGCTAGTCGCTATCAGTGGTTTACTGGTATATGCATGTCAGAAAAGATGTATTACGGCTGCCATTATCGCTTTAGCGCTCTTGCTGTTACCTTGGCCTTTACGCCAGTTATCCTGGTTCACACCACAACCAGAGCGAACAGTCAACATCGTTATGGTACAAGGTAATATTGCCCAATCAATGAAATGGGATCCAAAGACCTTAGCTAATATTCTACAAATCTATCTGGATCAAACTCGCCCTTACGTAGGTAAAGCGCCTATTATTATCTGGCCAGAAACCGCTATTCCCGATATTGAAACCGATCAACTCTCCTTCCTGTCGATGATGGATCGGCTAATGCGTGCTAATCACAGTAGTCTTATCAGTGGTATTGTCGATGCTCGCCATACAAAAACTGGCGACCATTTCTTTAACAATATCATTGTACTAGGAGGAAAAGAACATTATCAGTACCCAACAACTCAACGCTATAGTAAACATCATTTGGTGCCTTTCGGCGAATTCGTGCCACTAGCAAGTTTACTGCGTCCGCTGGCACCCTTCTTTGACCTGCCCATGTCTTCTTTTAGCCGCGGCAATTACCGACAACCACCGCTTAACGTAGCCGGTTTCAATTTAACTATGGCTATTTGCTATGAAATCGTCCTAGGTCAGCAGATTAGAAATAATATCCGCCCAAATACTGATTTTCTATTAACCGTCTCCAATGACGCCTGGTTTAGGCACTCCATTGGACCCCAGCAACACTTTCAAATGGCACGTATGCGAGCTTTGGAAACAGGGCGCCCGTTGCTACGCAGCACCAATAATGGCATTACAGCTGCAGTTGGAGCCAACGGCAAAGTACTAGAGGAGATCCCTCAGTTCACTCGCCAAGTATTAGAGGTTAAAATAGCACCCACCTTTGGCACGACTCCCTACGTTCGTTTCGGTTCCTGGCCATTATGGATTATCACTCTGATCCTCGGAGTAAGTACATTATGGTGTAGCATGCAAAGATCACGCTCTTTCGACCGTAAAAGCCATGACTTCACTTAATTTTGTTGCTTTTAGTGCTAGCATCACCAGGCGATCAACACCCAGAGCTACGCCAGAACAGGCGGGTAAACCATATTGTAAAGCGGCAATAAAATTTTCATCGATCAAAGATTCTGTTAAACTTCGAGCAACCCGACGACGATTATCTTGCTCAAAACGCTGCCGTTGCTCAGTAAAATTCGTTAATTCGTGAAAACCATTGGCCAATTCTATTCCTTTGAAATAAAACTCAAAACGTTCTGCAATCCGACAGTCCTTATCATTGATCTTTGCCAGTGCAGCCTGTGACGCCGGATAATGATATATAACGACCGGTTTATCGCGCCCGATGAGTGGTTCGATTCCTTCAACAAATAAAAACTGGAGCAGAGTATCAGGGTCTTCTTCTTTATCTGCATCGTTTAGATTCAACTTAGCCGCCGCTTCACGGAGCTGTTGTATATTGGCAACAAGTGGATCAATGGCCAAATAGTCTAGAAAAACCTGCTGATAAGATAATTTCTCAGCAACATCACAGTCCAGGATCCGCTGTAACAGCTCATCAACCTCATTGATTAACTGCATCATATCGTAATCTAAGCGATACCACTCTAACATGGTAAATTCTGGATTATGGAGACGTCCCGATTCTTCATTGCGGAAGCTGCGCCCTAGTTGATAGATCGAGCCACTACCTGCCGCCAGCAGACGTTTCATATGGTACTCTGGACTGGTCATCATATATAACGTCCGCCCGACAGCCACACCTGAACTAATCAATTGAGTTTGAAAAGAAAAAAGATGAACATCTGTAACACTCGCCTGGCTCATAGCGGGCGTTTCAACTTCTAGTACATGTCGATCAGCAAAAAACCGCCGTATCTCTGTCAAGATTACCGCACGCTTCCGCAAATTTTCGATAGGCGCACTCGGCCGCCAGCTTACTATTTGGTTTTTGTTTACGTTCATAGTGATTCCTGATTAGCAAGGAAGCTAAGCCATGCTAATCGGTCATTTCGGTGGAGCCAGTACTGAAGCCATTTTTTGATATGGAAAGATAATTCCCTCATTGGGATTAAAATAATTTAAAATCAATGAGTTATTTATTTTAAGCATAATTATTGGAGACCTAGCTTAGATTCCTTGCTAATCAGGTAGTGATTTATAGTCGGGAAAGATCACATAAGTTGTTAAAACCTGTTCGAAATCTCTTGTGCTCGCCGTGTTTTAGTCAAATAACTCGCCAAAAACGAGCTCAAATGCTCATTTACTCCCTTTTTGTTGCATACAAAAAATAAACTGTGCTTTTCCGCCCATTTTTTCTTCGTCTAAGCGTCGCTCAAGAAAATTTGAAACAAGCTCTTAGAACAGATCCTGGATTGCGGCGCTGCTGAAAGATTATCTTATCAGTAGGCTTTCAGAAGATCAGAAATCATTTGCTCTAGTTTACCCTGATCTTCTGCAAATTTAACAATACCCTCTGCCAATTTATTAAGCGCCATTGTGTCTTGATTGTGCTGCCAATAGAATTCAGCTTCGGTTAGTGGCACAGGTTCCGGTTGCTTTTCACCGCCATACACCAATTTACGTTCTAAAGCACCAGTGCTATCAGCAAGCTCCTGTAATAGTCCTGGTGCAATGGTCAGACGATCACAACCCGCCAGTCCGATAATTTCATCTATATTACGGAAGCTCGCTCCCATCACCACAGTAGTATAACCATGTTGTTTGTAATACTGATAAATTTTCGTGACAGAAATCACACCAGGATCATTATCCGGCGCAAATTCTTTTTGATCACCATGCGCTTTATGCCAGTCCAAAATACGACCAACAAAAGGCGAGATCAGGTAAACACCCGCCTCAGCACAAGCGCGCGCCTGCGCAAACGAAAACAGGAGCGTCAAGTTACAGTTTATGCCTACTTCTTCCAATTGTTCCGCAGCACGGATACCCTGCCAAGTAGCAGCGAGTTTGATTAAAATACGGTCGTTACTAATACCCGCTTCGTTATAAAGCTCAATCAGTCGTTTTGCTCTCATTACACTGGCTTGTGTATCATAAGAGAGGCGTACATCCACCTCAGTAGAAATACGACCGGGGATCAGCTGCAAAATTTCCAAACCAATATTTACTGCCAGCTTATCGACAACATCAATAAGTTGCTGACAGTGATCGCGACTGTTACGACGCGCCCAAACGATAGCCTTATCGATAAGTTTACGGTATTCAGGGAGCTGAGCCGCATTCAAGATCAGAGAAGGGTTAGTAGTTGCATCCTGTGGTGTGTAGCGCTTTATCGCCGCAATATCCCCAGTATCAGCAACGACAGTTGTCAATTGACGCAGGGAAGTCAGTTTATCGCTCATTTTGTCATTTCTCATTAAGCAACTGCTACCTCTGCCCTAAAAAATAGAATCTGAAGAACAGAAAGCGCAGAACGCCAAAAAGCCGACTCACATTAGTCGGCTTTTCATAGAAAATAGTCAGTTGCGTAAACGAGGAGCTTGCAACTGACCACGGATAGACGCTGCTAATTCATCCAACGAAGGCTGTTCAGGGTGTGCCTCTGATGCTTCATAAGCTAGCTGAATTTCTGCCAGATAGGTATGAATAGGATGCCCATCGTCATCTTCCATCACTATATGATACCAAGGAGATAAGCGTAAATTATCATTACTCGCTAAATCATCGGGTTGCGGTTGTTCGAGTGAATATTCAGGATCGATATCAATCACCACCCCTAAGTAGTCAAGTAGTTTATGGCGAACTTGCTGACCAATACCAAATTTGCTAGCGATCATGATAACCTCTGGAAAATATTGAGTTGCTACATATATAAGGGCAACGCAGGATATTTCAAGTTATATTATCCAACAAGAAAATACTTTCAGTTAACACCCATTCCGCCCTAAAACCTATTTGAAATCGTCATGCTAGGCTCCCACATCCAGCCTAGAACCTGCCCATTTGCTTGGTTCCTTACTTATACCGAGTATGCCATTTCAATCCTTTATCCTTACCCTTGCTGCTACATTGCCGGTAGTCACCTTGAAGCATTCTAGCATATCTATGATATTTAAGCGTTAAACAGCCAAAACTTTGCTTTACTACTCAATAAATTTAATTTTTTATCTAATTATCAATAAACTAGAAATTTTCCGTCAAGACGCTTTCCGTAGGATTAGCAGAAATCAAGTGAGCAACTTTATCGGCTTGTTCATTTAATTGCAGCTGTCTATAGGCATTTTCCATCAGAGGCAAAGCATGACGGGTTGCCTGTGTATCAGGATAATCCTGTAACATTTGTTCTATGCGATTAACAACAGCGACATAAGCCCCCCGCCTAGTGTAGTATTGCGCGACTGCTAATTCATGCTTCGCCAAACGATTTACTATGTATAGTAGCCGTTTTTGACCATCCGGCGCATATTGACTGTGCGGATAGTTCCGTAGTAACTGATTGAAATCGCGGAATGCGGCTAGTGCATATATTGGATCACGATCTGAACGGTCAATCCCGAAAAGACCTTGTAACACACTGTCATCCAGTGCCATATCAGTCAAACCACGCATATACAAGATATAATCACTATTAGGATGTGTGGGGTTAAGACGTATAAAGCGATCGATAAAAGCTTGCGCCATCGACAGATCAGCAGATTTGTAATAAGCGTAAATTAAATCAAAGTGTACCTGTTGAGAATAGGGGCCAAAAGGATAGCGACTATCTAATGCTTCTAGTTGCGTAATAGCTCCTCCAAAGTTACCGTTTTGCAATTTTTTTTGAGCATCAGCATAAAGCTCAGCAGGCGGTTTTTCAGGAACCCTGTCTTTGTTGCTGGAACACCCCATAAGCAGCAAGCTCAGTGTGGCGACTGCCACCAGATATGTCATACGCATCATTACGTTTTGATTATCCTCAAAGTGTTATTATCAGAGACTAACCAATTAAGTGTCCGATAAAGATGTAAACACAGCAGCACATTAGACTTCTCTATACCATTTCGCAAGAAGTCTATTATATTAAACGGCTCTGCCGTCAAAACTCAACGCTAACAAAAGAAACTGCACATGGCAAAAAAATTACAACTTAACACAACGGTGGCTGAATCACAGCTTGGACAACGGTTAGATCAGGCTTTAGCCGAATTGTTCCCAGATTATTCAAGATCACGCATAAAAAAATGGATTTTGGCAGGCCAAGTCATGGTCAATGGCAAAAAAATCAATAAACCCAAAGAAAGGGTCTTAGGTAGCGAACTTATCAGCATTGACGCTCAAACCAAAGAGGATACCCGTTGGATACCTCAAGCAATTTTTTTGGATATTGTATATGAGGATAACGACATTTTGGTAATTAATAAGCCTCGTGGCTTAGTCGTCCATCCTGGCGCAGGCAATCTCGATGGCACTATGCTAAATGCTTTACTACACTCTTATCCGGCAATCGTCGACGTCCCGCGTGCGGGTATCGTCCATCGTTTGGATAAAGACACTACAGGTTTAATGGTCGTCGCCAAAACCATACCTGCACAGACTCATTTGGTACAAGCATTACAAGAGCATAAGATCATACGGGAATATGAAGCCATTGCTATCGGCAATATGACATCAGGAGGCATGGTCGAGAAACCAATCGCACGCCACCCGACCAAGCGCACTCACATGGCGGTACATCCAACGGGCAAACCCGCAGTTACACATTATCGCATTATGGAGCATTTTCGCGCACATACTCGCTTGCGACTACGTTTGGAAACCGGGCGAACTCATCAAATCCGTGTTCATATGTCCTATATTCAACATTCATTGGTAGGCGATCCACTGTACGGCGGTCGATCACGTCATCCTAAAGGCGCATCCGATCTCTTTATCAATACACTACGTAGTTTTGATCGTCAGGCACTACATGCCACAATGTTGCGTCTGTATCATCCTATTAGCGGGATTCAAATGGAATGGCACGCGGCTTTGCCAGAAGATATGGTTACTTTAATCACCGCACTCCAGGCCGATAAAGAAGCATTTAAAGATCAAATGGATCCATAATGAGTTTTCTCATAATCCCTGATTGGCCGGTACCTGTTAACATCAAAGCCTATAGTACCACACGTCATGGTGGCGTCAGTCAGTCTCCCTATGATTCGTTAAATTTAAGCACTCAAGTCGGTGATGATCCTGCTAGTGTAGCGGCAAACCGCCAACGCCTGAAAATACTAGCCAAATTACCCCAAATACCCATCTGGCCCCATCAGGTACACGGCACCCATGTACTTCATCTGACCCACTCTCCCCCATCAAGTCTAGATCTGCAAGCAGATGCCGTATATAGCAACACGCGAGGACAGATTTGTGCCGTCATGACAGCAGATTGCCTGCCAGTGCTGCTTTGTTCATTAGACGGCAATGAAATTGCTGCGGTTCATGCCGGGTGGCGTGGTTTATGCGCTGGTGTGCTTGAAAATACTTTGGCGCAATTTCACGCTAAACCGGACACTATAATTGCCTGGCTAGGCGCGGCGATTAGCGCACAGCAATTTATTGTAGGTGAAGAAGTCAAACAAACATTTATTAATGTTGATGAACAATCTACACTCGCTTTTACCCCCTACGGCACTAAATATTTTGCCGATATTTATTTGCTGGCACGGTTACGGCTACAAACCAGCGGTATTCACGCTATTTACGGTGGGAACCGCTGTACCATGACTGAATCACAGCAATTTTTTTCTTATAGACGTCAGGCTATTACTGGACGTATGGCCAGTTTAATTTGGAGGATCTAAATTTAACTGATCTATTAGACTTATTGCGCTCTAAAAAACGCAGTTACCTTTTGTTATATACAAATTGAGTAATAAATACGCAGTTTAAGCCTATTTATGACCGAGTATCAGCGAACGCAATAGATCCCGAACAGGCTCTATAAAGCATAATCAATAACTCGGAATATACTCTAAGATAACCTTGAAAATTTGAGGGATGACCTTACTTTATTTCTAGTATAAATTCCAACCGATGAGGAAGTATTATGCATCCGGATCGTCTTACCGAAAAATTCCAATCTGCCCTCTCTGAGGCTAACTCTTTAGCCATCGGTCGTGATCATCAATTTATTGAACCACTCCATGTAATGAGTGCTTTACTCAATCAAGATGGAGGAACAGTTTTACCCTTGCTCTCTTCCATCGGTATTAATACCGACGATTTGAATATTAAAATCGATCATGCTTTAGAAAAAATTCCACAGGTTAACGGTACTGACGGCAATGTGCAAATATCAAAAGATCTGATACAAGTATTCAACCTTTGCGATAAATGTGCACAAAAACGAGCGGATAAATATATCTCTTCCGAAATATTCGTTTTAGCAGCACTTGAAAAACAGGGTACCTTAGCTGATCTGTTAAAGACAGCAGGTACTTCAATAGAAAAAATAACTAAAGCTATTGAGAATATCCGTGGTGGTAATAAAATGAACAGTCCTAAAGCAGAAGATCAATACCAGGCTTTGAAAAAATTTACCATCGACCTAACCGAACGCGCTGAACAAGGCAAACTTGACCCACTTATCGGTCGAGATGAAGAAATTCGTCGTACCATCCAAGTATTACAACGTCGAACCAAAAATAATCCAGTACTCATTGGAGAACCGGGTGTCGGCAAAACTGCCATTGTCGAAGGCTTAGCACTACGTATTATTAATGGTGAAGTACCAGAAGGTCTAAAAAATAAACGAGTACTGTCACTAGATATGGGAACACTAGTAGCAGGTACCAAATACCGTGGTGATTTTGAAGAACGATTGAAAGGATTACTTAACGAGCTAATGAAGCAAGAAGGCAACGTGATCTTGTTTATCGACGAGTTGCATACTATGGTCGGTGCAGGAAAAAGTGATGGTGCGATGGATGCCGGCAATATGCTAAAACCGGCGCTAGCTCGAGGTGAGTTACATTGCGTGGGTGCCACCACCCTAGATGAATACCGCGAATATATCGAAAAAGACGCTGCTTTAGAACGCCGCTTTCAACAAGTTTATGTTGACGAACCCAGCGTAGAAAACACTATTGCCATTTTGCGTGGTTTGAAAGAACGCTATGAATTACACCATCATGTACAAATCACTGATCCGGCAATTGTGGCAGCAGCAACCCTATCACACCGCTATATTACAGATCGCCGACTACCCGACAAAGCCATCGACCTGATTGATGAAGCAGGTTCCAGTATACGTATGCAGATAGATTCGAAACCCGAATCACTCGATCGATTAGATCGTCGGATTATTCAATTAAAATTGGAAAAACAAGCGTTAATGAAGGAATCTGATGAGGCCAGCAAAAAGCGGTTGGAAATACTCAATGGCGAATTAGAACAAAAAGAGCTTGAGTATTCGACACTTGAAGAAGAGTGGAAAGCCGAAAAAGCTTCATTGATTGGCACTCAAAATATCAAGACAGAATTAGAGCAAGCCAAAATTACCTTAGAGCAAGCTCGGCGTATCGGCAATTTAGCACAGATGTCCGAACTCCAGTACGGTAAGATCCCAGAATTAGAAAAAAAACTCACCGCAGCCACTCAGCTAGAAAACAAAACCATAAAACTGCTACGTAATCGGGTCACTGACGTTGAAATTGCCGAAATATTAGCACGTTGGACAGGGATCCCAGTATCCCGCATGATGGAAAGTGAGAGAAGTAAACTATTGCACATGGAACGGGATCTACACAAACGAGTCATTGGTCAAAACGAGGCGGTCGAAGCAGTATCCAATGCAATTCGGCGGAGTCGTAGCGGTTTGGCAGATCCTAGTCGCCCCATCGGTTCTTTCCTATTTCTCGGTCAAACTGGGGTCGGTAAAACGGAATTATGCAAAGCGCTCGCCGCTTTTTTGTTCCAGAGTGACGATGCCATAGTACGGATTGATATGTCCGAATTTATGGAGAAACATTCGATATCACGCTTACTTGGAGCACCTCCTGGTTATATCGGCTACGAGGAAGGAGGTTATCTAACAGAAGCAGTACGCCGTCGCCCCTATTCTGTCATCTTGCTCGATGAAGTAGAAAAAGCACACCCCGATGTATTCAATATCTTATTACAAGTATTGGATGATGGTCGCTTAACTGACGGACAAGGGAAAACCGTCGATTTTCGTAACACTGTGGTTATTATGACATCTAACTTAGGTTCGGAGTTAATTCAAGAATATTCCACTCAAATGGACTTCGCTAAAATAAAAAATATGGTCATGAAAATCGTGGGTAAGCATTTCCGTCCTGAGTTTATCAACCGTATAGACGAACTCATTATTTTTCATCCGCTAGAAAAAACACATTTAACGTCTATCGTGCAAATACAGCTGCAACGATTATATCAACGTTTAGCAGAACAAGGTTATCACCAGGTCAACATGAGTGAATCTGCATTAGAATTATTGAGCAAGACGGGCTTTGACCCTATCTATGGTGCACGACCATTAAAACGAGCCATTCAGAGAGAAATCGAAAATCCCCTGGCACAAAAAATACTTTCGGGCAAATTAATACCAAATATGCCGATCACTTTAGATACTGAATTAGATGCGGAGAACAGATACATTATCGCCAAACAGTAAAACAAAACCCCGCGCTCTCACGCAGGGTTTTATTTCTTATTAGTAGCTTGGCGATCTCACATGGGGACACACCACACTACCACCGGCGCTACAGTGTTTCACTTATGAGTTTGGCATGGATTCAGGTAGTCCCAGCGCGCTACTATCACCAAGTAAATTCTTTTAGCAAGATCAATCAAAACCACTGGTGCTGATACCCAGATTTGAACTGAGGACCTCACCCTTACCAAGGGTGTGCTCTACCGGCTGAGCTATATCAGCGCATTGATAAATTAAAATGGATGCCTGGCAGTGTCCTACTCTCGCATGGGGAAACCCCACACTACCATCGGCGCTACAATGTTTCACTTCTGAGTTCGGAATGGGATCAGGTGGGACCATCGCGCTAGGGCCGCCAGGCAAATTCTTTCTCTCAACATGTCTCTCTCAACATGTCTGCTTCTAGAAGCAAGCTGAATCAACATAAAACAACTTCGGTGTTGTAAGGTTAAGACTCCTGGGTCATTAGTACTGGTTAGCTCAATGCATCACTGCAATTACACACCCAGCCTATCTACGTCTTCGTCTTAAACGTCCCTTCGGAGATTACTATCTCTGGGAAGAATCATCTCGGGGCAAGTTTCCCGCTTAGATGCTTTCAGCGGTTATCTCTTCCGCATTTAGCTACCGGGCTATGCCATTGGCATGACAACCCGTACACCAGCGATGCGTCCACTCCGGTCCTCTCGTACTAGCAGCAGACCCCCTCAATCTTCCTACGCCCACGGCAGATAGGGACCGAACTGTCTCACGACGTTCTAAACCCAGCTCGCGTACCACTTTAAATGGCGAACAGCCATACCCTTGGGACCTACTTCAGCCCCAGGATGTGATGAGCCGACATCGAGGTGCCAAACACCGCCGTCGATATGAACTCTTGGGCGGTATCAGCCTGTTATCCCCGGAGTACCTTTTATCCGTTGAGCGATGGCCCTTCCATTCAGAACCACCGGATCACTAAGACCTACTTTCGTACCTGCTCGAGCCGTCACTCTCGCAGTCAAGCTAGCTTATGCCTTTGCACTATCCTCACGATGTCCGACCGTGATTAGCTAACCTTCGTGCTCCTCCGTTACGCTTTAGGAGGAGACCGCCCCAGTCAAACTACCCACCAGACACTGTCCTTGCGCCGGGTCACGGCGCTAAGTTAGAAAATCAAAAACTAAAGAGTGGTATTTCAACAACGGCTCCATGCAAACTGGCGTCCACATCTCGTCGCCTCCCACCTATCCTACACATTAGTTCTCAAGTCCCAGTGTCAAGCTATAGTAAAGGTTCACGGGGTCTTTCCGTCTTGCCGCGGGTACACTGCATCTTCACAGCGAGTTCAATTTCACTGAGTCTCGGGTGGAGACAGCCTGGCCATCATTACGCCATTCGTGCAGGTCGGAACTTACCCGACAAGGAATTTCGCTACCTTAGGACCGTTATAGTTACGGCCGCCGTTTACCGGGGCTTCGATCAAGCGCTTCTCCTCGCAGATTACACCATCAATTAACCTTCCGGCACCGGGCAGGCGTCACACCGTATACGTCCACTTGCGTGTTGGCACAGTGCTGTGTTTTTAATAAACAGTTGCAGCCAGCTGGTCTCTGCGACTCACATACGCTCAGCACGTTCTCAGTGCCTCACCTACATCAGCGTGCCTTCTCCCGAAGTTACGGCACCATTTTGCCTAGTTCCTTCACCCGAGTTCTCTCAAGCGCCTTAGTATGCTCTACCTGACCACCTGTGTCGGTTTCGGGTACGATCGTCTGTTACATCTCACTTAGTGGCTTTTCCTGGAAGCCGGGCATCTGTTACTTACGTACCTTACGTACCTCCTCATCTCGCCTCAAGATTGTGTGCCGCCGGATTTGCCTAACTGCACTCCCTACACGATTGAACCGGGTAAACCGTCTCCCGGATAACATAGCCTTCTCCGTCACCACTTCGTCATAACAAACTGTACAGGAATATTAACCTGTTGCCCATCGACTACGCTTTTCAGCCTCGCCTTAGGGGTCGACTCACCCTGCCTCGATTAACGTTGGACAGGAACCCTTGGTCTTTCGGCGAGCGGGTTTTTCACCCGCTTTATCGTTACTTATGTCAGCATTCGCACTTCTGATACCTCCAGTGAACATCTCTATTCACCTTCTGCGGCTTACAGAACGCTCCCCTACCCAACAGTCATTACATCTGTAATCACCACTGCCGCAGCTTCGGTGCATGGTTTAGCCCCGTTACATCTTCCGCGCAGGCCGACTCGACCAGTGAGCTATTACGCTTTCTTTTAATGATGGCTGCTTCTAAGCCAACATCCTGGCTGTCTTCGCCTTCCCACTTCGTTTCCCACTTAACCATGACTTCGGGACCTTAGCTGGCGGTCTGGGTTGTTGCCCTCTTCACGACGGACGTTAGCACCCGCCGTGTGTCTCCCGTGATATATTCTTCGGTATTCGCAGTTTGCATCGGGGTGGTAAGCCGGGATGGCCCCCTAGCCGAAACAGTGCTCTACCCCCGAAGATAATCTCACGAGGCGCTACCTAAATAGCTTTCGGGGAGAACCAGCTATCTCCCGGTTTGATTGGCCTTTCACCCCCAGCCACAAGTCATCCGCTCATTTTTCAACATAAGTCGGTTCGGTCCTCCAACGGGCGTTAACCTATCTTCAACCTGCTCATGGCTAGATCACCGGGTTTCGGGTCTATACCTTGCAACTCGTCGCCCTATTCAGACTCGGTTTCCCTACGGCTCCCCTAAACGGTTAACCTTGCTACAAAATATAAGTCGCTGACCCATTATACAAAAGGTACGCAGTCACCCTATTCAAGGCTCCCACTGCTTGTACGTACAGGGTTTCAGGGTCTCTTTCACTCCCCTCGCCGGGGTTCTTTTCGCCTTTCCCTCACGGTACTGGTTCACTATCGGTCAGTCAGGAGTATTTAGCCTTGGAGGATGGGCCCCCCGTCTTCAAACAGGATTTCTCGTGTCCCGCTCTACTCTTTGAGTGCAATGTCAGCGCATTTTTAGGTACGGGGCTATCACCCTTTATCGCCGACCTTTCCAGGTCATTCCCCTAACCACTCTTAACAATACACACTCTGGGCTGCTCCCCCCTCGCTCGCCGCTACTAGGGGAATCTCGGTTGATTTCTTTTCCTCGGGGTACTTAGATGTTTCAGTTCCCCCGGTTCGCCTCGTTAAACTATTTATTCATCTAACGATAGTGCAACTTATTGCACTGGGTTGCCCCATTCGGGGATCGTCGGCTCTCTCGCTTCATATCAGCTTACCGACGCTTTTCGCAGATTTGCACGCCCTTCTTCGCCTCTGACTGCCTAGGCATCCGCCCTGTACGCTTCATTACTTAACCTTACAACCCGAAATTGTCTTCGGGTACTGAGTTCTCACAACGACACACGCCTAATTTTCATCACGCATGACTTCATCGCCTCAGCTTCAGCTTGTTCCAGATTATTAAAGAGCAATATCTTAAAACACATTCCATCACACGCTTTAAGATATTTTGTCTCGCTTATACTGCCTCTTTCATACCAATAAATGGCGTCCCCTAGGGGATTCGAACCCCTGTTACCGCCGTGAAAGGGCGGTGTCCTAGGCCTCTAGACGAAGGGGACGGAAAAATATTCAGTGCACAAAAACGAAACGACTTCTATCAGACAATCTGTGTGGACACCACGCAATACCTATCTTCAGGTAAGGAGGTGATCCAACCGCAGGTTCCCCTACGGTTACCTTGTTACGACTTCACCCCAGTCATGGTTCACAAAGTGGTAAGCGCCATCCCAAAGGTTAAGCTACCTACTTCTTTTGCAAAACACTCCCATGGTGTGACGGGCGGTGTGTACAAGGCCCGGGAACGTATTCACCGTAGCATTCTGATCCACGATTACTAGCGATTCCGACTTCATGGAGTCGAGTTGCAGACTCCAATCCGGACTACGACGTACTTTATAAGGTCCGCTCACCCTCGCAGGCTCGCTTCTCTTTGTATACGCCATTGTAGCACGTGTGTAGCCCTACTCGTAAGGGCCATGATGACTTGACGTCATCCCCACCTTCCTCCGGTTTATCACCGGCAGTCTCTCTTGAGTTCCCACCTCTACGTGCTGGCAACAAAAGATAAGGGTTGCGCTCGTTGCGGGACTTAACCCAACATTTCACAACACGAGCTGACGACAGCCATGCAGCACCTGTCTCAAAGCTCCCCGAAGGGCACGTCAACATCTCTGTCGACTCCTCTGGATGTCAAGAGTAGGTAAGGTTCTTCGCGTTGCATCGAATTAAACCACATGCTCCACCGCTTGTGCGGGCCCCCGTCAATTCATTTGAGTTTTAACCTTGCGGCCGTACTCCCCAGGCGGTCGATTTAACGCGTTTGCTCCGCAAGCCACAGTTTATAACCACAACCTACAAATCGACATCGTTTACAGCGTGGACTACCAGGGTATCTAATCCTGTTTGCTACCCACGCTTTCGCACCTCAGCGTCAGTCTCTGTCCAGGGGGCCGCCTTCGCCACCGGTATTCCTCCAGATATCTACGCATTTCACCGCTACACCTGGAATTCTACCCCCCTCTACAAAACTCTAGACTCTCAGTTTCAAATGCCGTTCCCAAGTGAAGCTCGGGGATTTCACATCTGACTTAAGAAACCGCCTACGTGCCCTTTACGCCCAGTAATTCCGATTAACGCTCGCACCCTCCGTATTACCGCGGCTGCTGGCACGGAGTTAGCCGGTGCTTCTTCTGCGAGTAACGTCCATTAGCAACACTCTTTGCATTGCTTCATTCCTCCTCGCTGAAAGTGCTTTACAACCCGAAGGCCTTCTTCACACACGCGGCATGGCTGCATCAGGCTTGCGCCCATTGTGCAATATTCCCCACTGCTGCCTCCCGTAGGAGTCTGGACCGTCTCTCAGTTCCAGTGTGGCTGGTTATCCTCTCAGACCAGCTAGGGATCGTCGCCTAGGGGAGCCATTACCTCTCCTACTAGCTAATCCCATCTGGGTTCATCTGATGGCGCGAGGCCCGGAGGTCCCCCGCTTTGGTCGCGTAACATCATGCGGTATTAGCTACCGTTTCCAGTAGTTATCCCCCTCCATCAGGCAGATCCCCAGACTTTACTCACCCGTCCGCCGCTCGCCGGCAAAGATAGCAAGCTACCTTCCCGATGCCGCTCGACTTGCATGTGTTAGGCCTGCCGCCAGCGTTCAATCTGAGCCATGATCAAACTCTTCAATTTTATTTACTGCTCTGCGCTTCAATATGAAATCAGCCTCAACCACTTTGCAGTAAAAAACAAAACGATCACGGATTCATACATTCTTCAGCACTTTATTCTTGCTTTTGCCCAGTCTTTTTCAAAACCAAGCGATAGCATATTGCCAGTGCCCACACAGATTGTCTGATTAATTGTTAAAGAGCTACTGCGAAGGTTCGTTAAATCACCTTACGTCAGTGGAGGCGCATTATAGGGAGTTTATCTCAACCTGCAACCCTTAATTTGAAAAAGAATTTTAATTGCATTTTTTTTCAGCTATTTGCTGTAATAAAAACGCCTTTTACTTTCCATTCGATATAAGGCTGAAAGCCTTAGCAAAATCATTTACCTGTTGCCAATCAGTATATTCCACTTCCTTACTCGCATCTGTTTCACCACCTGTCATGTGCATAATAAGCTGAATCATTATTCGATCAAACCAGCCATAACGCGGATAACACAATGCTCCCGCAAATACGGCAGATAATCTTGGTTGCCAAGGTGTGCTCGATAAAAATTTACGAACATAGCTGTTCGTTTGTGGAGAGCGTTTTTCCAATTTTCGAGCCGTTAAGTTAACCGCAAAAAATGCACCAGGTATATGGTTGAGTTGTTCTATATGTCGCCTGATAAATGTATTGAATACCGGGCTAAAATGCCCATAACGAACCGATGCACCAATCATTATTTGCTGGTATTGCTCCAGGTCGATTTCAGTTGTCGGAGACAATTTTTGTATCTTACAAGTTACCGTTGTTGATAACTGTCCAGAAATATAAGTAGCAATTTTTTTGGTTTGTCCATCTTTGCTGGAATAAAGTAGTAGTACCTTCATAGTGATGTCCCTTACATAGGTTCTAGTACTGCAGTCGTAGTTGGGTCGAATCCCCTCATAGTGCCAGGTTTTTCCTGCGAGGCCAGTGACATTGCCAGGCACAATATTGATGCGCCGTCGCCAGTCAGACCACTGCAAAGCATGGGAGAGCGATAGTATTCGTGGCCATAACCAGCTTGTGAACAGGTTCCTCAGTTCGGGAAGGGACCAGGGTACGCGTCCCGGGAAGTTTTTTTTGAGCGGACTGGCGTATCACGACCAGTAGGGCAAGTAGTGATAGGGTAATATAGCGGTACCACCCTTTCCACTAGCGAACTTCATAGTAGTCTAGTCCACATTCACCTTTCGTCATCTGGAAGCCTTGTTCAATCTGCCTGCGCTGACTTCCACCTGAACCAATTTTTCCAGCGAGACCTTCTCCCTTTGCATCCCACTGGGTGCACTCGCTCAAGTCAATACTGAATACCTATGCGGAGAGTCCTCACCCAACCATTCCGCCAATTGCCAGCAGGTTTTACGCTGACACTGGCTCAGTAACCCCTTTACATAACCTGCTGCCCGTTCACGGGTTTCAGAACGAGGGAATAAACTCCCTAGCCTGTTCGTTAATTTGTCAAAAATCGCTGAGCCACCGACGTCATCTAACACCATAGATTAAAATAACATCAATCCCAATCCCACAGCCCCTCATTATACACAACCTAACTACGACTGTAGTACTAGATAGTATCGTCATGAAATATTGAACCGTAGAGCAATGTATCGTATTTGTACAGCAGCCAAAAACGAGGGGGGTATTTTTTGCATAACTCGTGGCAATACCCCGCCAGCGTTTGAGATGTAGAAAATCATTCTCCACAAGATGTCGATGTTTGTAGAGGTCCTTGTCATATTCACGTTGAATCTTCCGATTCTTTTTGGGCGGGACAGCCACTTTCATGCCAACTTCTTCTGCTTGCTTAATCATGTTATTACTGTCATAGCCTTTGTCAGCCAACAGACATTCCGCTGTCATGCCCTCAATGAAGTCCATAGCTCTCGTACAATCTGCTTCGGTACCTGATGTAATAATCGCTCTGACCGGCATACCATGCGCACCCACGGCCAAATGTATCTTACTGTTGAGCCCCCTTTGTACGTCCGATCTTGATTACCCCTCTTTTATGCCTGCCACGTGAAGATGAACTTGACTATGAATGGCATCCATCATTAGCCATTCAAAATCCGGCTCCACAATTAGCTCTTCGAGGAGAGACTCTCATAGCCCTTTGTCACGCCAGGGGGGTCTGGTTTTCAATATCCAGAAAACCACATTAATAAACTGCCGATTATCTCGAGCTATTAGACTTGTAGTAGATCGGTGCTTATTCAGCAATAACGGGCGTCATAGAAGGGCCTTTAAGCGATTTTTTCGCACGAGGTAATGCAAAACGCATCCCTAAAATGCTTAAAAAATGTTCGTTTCTCTATTAGGCAACAAGTCTATTCCATCCCAGATACCTTTTCTTCCCGGCAGATGAGGTTCCAGTAGGCTCCAAACATGATCGGATATATCGTGTCAGCGATGGGCTAAATTCATTCTTGAATCATCTCAACAGTAGTCGTTACTTGCTACGTGATAATATATTTTTTATTACGTGACGACCCTATTTAAGATCACTCGCGCCAAAACGTAGGTGTAAACAAAACCAGTAAAGTAAAAACTTCTAGGCGACCAAATAACATGGTGATTACTAATATCCATTTTGCCGTATCGTTCATGGAGATAAAATTATCAGCCACAACACCCAGTCCTGGTCCCAAATTGTTTAAACTTGCAGTGACCGCAGAAAATGCGGTGAATTCATCCACACCAGTCGCAATGATCGCCAGCATACTGATAATAAAAACCAACGCGTACGCGGAAAAAAAACCCCAAACGGCTTCAAGTATTCGTTCCGGTAGTGCCCTACGACCCAATTTTATAGTGTAAACTGCATTTGGATGGACCAGCCGTTTTAATTCCCTCAACCCCTGCAAGTATAACAGCAAAATGCGGATCACTTTCAAGCCTCCCCCCGTTGAACCACCGCAACCACCGATAAAAGCGGAACATAACAACAACATGGGCAGAAATAATGGCCACTGAGCAAAACTATCAGTGGTAAAACCCGCGGTAGTTGCCATCGAAACCACTTGGAAAAATGCTTGACTTAATGTCTCTAAACCGGATTGATAAACATTGTATTGCCAGAGTACAAGAGTGCAGATAATAACTAATGTGAGTTGTATTAGGATAAATATACGAAACTCGAGATCGCGCCAATATACCTTCAGATTCAACCCACTAAAAGCCGCAAAATGCAGCGCAAAATTACAACCAGAGATCAATAAAAATAGCGCAATAATGGTATTAATAGCTGGGCTAGCAAAATAACCAATACTTGCATCGTAAGTGGAAAAACCACCTATAGCAATGGTCGAAAAACTATGAGATATAGCATCAAATACCGACATCCCAGCACACCAGAGAGCAAATGCACAAACAATGGTCAACAGCACGTAGATCAACCAAAGCGTTTTAGCTGTTTCGGCAATCCTCGGACGCATTTTATTATCTTTTAGCAGGCCAGGCATTTCCGCTCGATACAACTGCATACCACCAACCCCAAGAATAGGTAAAATAGCTACAGCCAGTACGATGATGCCCATACCACCGAGCCATTGCAACATTTGCCGGTAAAACAAAATCGCTTTCGGTAGAGATTCTAATCCCACCAATGTGGTCGCCCCGGTAGTAGTAACCGCAGAGAAAGATTCAAAAAAGGCATCAGTGACAGAAAGATTAGGCCGCTCAGAAAATAAAAAGGGTAGTGCTCCCACACTTCCCAACACCGTCCAGAAAAGTACCACTATTAAAAATCCTTCTCGAGGCTTCAATTCATGTTTCTGTTTTCGGTTCGGCAAGGCAAGAAGCAAGCCGATGGTGACAGCAACAACAAGCGTCTCGACGAAGGCTCGACCAGCCCCATCATGATAAATCAATGCCACTACCCCGGGAACAATCATGGTTACGGAGAATAAGATGACCAGATGACCAACAATACGGGCTATCGCACGGAAATGCATCGTGGTATGTTCCTTAGATCCATTTGCTCTTCAGTACGCACAAGGATACCACGCAAAGAAGTTGCGTAGACGCTGGCAATTTCCACATCAACGAATTTACCAATCATTGCTGGTGAACCTTCGAAATTCACCACACGGTTATTTTCTGTGCGCCCCGCTAATTCCATCACATTTTTGCGTGATGGGCCTTCAACTAAAATCCGTTGTGTCGTGCCAACCATAGCACGGCTGAAATGCATAGCCTGTTGACTAATACGTTGCTGTAAAATTTGTAAACGCTGCTTTTTTTCTTCTACAGAAACATTATCTGGCAGATCCGCGGCTGGCGTGCCAGGACGAGGGGAATAAATAAAACTATAGCTAGTATCAAAATTAACATCGGCTATCAGTTTCATCGTTTTTTCAAAATCGTCTAATGTTTCACCGGGGAAACCAACGATAAAATCGGAGCTAACCTGAATACCAGGGCGTGCTCTGCGCAATTTACGAATGATCGCTTTATATTCCAATGCGGTATGAGCACGTTTCATCATTACCAATATACGGTCAGAACCGCTTTGTACCGGTAGATGCAAAAAACTTACCAATTCGGGCGTATCTTCGTATACTTTGATAATATCATCATTAAATTCAATAGGATGACTAGTAGTGAAACGCACACGATCAATACCATCAATGGCAGCAACCAACCGCAGTAACTCAGCAAAACTGCAAACACCACCATCATAGGTAGCACCACGATAAGCATTTACATTCTGACCCAACAAATTCACTTCACGGACATTCTGAGCCGCTAACTGAGTAATTTCAAATAAAATATCATCACTGGGTCGACTCACCTCTTCACCCCGAGTATAGGGTACTACACAGAAAGTACAGTATTTATTACACCCCTCCATGATAGAGACAAAAGCAGAAGGCCCGTCAGCACGCGGCTCCGGCAGACAATCAAATTTTTCAATTTCAGGAAAGCTAATATCTACTACCGGACTCTGTGTTCCCTGTACCTGGTTGATCATTTCTGGTAAGCGATGTAGAGTTTGCGGTCCAAATATTATATCTACACAGGGAGCACGTTGGCGGATATTTTCCCCTTCTTGCGAGGCAACACAGCCACCAACACCAATAAGTAGCTGCGGATTACTGTTTTTCAATAGCTCCCAACGCCCCAATAAATGGAAGACTTTTTCCTGTGCTTTCTCACGAATAGAACAGGTATTCAGCAACAAAAGATCAGCTTCTTCCGGTAGTTCGGTCAATTGATAGCCATGAGTACTGGCTAACAGGTCTACTATTTTTGATGAATCGTATTCGTTCATCTGGCAGCCCCAGGTTTTAATATGCAGTTTTTTTCTCATTGGGATCTTATCTGCTCCATACTCTTTAAATGAATAAAGGCTTAACTACTTAATTAAACGGCATTGTATTCATTCGCTGCCATCCTGACCAGTGATAACCTGTTAATCGGCAAAAAGTCACCGGAAAGCGCTATTAATGTCAATAACACAAATCCACTGTTTAACGATCAACACACAAATTTAAAAGTATAACTAGCATGAATGATGATCAACAAAATTATGATGTAGTCGTAGTGGGCGGTGGAATAGTGGGTGCAGCTGCAGCATTAAACTTAGCACGATGTGGTTGGTCGGTTGCTCTGTTAGAACACAAAGCCCTCTTACCTTTTGATGATAATAGCCCTCCAGATCTGCGGGTATCCGCCATCAATTACACCACTATTGGTTTGCTAAAGCAGCCAGGAGTATGGGCGCGAGTACAGCAGATGCGTTACGCGCCCTATCGCCGCCTTGAAACTTGGGAATTATCCGGTTCAGAGGTGATTTTTGATGCTGCATTCCTGGCGTTGCCAGAATTGGGTTTCATGGTTGAAAACCGCGTATTACAACTGGCATTGTGGCAACAGATGAAAGAATGCAATGGCTTGACATTACTCTGTCCAGCAGAATTGAAAAATATGCGAAGAATAGATGATCACTGGCAATTGACGCTGGACAGACCACAACAATTAAAGACACGTTTAATCATCGGTTCTGATGGCCCCCATTCGCTAGTACGACGTTTAGCGGGTATAGGCACCAGCGGTTGGCAATATCGTCAAGCTTGTATGTTAGTCACAGTGGAAACAGAAACACCACAACAGGAAACCACCTGGCAACAATTTTTTCCATCCGGACCGCGTGCTTTTTTGCCATTGTTTGGTCATTGGGCATCGTTGGCCTGGTATGATAGTCCGCAACGTATTCGCCAGTTACAAGCGATGCCGCTTTCACAACTCAATCAAGAGATCACCCGCGCTTTTCCAGCACGTCTCGGCAAAGTCAATGCTATCGCAACGGGATCCTTCCCGCTAACTCGCTGTCATGCGCAACATTACGTTGAATCTGGGTTAGCACTATTGGGTGATGCTGCACACACTATTAATCCGCTAGCCGGACAAGGCGTCAACTTAGGCTATAAGGATGTGGATGCATTGATTGATGTGCTTAATCAAGCTCGTGAGCTAACCAGAGCCTGGTATAGTAAGGAGGTATTGTTACGCTATCAGTATCGACGCAGAAGAGACAATTTGTTAATGCAAAGTGGCATGGATCTTTTTTATACCGCGTTCAGTAATAGTTTGCTGCCTGTAAAAATAGTGCGCAACCTGGCACTGATGGCAGCACAGCGAGCCGGTAAGTTGAAAGAGTATGTGCTGAAATATGCCTTAGGTTTATGAATACGCTTTGACTTCACATAACGAACAACGGTTTTGCAAGAAGTCCAATGATAAAATTTTCGATAACACATTGATATTAAAAAATCTTATTAATAAAAGCAATCGCTCGGACGATAGTGGATCAGATACATTTCACTGGCTTAGGCAATCCGGCAATTTTAGTCGCTTGTTTTGCTGGACCTTTAGGAAATAAGCGATACAGGTAACGGCTATTACCTTTTGCTTCACCAAATTTTTGCGCCATAGCAACGACTAGCATACGAATCGCAGGTGAAGTATTATACTTTTGGTAGAAATCACGTACAAAGTGCACGATTTCCCAATGTGATTCCGTCAAGACGATACCCTCCCGTTCCGCTAAAAGCGGAGCCAACGTCTCGGACCAATCCGTGCTGTTTTTTAAATAACCCTGCTCATCAGTATCAATGGATCGACCATCAAATATCAACATATCGCCTCAGTGGTAACAAAGCTATTACACGCAAAAAGTCTATTGAATAGGTTTAAACAGATTTTAAGAACCTGTCCAAATCTTTTTGAGCGACGCTCAGGCGAGGAAAAAATGAGCGAAAAAGCGCGGTTTACCCTTTGTATACAACAAAAGGGAGTCAATGAGCGTTTTGAGCGCGCCTTTAACGAATTACTTGACCAAAACACGGCGAGCACAAGAGATTCCAAACAGGTTCATAAAGAAAGGCTCGTATTAACGAGCCTTAATAATAACAAACATTACATCATGGACGATTCGTAGATTTTTCCGGCAATTTCATAAAACGAAAGAAATCACTGTCAGGACTAAGCACCATCACATCATTAGAGCCAAAGCTTTTTACGTAAGCACGTAGACTCCGGATAAAAGCGTAAAAATCAGGATCTTTACTGAAAGCCTCAGCAAACAATCTAGCAGCTTCCGCATCACCTTGACCACGCGTGATACGTGCCTGACGTTCTGCTTCTGCCAGTGTACGTGTCACTTCATAATCAGCGGTTGCTCGCAGTTTCTCTGCTTCTTCCTGGCCTTGTGAACGATGGCGACGAGCTACTGCCTCACGTTCCGCACGCATGCGCTGGAAAATAGCGTCAGAGACTTCAGCGGGTAAGTTGATTTGCTTAATCCGTACGTCGACGACTTCGATTCCTAAGGCTGCCATACTATTCGGGTTAACCGCCGGTTGTTTACCACGAGTTTCCCGCTCGACTCGCGCCGCCGCAATCGCAATCGCAATCGCAATCGCATCATCTGCATCAGTAGTGACCATTTCATCATCAACTGTGCCCGTGTTCAAAGCATTACGCACATCAGACGTGAGCTTACCACGAGAATCAGTCACAATATCCTTTACGTCCAAACGACCAATTTCAGAACGCAGGCGATCACTAAACTTACGTTTTAGCAACACTTCAGCCTGTGAAACATCTCCACCTCCTGTCGCCAGATAGTAACGGCTGAAATCACTGATACGCCATTTTAAATAGGAATCAACAATGAGATCTTTTTTCTCTTTAGTAACAAAGCGATCTGCCTGGTTGTCCATAGTTTGAATACGTGCATCCAGTGTTTTCACCGTTTCGATAAGCGGCATTTTAAAATGGAGCCCTGGCACATAAACCAACGGCTTATTATCGTTATCACGCAGTACTTTGCCAAAACGCGGTACGATACCGCGTTGACCTTCCTGTACAACAAACACTGACGCGTAAAACGCTATCACTACCATAGCGATGATAAGTAAAAAAGGCTTACGCATTGATTATTCTCTCCCTACGCGAATGGGAACGCTACGTTGAACGTTAGCTCGACCTTGATCCGAGAGACTACCCGTACTGGCGCTTTTTACATCCTTACTTTGACTGCTTTTAGCAGACGAAGGCCGGCTCAGATCAATCAAACTGGTGTTTTTATCGCCATCGGCTTTATTTAGTGTTGTCTGCCCACGTAGCATTTGATCCAGGGGAAGTACCATCAAATTCCCTCCCTTATCATTAACCAACACTTTACGGCTATGACTTAACACCTTCTCCATAGCATCAATATACAGTCGCTCACGTGTAATTTCAGGTGCGGCCTTATACTCAGGCAACAATTTGGCAAAACCGGCAACTTCACCTTGTGCTTCTAACACGGTACGTGAAGTGTAAGCTTTAGCATCTTCCAATAGACGCTGAGCTTGACCGTTGGCACGAGGTTGAACCTCGTTGGCGTAGGCCTCCGCTTCACGAATATACTGTTGTTCGTTTTCACGAGCTGCAATTGCATCGTCAAAAGCTGCTTTTACTTCTTCTGGCGGACGAGCAGCTTGGAAGTTAACATCGAGCAAAGTAATCCCCATTTTATAGGGTCGAACAGTTTCTTCCAGGACACGTTGAGTCTCACTACGAACGATGGTACGCCCTTCCGTCAGGATTTTATCCATGGTGAATTTCCCGATAACTCCCCGTACAGCACTGTCGGTTGCCTGACGTAAACTGTCGCCAGGATAGACCACACTAAACAGGTAAGCGGCAGGGTCGGTGACCCGGTACTGAACATTCATTTCAACCCGAACGACATTTTCATCAGAAGTTAACATAACACCGGCTGCCGCTAGCTCTCGTACTGACTCAACATTAACCGGAGTGACCTCATCGATAAAAGTGGGTTTCCAATTCAATCCAGGCTGTACGATATGGCTTAATTTCCCCAAACGAGTCACTACACCACGTTCAGCTTCCCTGATGGTATAAAAACCACTGACTGCCCATATGACAATCATCACTATAGCCACAGTACTGACGATACGGCCAAACCCCCAACCCGATACACTGGTATTATTACTACCTTTGCCTTTGCCACCGAAATCGCTTAATTTCGTACTCAGCTTACGGAGGATATCGCCAAGATCAGGCGGCTTTTGCTTACTACCACCTTTATTATTATTTCCGCTAGAGTTGCCGCTATTATTGCTGCTTCCCCACGGATCGCGGTCCTGTCCGTTATTACCGGGCTGATTCCACGCCATGTTTTAGCTCCATTCTATGATTGGTTTTCTTTAGACCAAGAGTTTGCTCCAAGAGACAAACACTCCATTACACAAAATTTAATCCCACAATAATACACGATTAACCGTCGCTATGGGCTAAACAATATAATCGACTAATTTTTGTTCTTCCTTACACAAACGGCACCACTTGGCCACAGGCATCCGAATTAACATACCAACGTGCCCACTTTCTTCTATTACCCATTTTTTTTCAATTGATTGCAGTTGGTGTAAACGGCTAAGTAGACGGCCCTCCTCGGGCGGTAATTTCAATTCATACTGTGCTACCTCACCACTAAGACGCTCGCTCAGCGCTTGAAAGAGCAACGAAATGCCAGCTCCGGTTTGCGCTGAGACCCACACTCGGACGGGTACATTTTCTTCGTTACGATCAATACGTGGCATCACTCCAGACAACCTGTCAATTTTATTCATCACTAAGAGTCGAGGAACTTCATCAGCGGTAATTTCCTTTAGCACTACATCAACCGCCATCATATTTTCATCAACACGCAGATCCGCAGCATCAACAATATGTAACAATAATGAGGCTTGCCGCGTTTCCTGTAGTGTCGCTTTAAAAGCAACGACCAAATCATGCGGCAAATGCCGGATAAAACCAACGGTATCCGCCAATACGGTCTCCCCCACATCCGTCACGTTGATGCAGCGCAAGGTAGGATCGAGAGTAGCAAAGAGCTGGTCAGCCGTATAGACATCGGCTGCCGTCATTCGATTAAATAAACTAGATTTACCCGCGTTAGTGTAACCGATTAGCGAAACTGTAGGAACTTGCGCTCTGCTACGTGCCCGCCTCCCCTGTTCACGCTGTTTTGCTACCCGTTCCAGCCGACCTAGAATCAAACTGATACGGTCACGTAATAAACGACGGTCAGTTTCCAGCTGAGTTTCACCAGGCCCTCTTAACCCTATGCCCCCTTTCTGACGTTCCAAATGCGTCCAACCACGTACCAATCTAGTGGCAATATGACGTAATTGCGCCAATTCAACTTGCAACTTACCTTCATGAGTACGGGCACGTTGAGCAAAAATATCTAAAATCAAACCGGTTCGATCAATCACTCGACATGCACACAAACGTTCCAGATTTCTTTCTTGCGCAGCAGAAAGAACATGATCAAACAGTACAACAGATGCCCCCGTCGTTTTGACAACAGCGGCGATTTCTTCGGCTTTACCCTTACCAACGAAATACTTTACATGGGGAAATTGGCGACTACCCGTGATAACGCTCACCGCCTCAACCCCCGCTGAAGAGACCAGTGATTCGAACTCGCGCAAATCTTCTGTATCTTTATCTTTTTTTTGAGAAAAAAAGATATGCACCAGGATAGCCCGATCCCCTACTTCATAACGGTCAAACAAGTGCA
Organism: Candidatus Fukatsuia endosymbiont of Tuberolachnus salignus; assembly: GCF_964030845.1. Taxonomy (NCBI): domain Bacteria; kingdom Pseudomonadati; phylum Pseudomonadota; class Gammaproteobacteria; order Enterobacterales; family Yersiniaceae; genus Candidatus Fukatsuia; species Candidatus Fukatsuia endosymbiont of Tuberolachnus salignus. The sequence goes on from NZ_OZ034983.1 coordinate 2,936,717, forward strand.
CAACCTCTCAAGCGGATAAAAGTAGCTAGCTTGGAAAACATAAAGTTATATTTTCTATACTGTTTTCCATCCTCGTTCACCAACCAGGCGTGTTATTCAGCATCATCGTTTTTCGGCCGCTGTTGCTGCAGCAGAAACGGTAGGATTATTATCCTTATGGAGTGACACCTGACGATCGGGCACGACAGTAGAAATAGCATGTTTGTAGACCATTTGGTTCACCTTACTTCTTAACACGATAGCAAACTGGTCAAAAGACTCAATCTGTCCCTGAAGTTTAATACCATTCACCAAATAAATAGAAACCGAAACCCTTTCACGACGTAACGCGTTTAGGAAAGGATCTTGTAAAGATTGTCCCTTATTAGCCATCCCATCTTTTCCTTATTGTTTGTTGTTTTTAAGTAAGCAACTAGTGGCTCGAAAAGAAACTACGTAAAAATTTTCGCCCTGACATTTTGAGCGATTGTACACAATAGCTCATGCTATATACTAACAACTTGTATTATAGAATCTAAAGTTTGCTGTGGTTTATCACTATCGAACCACTGAACAGCATTCCAACCCCGTAGCCAGGTTATTTGACGTTTTGCGAGTTGACGTGTCGCACAAATTCCGCGGTAAACCATGTCATCATAGCCATAATCACCGGCGAAGTAAGACCACATATGGCGATAACCAACACAGCGCATGGATGGCATATCCTTATGTAAATCCCCACGATCAAAGAGCGCCTTAACCTCTGCTTCAAATCCAGCATCCAGCATATGATGAAAACGAGATTCGATCCGCTGGTGCAAAAAATCACGATGCACAGGCACAATTGCAAATTGATAAACCCTGTACGGCAAAGTTTCACCGGAAGTTTTCATCAATTCCGTTAAAGTGTTACCCGAAATAAGAAAAACTTCCAGTGCCCTGATGAGTCTTTGAGGATCATTTGGATGAATTCGTTGCGCTGCAAGCGGATCCACACTCGCTAACTGCTGGTGTAAAGCTTCCCATCCCAATTTTACCGCTTGCTGCTCAAGTTGCTGACGTATCACAGGATCTGCTGAGGGTAAGGGTGATAAGCCCTCCAAAAGGGCTTTGAAATATAGCATGGTGCCACCTACCAGTAATGGAATACGCCCGGTAGCGCTGATTTCAGCCATTTCTTTCAATGCGTCTCGACGAAAATTTGCGACAGAATAAGACTCGGCTGGATCACAAACATCAATCAAGCGGTGCGGAGTCAGTGCTAATTCTTGAGCACTGGGCTTCGCAGTGCCAATATCCATGCCACGGTAAATTAGTGCAGAATCGACACTGATCAATTCTACCGGCAAATATTGCCGCAATGCTATTGATAACACCGTCTTACCAGAAGCAGTCGGCCCCATAATAAAGATTGCACTGGGGCGGGTTACATTCTCAATTTTGTTCATGTAGTAACATTGCCAATGTAGACTGTATATCAATAAATTGTAAAAGTTCTGCTGGCGGAGATCGCACCAGATGAGGGCAAAGACGTTCAACATCAGTCAATAACTGTATCGCTTGTGAAACATTCCACATCTTATGCTCACTGCTAAGATGCCTAGCAATCCACGTAGCCAGTACTTCTGACGATATTTTATCCTGCTTAGACAAATAGATTAACAATTCTGGTATCAATTTTTGTAAATTTTGGTCACGTAACGGTAACGATACCGCATGTAAAGTCACTCGATTTTGCGTGATCGTCAGCTCAATTCCCATCATGGACAGTAAATTTTTATGGTGCTGATATGCCATGATTTCGGTTTTATCCAGATTAAGCTTTAACGGAATGAGCAAAGGCTGTGCCCGTAATGCCTGTGGCAGTCGGTTAAGCTGTGTTTGTTTCAAGCAACGCTCAGCCACCGATAAAGCCAACAATGCGATTCTCTGATCACTATACTCAATTAACGCATAGCAGGGCAGAAAGATGCTGAGCACCCGACCAAAACTATGACAAGAACTATTACGGTTAACACCATGATGATTAGCATAGACGGCTCCCCATTGCTCCCGCGCAACCAATTTATCGCTATCAGTATGCTGATGGGGTTCTTTAAGCGATTCTGGTTGTGCGTATTTATTCAATCCAGCAGAAACACGAGTTTTAGGCTGCCAGCCAGGTGTTTCTAACGCAGTGTCGATACTCAACACAGGTTGAGTGCCAGATTGCAGAACCTCTAATGGTAGATCTCCCTGTTGTCGAGCCTTATGTTGCAAAACTGCAGTGACAGCCTGATAAATAAAATCATGCACCAGCCTGGCTTGATGGAATCGCACCTCTTGTTTTGCCGGATGCACATTGACATCGACCTGATGGGGATCGAGGTCCAGATAGAGCACATAAGAGGGTTGCTGACCATCTTTTAATAAATCCTGATAAGCTTGGCGGATGGCATGGTTTATCACTCGATCACGCATCATGCGCTTATTAACATAACAATATTGTATTTCATTCAAGGAACGTTTGACGGCAGGATCCACCACCCAGCCACCAATAGCCAAGTCGCCATGCTGCCACGAAATGGCTAACGCATGTTGTAAAAATGCCGCACCACAGATACTCGCTAATCGACGCTCATATTGTGATGGATCGAGGGCAGATCGATACTGACGTATCAACTTATCATTATGACCAAGATTGATGGTAACATCGAAGCGTGCCAGGGCAATACGCCGAACTACTTCATCAATATGACCAAATTCGGTTTTTTCCGTGCGCATGAATTTGCGACGCGCCGGCGTATTATAAAACAAATCTAATACCTCAAGCGTACTACCGACCGGATGAGCAGCTGGTTTGATAGTCACCGCCATATCACGTCCTTCCACATAAGACTGCCAGGCCTCTGCTTGTTTAGCCGTACGTGAAGTTAACATCAAGCGGGATACCGAACTAATACTAGCCAGTGCCTCACCACGAAACCCCATACTAAGAATGGTTTCCAGATCTTCCAATGAACGTATTTTACTCGTGGCGTGTCGAGCCAATGCCAACGACAGTTCTTCTTTAGCAATGCCACAACCATTATCTCGAATACGAATAAGTTTCGTGCCACCACGTTCGATATCGATGTCAATGCGCGTCGCACCCGCATCCAAACTGTTTTCTAGTAACTCTTTGACTACCGATGCAGGTCGTTCCACCACCTCTCCTGCAGCGATCTGATTAGCAAGTTGTGGTGGTAATATCTGAATCGGCATCATCGTTCCTTTTGCTAATGTATGTTAGAGCCTATCCGAAATCTGTTGCTATCGCTGATACTTCATCAAAAATGCGCTCATCATTACCAGGGATCTTCAACGTCGAGTCGGCGAAACCTGTAACGGGTGCGCCAAAAAATAATTGCGTAAACCTTGATAAATCGCCTGAGCAATTTTACCCTGGTACTCATCACTACCAAGCAACCGTTCTTCCATGCTATTGCTAATAAAGCCGGTTTCCACCAATACCGAAGGAATATCGGGTGAACGTAATACCCCAAGACTGGCATGTTCAGGTTCAACTTTATGAATGGAGCCAACACGTTTCAATTCACGTAGCATACTAGCCGCGATGGCATAACCAACACGCTGAGAATGACCAAATTGCAAATCTAACACTGCTTTGCTTAGGTACGGATCGGCTGAAGGACTAGCTAGCAGATCACCCGCACCACCAAGCAGCTCCGACTGTTTTTCGTGTTGTTCCAACCAATTACCAAGTTCACTGTTAGCACGGCGATTAGATAACACCCAAACTGACGCGCCCCTCGCGCGGCGGTTTGGGGCAGCATCGGCGTGAATAGACACCAATACATTAGCCTTTTGTTTACGTGCTACATCAGAACGCCCCATTACCGAGAGGAAATAATCGCCATTACGGGTTAATACCGGTTTAAACAACGGATCGTTATCGAGTAAAGCCGCTAATTTACGTGCAACACTAATAGTAACATGCCTCTCTTGCAAACCATTTTGACCAACAGCACCTGGATCTTGGCCACCATGTCCGGCATCGATGGCAACAATAACCAAACCGCTAGCGCCACGATTACTGACAGATGAACCTGCCGTTTTCACCGTACGGGCTGATCCTGTGGTCATCATTCCAGTAGTCGTAACACCTGTAGTAACAGTGCCGACACTATTCTTGCCGATCCCTACTGGCTGATTATTAAATGGATTATTACTCTCGCTAGAGGATTTAGGTTGCAGCATAGATGCTATTTCACGAGCTGGTGTCTTTCCTTCAGCGATCAGGGTGAAAATCACCTGATACACGTTGCCCGCTTGCTTAGCGAGCACATTGGTTTTCACTTTTCGCGTCAAATCAAATACTAGACGAGTACTTTGTGTGTCTCGGGGTTGACTAGAACGAATTTTTTTTAACAGATGAGGTTCACGGAACGCCAAAGGTAAACCTGAAACAGTGCCACTTTGCCGAACATCCAGCACCAATCGCTCAGGATCCTGTAACAGAAAAAAATCATACACTGGGCGTTGATCAAAACTCAGTATCACTTTGCTCTCAGTAAACCCGTTACTAACGTTGATATCGGTTAATTTCATCGCCCAAGAAAAAACGGGGACGACCAAAACGCAAAAAATAGCAACAAACAAAAGGGGAACACTGTAACGCCAGTTAAATATCATTGTTTGAATACCGTGACTCAGCAGCTAAACGCTGTAATAGTTCGACACCGTAGTCAGAACAAGCCACTAACCGGGCCTGACGCCCTTGCTGATGATAAGCTAAATGAAGCTTAATATCTGCTTTGGGCAAAAAACCGGCTCCTTTTTGTGGCCATTCCACCAAACAGATAGCCTGTTGATCAAAATAATCACGGACACCCATAAATTCCAATTCTTCCGCATCAGCTAAACGATACAGGTCGAAATGATAAACTGCTCTTGGTGTTAAAATATAAGGTTCAACCAAAGTATAAGTAGGACTTTTTACACTACCACGATGGCCCAAGGCACGAAGAAAACCACGGCTGAAGGTGGTTTTTCCACTGCCTAACTCACCGAGAAGATAAATAACGCTAGCACTATTGCAAACAGACGCCAAAACGGAACCCAATGCAACGGTGGCAACTTCATCAGGTAAAAATAAAACCTGTTTTTTCATGCTGTAATATCTATTTTGCTTTGCGAGTTCAAGAGTAACATGCTGTATCTCAGCAAAGTGATTAACCACTGCAAGTAAAAGCATCCATACTTTCAGCGTAACTGAACAAGATCTCGCACATTACCTGACATGTTGCCACATCGAAGACGGAACCTTATCGAAAAATTTATCCGCAATAACCTCTGCCAATCTATGATCCGCAGCAGAATTAAACGATTCTAGCTCATCATCAGAAAGTTCGTACCTATTCTTTTCAATTACCCTCTCTAAGGTAGCAAGAGTCCTACATTTTCTTAAACGCATTAAATAATCTGTTTTTGTCATGATGAATAATCTTCTCGATATACAAATAAATATAGGACAACCATCTCTTAAGTTTTGACCACGCCATAAGCATATTCGCAATCTATTACACTCGCTGACACTCCGCCAAAAATGTACTCAGAATAATACTCATTGACCCTATGTAAACTTTCGCTCATTTCGTCTTCGTCTGAGCGTCGTTCATAACGATTTCGAATAGATTCCGAGAAAAATATCTTTCTTACTGAGAGAAATTTCTTTCATTTAAGGAAGTTATTTTTAAATTTATGATGCAAAGAAGCAGTGTATCCGCTTACGCTACCCAGCGTACTCGGGGAAGTAGAATCGTTCACCCAGAGATATTGTTACAGTACGGATCTTTACACAAGAAATGCAATTGGGCAATATGATTTCTCTTTGACAAGAACTTTTCATATCATCCAACCCGTTGTGTTTTTATTGATTGTCATCTAGCTACCAGCAGAGCCATTAAATAACAGCAAAAAAATTAAGCACAACGAATACGATGCACATAAATCATTTTTCAATCTTACGTGCCACATTATTACTTAATTTTACAATTTATCCCGGGTGGAACTGTTGTAATTATCGACTATTATTAAAAATAAACTTTACAGAATTGATATCTTTCGGTTACCACACAACGGTAATTCATTGAATAATTAGCCTTTAGATGAAGTAAAATTCAATAACGTTTTAATAAATATAAGCATAATTTATCTTTCTCGAATGCGTTAAATACAGATAGCGCAGAGGAAGGAGTATACTTGCATATTATTTGCAGGAGATAAATTCATGTTAACGGACATGCCCTCGATTTCCCATCAGGAACAACAAAAAGCAGCGGAAAAAGTTCACCAATTGATATCAACGGGAATGAGTAGCGCTGAAGCGATCACGTTAGTAGCACAAGAAATTCGGATGCAACATAAAGACGATCCTCAAGTGACCCTGTTTTTTGATGACGACCTTGATGACGACCTTGAGAAAGCGACTAAATCGATATATCGTCAGGAGTCACCATTGTGAGTACTACTGGTTTTTCTTCATTAACGCTGCCTGCCGAACAGTTGTCGAATCTTAAAGAATTGGATTACAACGAAATGACACCGATACAGGCAGCAGTATTACCGGCAATCCTTAAAGGACAGGATGTCCGTGCCCAGGCCCAAACCGGCAGCGGTAAAACGGCAGCGTTTGGCATCGGTTTGCTGGATAAAATTGCTATGGGAGCATTTGTCACGCAAGCTTTGGTACTCTGTCCAACACGTGAATTGGCAGATCAAATCAGTAAAGAGCTACGCCGTTTAGCCCGTTTTACACAAAATATTAAAATTTTAACCCTCTGTGGTGGTCAGCCGATGGGGCAACAGCTCAATTCTCTGGTGCATGCTCCTCATGTTGTGGTCGGTACCCCGGGTCGTATCCAGGAACATCTGAGTAAAACTACCTTAATATTAAAGGGGCTAAAAGTACTAGTGCTGGATGAAGCTGACCGCATGCTGGATATGGGTTTTAGTGAAACCATCGATAAGATTATTAATTACGCTCCGCAACAATACCAAACTCTATTATTTTCCGCTACTTATCCTGTCGGAATTGAACAAGTTAGCGCAAAAATACAGCGTCATCCATTAAATGTGGTCGTTGCACAACAAGAAAACGAAACCTCTATTGAACAGGTATTTTACGAAACTACCTGTGAAGAGCGTTTGCCACTACTGATTACGGTACTCAGACATTATCAACCAAGTTCTTGTGTAGTATTTTGTAATACCAAACGAGATTGCCAGGATGTCTATCGAACCCTTGGATCCTGTGGTATGAGTGTATTGGCTTTACACGGAGATATTAGAACAATCTTTGCGAGATCAAGTATTAGTTCGGTTTACTAACCATAGCTGCCGTATTCTAGTTGCGACTGATGTTGCCGCCCGTGGTTTGGATATTAAAGATTTGGTATTAGTGGTTAACTTTGAATTGGCTTTTGATCCAGAGGTACATATTCATCGTATAGGACGTACCGGCCGAACGGGGAAAAATGGCCTTGCTCTAACGCTTTGTACACCACAAGAGATGAACAGAGCACACGCCATAGAAGACTATTTGCACACGAAACTAAGCTGGATGCCCACTGAGAAAATACGTACGACCGATAGTTGCAATAATAGTGTCATACTGGAAGCAGAAATGATCACTTTGTGTATCGACGGTGGTCGTAAAGCCAAAATACGCCCCGGAGACATTTTAGGTGCCCTAACAGGAAATGCCGGTTTAACCGCTGCTGATGTAGGAAAAATAGCTATATTCCCTGCACATGCTTACGTAGCTATCCGTAAAACGAGTGTAAAACGTGCTTTGCTACAGTTACAGCAAGGAAAAATTAAAGGTAAAAACTGTAAAGTACGCGAACTAAAATAACCACGCTGTCTAGCCAACTAACCGGAGCGGCGAGGCGATATAACTCTAGATCTCGTGGAGAAAACGAACGAGGGAAAATATTTTTTAACACAGACACAATTCTAACCAACACAAAAACACAAACGAGCAGGGTAACCTGCTCGCTTTCACTGCGGATAAGCTGCCTATAAAGAATCAATGTCCTCTATCAAGCAGTGGGGAATTACATCATACCACCCATTCCACCACCCATACCGCCCATTCCACCAGCGCCCATATCGGCACCTTTTTCGTCACGTGGCAAATCAGATACCATACACTCGGTAGTAATCATCAGGCCAGCAATGGACGCAGCATACTGTATCGCAGAGCGAGTAACCTTGGTTGGATCCAAAATACCCATTTCGATCATATCACCGTATTCTTCAGTTTGTGCATTGTAACCAAAGTTACCACTACCTTTTCTTACCTTATCAGCAATAACAGAAGCTTCCTCACCAGCATTAACCACGATCTGACGCAACGGCGCTTCCATCGCTTTAAGAGCAACAGTAATACCCACATTCTGGTCTTGATTGTCACCTTTCAGCTCACTGAGAGCAGTAGCAACACGAATCAAGGCCACACCACCACCAGGTACCACACCTTCCTCTACAGCCGCTCGGGTTGCATGCAGAGCATCTTCCACACGAGCTTTTTTCTCTTTCATTGCAACTTCAGTAGCTGCACCGACTTTAATAACAGCCACGCCACCAGAAAGTTTAGCGACACGTTCTTGCAGTTTTTCTTTGTCGTAGTCAGATGAAGCTTCTTCAACTTGTGCTTTAATCTGAACTACACGAGCCGCAATCATACCTTTATCACCCACACCATCAATAATGGTAGTAGTATCTTTAGTGATAATAATACGTTTTGCTTGCCCAAGATCTTCCAGAGTCACTTTTTCCAGAACCAACCCCACTTCTTCAGCGATGACGATACCCTTGGTTAAAACAGCAATATCCGCCAGCATGGCTTTACGACGATCACCAAAGCCCGGGGCTTTAACCGCAGCAATCTTGACAATACCACGCATAGTGTTTACCACCAGCGTTGCCAATGCTTCACCTTCAACATCTTCTGCAATAACCAATAGGGATCTACCCGCTTTTGCCACCGCTTCTAATACTGGCAGAAGTTCACGGATATTAGAAATTTTCTTATCAACCAATAGAATAAAAGGATTGTCGAGCTCTACGGAAGAACCTTCTGGCTTATTGATAAAGTAAGGTGACAAATAGCCACGATCAAACTGCATACCTTCCACGACGGTAAGCTCATTATAGAGACCACTAGCTTCTTCAACCGTGATAACACCTTCATTACCCACTTTGCCCATCGCTTCTGCAATCAATTCACCAACAACCTCATCGGAGTTCGCGGAAATAGTACCCACTTGAGTAATGGCTTTTGGATCAGCGCAAGGTTTTGACAATTTTTTCAACTCTTCGACTGCTGAGTCTACCGCCTTGTCGATACCGCGTTTCAGATCCATCGGGTTCATACCTGCAGCAACAGCTTTCAGACCTTCAGTAACGATAGCTTGTGCCAACACTGTTGCCGTAGTTGTGCCATCTCCCGCAACGTCATTCGCTTTAGAAGCCACTTCTTTGACCATCTGCGCACCCATGTTTTCAAACTTATCTTCCAGTTCGATTTCACGGGCAACAGAAACACCATCTTTAGTGATGCTTGGAGAGCCAAAAGATTTATCTAGAACTACGTTACGGCCTTTGGGCCCCAAGGTAACTTTTACTGCATCAGCAAGAATATTCACGCCACGCAACATTTTTACGCGAGCATCATTGCCAAATTTTACGTCTTTAGCTGCCATTATTCTTTCCCTCAAATTCGTTTAGTTCAGAAAATTGATTGATCGTACTACTTATTTTCAACAACAACGGCCAAAATGTCACTTTCTGACATGATCAACATTTCTTCGCCATCAATCTTCTCTACTTTAACCCCGTAGCCATCATTAAAGACAATGACATCACCCACTTTCACGTCTAAAGGCCTGACCTTCCCGTCGTCCAAAATACGCCCGTTACCAACCGCAAGGATTTTACCACGTGTTGATTTACCCGCCGCTGAACCCGTCAGAACAATACCCCCAGGCGATTTATTTTCAACTTCTTTGCGCTTAACTATAACGCGATCATGTAATGGACGAATGTTTATTTGTTGTTGTGTCATTTATCGCTCTCCTATAAAAAGTCCGTATCAGATGCAGGATTGATACCCATTTACTGTCATCAGCGGTACCATGACCTACTAAGTGGGGGCATTGTCACTCCCTTCAAGGGGAAAACCAAAAATTTTTATTTCCTTTGTTTTCCCTTTGAAGGGATTATTAGCTTGTGCAATCCTTACATAATCTTACTTTGGAACGTAACAATTATGAAAAAAGTTGGTTTTATCGGCTGGCGTGGTATGGTCGGTTCAGTATTAATGGAACGAATGGAGGCAGAAAAAGATTTTGACGTTATCCACCCTGTATTTTTTTCTACTTCTTCGGAAAAAAACCAGAAAACACCTGAGATAGGGAGTCGATGCCATGAATTACACCGTGCTGATGATATTGACACATTGTACGCATTAGACATCATTATCAGCTGCCAAGGAGGAAATTACACCCAAGAAATTCATCCCAAACTGCGTAAAAAAGGCTGGAAAGGCTATTGGATCGATGCTGCTTCATCGCTGCGCATGGAAGAAGACACCATTATCATTTTAGATCCAGTTAACAAGCCTATGATTGAGCAAGGTATAAACAACGGTATCAAAACCTTTGTCGGAGGCAATTGTACTGTGAGCCTAATGCTGATGTCGCTGGGCGGTTTGTTTGCTGATGATTTAGTAGAATGGGCTTCTGTGGCAACTTATCAGGCCGCTTCTGGCGCAGGTGCACGCCATATGAATGAACTTATCAGACAAATGGGTAAATTGCATGGTTGTGTAGCAAACGAATTGCTAAATCCGGCAAAAACCATCCTCGAGATTGAAAGTAAAGTGACGGCACAGATCCGTAATTGTTCCTTACCCACAGATTGTTTTTCTGTACCGTTGGCAGGCAGTGTGATCCCATGGATAGATAGTGCGTTATCTAATGGTCAAAGCCGTGAAGAATGGAAAGGTCAGGCGGAAACCAATAAAATCCTCAACACCAGCACGGTGATCCCAATCGATGGCCTATGTGTACGCATAGGGGCACTACGTTGCCATAGCCAGGCATTCACCCTGAAATTAAAAAAAGACACATCGCTAGAAGACATTGAAAAAATTATTGCTCAACATAATGAATGGGTACGGGTGATCCCCAACGAGCCAGAACTGACTAAACGTAAACTTACACCAGCTGCGATCACCGGCACGCTGAATACTCCGGTTGGACGTCTACGTAAACTCAACATGGGGGAGAAGTATTTATCCGCATTTACTGTCGGTGATCAGTTATTGTGGGGAGCCGCTGAACCACTACGTCGTATGCTACGTATGTTGCTGTAGTTGCATATATCGCAAGAGATCTTAGGACCTGTTCCAAATCTTCTTGAGCGACGCTCAGACGAGGAAAAAATGGGCGAAAAAGCGCAGTTTACATAGAGTAAATGAACATTTTGAGCCCGTTTTTGACGAAGTATCAGCGAGCACAAAAGATTTCGAACAGGTTCTTAGGCAGCCACCATTGTGTATGTCGCCGCCTAAGGTAACCAAGTTTAACCAAGCCACGTCAAAAAACCCGTTTTATAACAATTTTTTAACGAGTCATGCGATTTTTTTACCACGTAACCAATTTAGCGTCTCAACTCCTATTGAAAAAAACATGGCGAAATAAATGTACCCTTTCGGCACTCGCATTTGAAAACTTTCCAACACTAAAGTCACGCCCACCAAAATCAAAAAAGCAAGCGCTAGCATTTTAACCGACGGATTCTGATTGACAAACTCTCCGATAGGCCGAGCAGCAAACATCATCACTCCGACAGCAATCACGACCGCAGCCATCATGATAAACAAATGATCAGAGAGCCCAACAGCCGTTATCACAGAATCCAAACTAAAAATAATATCCAGCAACATAATTTGCACAATGGCACCCGCAAAGGAACTGACATTACTGCTGTGATAATTTTCATCCCCAGAAATGGATTCGTAGATTTCTTTAGTTGACTTCCAAACCAGAAACAACCCGCCGCAGAGTAAGATTAAATCACGTGTTGAAATATCATGCTCTACAACAGTAAACAGCGGCTTAGTCAAACCAATGACCCAAGTAATAGAAGCCAGCAAAGCCAGACGCATCAACATCGCTGCGGTCAAACCAATCCGCCTGGCTTGACTCTGTTGCGCTTTAGGTAATTTTGCCACTACCAGAGAAAGGAAAATAATATTATCTATACCAAGAATAATCTCCAGGATAGTTAGTGTGCCCAGAGCCAACCAGGCATCAGGATCGGCAATCCATTCGAACATTACCTATACGCCCTATAAAACACAAAAGCAGGATTATACGCATTATCTCGCTTAATCATAATCAAGACTGCGTAATTACCCGTTTTTAAAGCAGAAAATAGCGAGCCAACAATTCACGGGTAAAAGCCTTTTTCAGATAAAAACCACGGGGCAATGTCATGATTGGCTGTCCTTTTTCACCAATCGCTTCCGTTAAAGCGTAGCGATTGGCGGCCTTGGGACGCAATTGCAAAACTTCACCGTGGCGGGCAGTAATACTCTCAACTTTACCCAGGACGATCAAATCCATCAGTTCTTCCCAATCATGGCGAAGTCGTTTTGTTTCCTCGGCATTCGGACTCCAGAGCAGAGGAGCACCAATACGGCGATCAGCCAAAGGAATATGCCGCTCTCCTTCCACAGGTACCCATAATACTCTGGAAAGTTTGTTACGAACATGGCAGCTATCCCAAATAACACCACTATTACCAGTCAATGGAGCAATACAAACAAAAGTGGTTTCTAACGGTACACCTTGAGCACTAACCGGGATGGTTTTCAGCTCAATACCGATGTCAGCAAAATCTTGCTCCGGTTTACTACCAGCCTTAGCACCCAGGTAGAATTCCAACAACATGCCTACCCAACCTTTTTTTTTCTTCAAATTAGCAGGGATAGTCCACTGAATTCGCCTTGCCAGCTCCCCCAAAGTGAAACCAGACAGCGCTTGAGCACGAAGAAAGAGCTGATGTTCATCACATGGTGGTAACGGAGAGAGTAAATACACACGAGACCTCATTTCAAAACCAATTGTGCAGCAAAACCTATCAACAGATTAAAAAACAAACTAAAAACTAAACCAGCATGCAAATTCCCTTATCAGGCTAAGCGATAGCAAATAATAGCATGAATTAGATGATGTTTTTTTAACAGGTAGATGGCGGTCATTTTTGTCATTTTTATTTTATGCACCAGTTTTCAACAATAATAAACAGGATTTTACCTGTTTATCCACAGATTTTTGGGATAACCTTATTAAATTGACACTGTTCTTTCAATTTATGATCTTGACATAGAAAATTTTTATATATCCACAAATTGCACGCAAAAATTGTCATCTTACATGAACCAATAAGCAGTAGTTTACCGCTTGTAGCTATTGTGAAACAATCGGGGTATCTTTAAATTCTAAGCTGATCGAGGTGGTCTGGTGATTGATGATGACGGCTACCGCCCGAATGTTGGTATTGTAATCTGTAATCGACAAGGGCAGGTTCTATGGGCTCGGCGTCATGGTCAGCACTCTTGGCAATTTCCTCAGGGCGGGATCAACCCCGGCGAAACACCAGAGCAGGCGATGTACCGTGAACTCTTTGAAGAGGTCGGTCTCAGTAGAAAAAATGTTCGTGTACTGGCTTCGAGCCGCAACTGGTTACGTTACAAATTACCTAAACGTTTAGTACGTTGGGATACAAAGCCGGTGTGTATCGGTCAAAAACAACGCTGGTTTTTGTTACAACTGATAGGGAATGATACCGATATCAATATGCAATGCAGTAATGTCCCCGAGTTTGACGGCTGGCTCTGGGTGAGTTACTGGTACCCAGTACGTCAGGTTGTTTCTTTCAAACGCGATGTATACCGCAGAGTTATGAAAGAATTCGCAACCACGGTGATAGCAATGCACGCCATTACCAATAATCGAAGATAATCAATATTATTGACTACCTACACCATCATCATAGTTGCAACCTTTATTTTACTTTACTTGCTCATTACCAGTTTCAAACCTATCAGAATAATGTCAGGTATTTTTTCGCCTTTTAGTACTTTGTCGGCCATTTCCACACCTTTCGCGCCAATCTGTTCCGGTTGCTGAGCAATGGTCGCCGCCATTTCACCACTTTTAACCGTTTTAACCGCTTCATCAGTGCCGTCGAATCCTACCACTAGCACATCCATTCTTTTCAGGTTCTGCAAAGTCTGCAAAGCACCCAACGCCATTTCATCATTTTGCGCAAATACGGCCTGAATATTAGGGTAAAGAGTTAACAACTCTTGCATCACATGCATCCCGTCTGTGCGATCATAGTGCGCCGGTTGGCTGGCCAATAAGTTAAACTTATGTTGCTTTACTGATTGCCTAAAACCTTCAGCACGTTCACGCACTCCTGAAGAAACAACGATCCCCTCCAGTTGTACAACTCTAGCACCATCACCCAGTTTACGTGCAATAAAATCACCCGCCATTTTTGAACCCAGGATATTATCAGAAGTAATATGACTTTTTACTGTGACACCATGCGCTATGCGATCCAGTGTGATAACTGGAATGTTAACCTCATTTGCCAACTTAACCGAGTTACCTGCCGCATTGGAATTAACCGTACTGATTAACAAGAATTTAACGTCGGAACGCATTGTCAAAGATTGAACATTGAGTAGCTCTGTAGCTGAATTATTTCTTGAATCGTACACCTCTAAAGTATAACCCAATTTATCTGCTTCCTTTTGTGCCCCTTCTTTCATTGAAATAAAAAATGGATTACATGGATTATCTAGAGTAGGAACAACCAGTGCAATGGTATCTTTAGCCAACACCTGAGTACTGGCAATAAAACTTAATACCACTAAAATCGGGGTACCCCATTTATTTATTTTCATCCATATGCCTCCAAAAAACCCTGTCGTTCAAAACCCTGTATATTTAATCACAAAGCGTAAGCAATTCACCCGGGCAATTAAACGTTACCATGTTTTAATCATCCTTTTGTACACCGACAATTTATCTTATCGTGAAAAATGGGATCGGTTCAAAAAATTTTCTGTCAAAAAGCAGAAATATACTATCAAAAAATCTCGTGCCGGGTTCATCCATCATTACCAAGAGGTGAAAAAAAACAATTCGTTACCCGCTAAGTGTTCTAAACGCCGCATTTTTTAACTTACTGCCAATTGCGTTTTACCAATCCTTTTTACAGACAGTATAAAAAAAGTAAATAAACACTCTGAATTCATTTCTGACGAAGTATCAGCGAGCACAACAGATTTCGAATAAGCTCTAAGATATCAATGTTGTCCTGTTGCTAATGGCCAACTAACAAATATTATTTAGTAATACACAGAAAAAAACAATTAAATATAAAAAATATCTTTAAGCTATTGCTATAACATTTTACGTGTATTAGTAAACTGATAACGCAATGACGATAAATAAACAAGCCATTCTGTCATTAAATCTATTTAATAATTTACAAAATTAATAGTGAAATAAAATTTTTAACATCCCCATACTAAAAATAAGCAATATCAAGTCACTTTTTCTTACAGTTAAAAATTTATTGCCTTCTGGAAAGCCTACTCAAAATCTTGCAAAACCTACTACATACTGCAAATTCTGTGCTACCTGGTGCTCGCAATCCTCACGTACTCGCATGTACACTGCGGGTTACTGTGCTCCAAGCACCTTAAATTCGCATAACACACTACGGTTTTGCAAGAAGTCTAATACAGAAGCGTAAGTCTTCAAAAACCTGCAACGTCGGAGTACATTGAGCGGCATCTGCCTTGTTCTCATGTGAAAGATCGATTTTAACCAACAGAAGGCTTATTTTTATGTTACTTATTGAGAAATCTAGTAAACCGATTAAGAAATCCAGCAAACTGGAAAACGTGGGTTACGACATTCGTGGCCCAGTACTAAAAGAAGCAAAACGCCTTGAAGGGGAAGGCCATAAAGTACTGAAGCTCAACATTGGCAACCCAGCACCTTTCGGTTTCAGTGCACCCGATGAAATTTTAGTCGATGTTATCCGTAATCTACCGACGGCTCAAGGCTATTGTGACTCCAAGGGGCTATATTCGGCACGTAAAGCCATCATGCAGTACTATCAAGCACAGGGAATGCATGATCTGACAGTGGAAGATATTTACATTGGTAACGGTGTTTCCGAGCTTATCCAGCAAGCAATGCAAGCATTACTCAATACTGACGACGAAATGCTCATACCTGCACCTGACTACCCACTATGGACTGCCGTGGTATCATTATCGAACGGTAAAGCGGTACATTACCTCTGTGATGAAGGTGCTGATTGGTTTCCTGATCTTGGTGACATTCGCAAAAAGATCACGCCAAATACTCGCGGCATTGTGATCATCAACCCAAACAACCCAACGGGGGCAGTTTATAGCAAAGATCTATTAAAGGATATCGTGGCAATCGCTCGTGAACATGATCTGATTATTTTCGCCGATGAAATCTACGACAAGATCCTCTATGACGATGCGATACATCATCCTATTGCTACCCTGGCCCCTGATCTGTTCACCGTGACTTTTAGCGGTTTATCCAAAACCTATCGTGTCGCTGGTTTTCGCCAAGGCTGGATGGTATTAAATGGCCCCAAAAAACATGCGACAAGCTACATCGAAGGCTTGGACATGCTGTCTTCAATGCGCCTCTGCGCCAACGTGCCAATGCAACATGCCATCCAGGCAGCATTAGGGGGCTATCAGAGTATCAATGAATTTATTAAGCCAGGGGGACGTTTGTATGAACAACGTAACCAAGCCTGGGAGCAGATCAATCAGATCGAAGGCGTGAGTTGCGTTAAACCTCGTGGAGCGCTCTACATGTTTCCACGTATTGATAAACGCTTTAAGGTGTACAACGATGAAAAAATGGTGTTGGATCTACTGTCGCAAGAAAAAGTATTATTGGTGCATGGTAGCGCATTTCATTGGCCTGATCCGGATCACTTTCGTATTGTCATCCTACCCGCTGTCGATGAATTGACGACGGCAATCGGAAAGCTAGCGCAATTTTTTAAAAAATATAAGCAGAAGTGATTATCCATCTAGCCAGTACAACTCACTAAGCACCTATGCGAAATCGTCTGAGCAATACTCAGACGGTGAAAAGTCTATCAAATTCATTGCTCATCTCGGGTGTTGTCTATATGCTTACCGCCTACTTAGCAAATATCCGGTATCACAATAAAATAAATAAATAAAAATGAAGTGGTTGAATAACGTGGAGCATTCGCTATGAGTCATTTTTTCGCCCATTTATCTCGTCTTACCCTGATCCACCGCTGGCCGTTAATGCGCAATGTGCGTATCGAAAATGTCTCCGAGCACAGCTTACAGGTTGCCTTTATTGCTCATGCCTTGGCTGTCATTAAAAACCGTAAATTCGATGGCAAACTCAATGCCGAGCGAGTAGCACTGCTGGCGATGTATCACGACGCTAGCGAAATTATCACCGGCGATTTACCAACAACAATAAAATATTACAATCAGCAAATCGCCCATGAATATAAAAAGATTGAAAATATTGCCCAACAAACATTGATAGAAATGTTACCAAAAGAATTACAAGATGATTTTCGTTATCTACTCGACGAATGTTATTGTAGCAAGGATGAAAAACAATTAGTAAAACAAGCCGATGATTTATCGGCTTATCTAAAATGCCTGGAAGAATTATCAGCCGGTAATAAAGAATTTGCTCCGGCTAAAGCACGATTAGAAAAAAAACTGCTGAAAGAACCGTCCTCTGAATTGACCTATTTTATGCAAAATTTTGTGCCAAGTTTCAGTATGTCACTGCAGGAAATGAGTCTAAATTCGCATCACAAGTCGTCGAAAAATGTTTCGTCTAACTGCCCAAACGCAGATTTAAGTAATTCAGCCAACGATTGATAAGTTGGCGTTGTTTCAACAGGCACCACTCTCTTACCCGCTTCGCTTAATTTCTGGCGCACACTATGAAACCACTGTAACAAAGTTAGCGGCAATGGCATCATCGATCGCTTACCCAACCACCATAATCCCTGCAATGGTAAACTACAGGCAAAGAATGCCGTGGCAATAGCCGGAGCCAGCTGCCCCCCTAACGCTATCTGCCAAGTTAGTGTAAAAATCGCCAACGGTGGCATAAAACGGATGCCGAAGAGCGTCATATTAACGACACGATTTTCGGCAAAAATCGGTGCCAGGCGTCTGTCTAACGGCCAGGTTTTCATATATTTCTTCCCACGTTGGAGTATCTGAAACCAGCCTATCACCGGATCCGAGGGATTGTTCGTCATAACTTACCTCTATTTTTACCGAAAAAATTAAAATCTCCTGCGTTGCGCAGCACTCGCAATCTCTTTGTACTCTGTGTACACTCCGATTGCTACGCGCCCTGTGCCTGAAACTTCATATAACGAACTACGGTTTCGGGTAGCCTATGGCTTTCAAGTCACCTTCGGCTTTCAGCTTTTGCAAGAGGTCTATTCTAGTCGATCTCTCTCCCTTTAAACTTGTGGTTTAATTTAGCCAGTAAACAAAAAAATAGGTACTTCCATGTCGAATAAGCTAATACTGGTTCTGAATTGCGGTAGCTCCTCATTAAAATTCGCGATTATCGATACGAACAGCAGTACAGAACACCTGTCTGGTTTAGCTGAATGCTTATCCCTTCCGGAAGCCCGTATTCAGTGGAGAATCGAGGGTATTAAACAGGAAACAACATTGGCCGCTAAGGCAACCCACAAAGAAGCACTGGATTTCATTGTTAATACAATTCTGAAAAAAAACCAGATCTTTCTGCTCAACTGAATTCCATTGGGCATCGCATTGTCCACGGCGGTGCAGAACTCGCTGAGTCAATGATTATTGACGATGATGTCATCCAATGTATCGAAGCTGCGATCCCATTTGCCCCCTTACATAATCCTGCTCATCTAATTGGCATCCGGGAAGCATTCCGTTCTTTCCCTCATTTGAAAGAAAAAAATGTGGCGGTATTCGACACCGCTTTCCATCAGACGATGCCGGAAGAATCTTACCTCTATGCTTTGCCATACAAACTGTATCAAGAACAGGGTATCCGTCGTTATGGCGCCCACGGGACTAGCCATTTATATGTCAGTCAAGAAGCAGCAAAAAAACTGGGTAAACCGCTAGAAGAACTCAATGTCATCAGTTGCCATTTGGGTAACGGCGGGTCAGTCACAGCGATACGTAATGGTCGCTGTGTTGATACTTCGATGGGATTAACACCCTTGGAAGGTTTGGTGATGGGGACACGTAGCGGCGATCTGGATCCTGCGATTATTTTTTATCTTCATAATCAATGCAAGATGAATATTGATCAAATTGATAAGTTACTTACCAAAAGATCCGGGTTGCTGGGATTAACCGAAGTAACAAGTGATTGCCGTTATATTGAAGACAATTACCACATCACAGTCGAAGCCAAACGGGCGATGGACGTTTTCTGTCATCGTTTAGCAAAATACATCGGCGCCTATAGCGCACTGATGGCAGGCCGTTTGGATGCCGTTATTTTTACCGGTGGTATCGGTGAAAATTCAGGGCTAGTACGTGAACTAACACTGAACAAACTGGCGCTCCTGGGTTTTGCCGTTGACTCAGAAAAAAATACAGCGACGCGTTTCGGCAAATCCGGCTTCATCAGCCAAGAAGGCAGTCGGCCAGCTTTAGTTATCACAACCAACGAAGAGCTGGTAATCGCACGAGATACCGCGCGTTTGACCGCATAAACAGATTCAGAATACAACTGCCTAAGAGCCTGTTCCAATCTTCTTGAGCAACGCTCAGACGAGGAAAAAATAGGCACAAAAGCGCAGGTTACATAGAGTCAATGAGCATTTTGAGCTCGTTTTTGACGAATGACGTGACCAAAACACGGTGGGCACAAGAGATTTCGAACAGGTTTTTAGAGGTGTGGCTATGTCTCATACAATTATGTTGATCCCCATAAGTACAGGTGTTGGCTTAACCAGTGTCAGCCTGGGTGTTATTCGCTCAATAGAGCAAAAAGGTGTTCGTCTCAGTGTATTCAAACCTATTGCCCAACCACGTTCTGATGGCGACACACCGGATCACACCACGACAATTATCCGAGCCAACTCCAGTATCCATGCTGCTGAACCGCTGAAGATGAGTGAGGTTGAGACACTAACACTGTTAAGTTCTAACCAACAAGACCTATTAATGGATGAACTAGTCGCGCGTTACGACAAAAATACGCAAAATGCCGAGGTGATATTGATCGAAGGCCTGGTTCCAACCCGTAAACATCCTTTTGCCAATACACTGAATTACCAGATCGCCAAAACCTTGAATGCTGAAATTGTTTTCGTTTTGGCACTAGGCAATCACTCACCGTGTCAGCTAAAAGAACAGATCGAACTCGCCGCCTCTAGTTTCGGGGGTATCGAAAATAAAAATATTACCGGTGTGATCATCAACAAATTGAATGCACCCATTGATAAGCAAGGTCGTACTCGCCCTGATTTATATGAAATTTTTGATAGTTCCAACAAAAACGAGGTGACAACGATTCAGCCAAGCCAGCTATCTAACAGAAGTCCGCTACCATTATACGGCTGCATACCCTGGAGTATTGATCTCATTGCCACTCGCGCCATCGATATCTGTCGACACCTTAATGCCAGTATCATTAATCAAGGTGATATCAACACACGCCGCGTTAAATCCATCATTTTTTGTGCTCGTAGTCTCCCCAACATGCTAGCACATTGGCGCCCAGGTGCGTTGCTTGTCACCTCAGCGGATCGCCCAGATGTGCTGGTTGCTGCCTGCTTGGCAGCGATGAACGGTGTTGCCATTGGTGCTATTTTGCTTACCGGAGGGTATCAAATGGATGATTCTATCAGGCAACTCTGTCAACGTGCTTTCCAGACAGGTCTACCCATCTTTATGGTCAATACCAACAGTTGGCAAACATCGCTAAATCTACAAAGTTTCAGTCTGGAAGTATCAGCAGATGATCATGAACGTGTTGAAAAATTACAAAATTATATCGCCAGTCATATCAGCAGTGAATGGATCAATTCACTTAGTATTGCTTCTACACGTTCACGCCGTTTATCACCGCCTGCATTCCGCTACAAACTGACAGAACTGGCGCGTGAAGCAGCTAAACGTATCGTGCTCCCTGAAGGAGAAGAACCTCGTACCGTGAAAGCAGCTTCCATTTGTGCCGAACGTGGCATCGCCACACCGGTACTCTTAGGCAACCCTGAAGAAATTCGTCGAGTTGCGGCAACACAGGGCATTGAATTAGGTAAAAACATCGAATTGATCGATCCCGTTGTAGTACGTGAACACTATGTTTCACGGCTGGTTGAACTGCGTAAAGATAAAGGAATGACTGAAGTAGTCGCGCGTGAGCAACTGGAAGATAATGTGGTGCTGGGTACGATGATGCTAGAGCAAAATAAAGTCGACGGATTAGTTTCTGGAGCATTGCATACCACAGCCAACACCATCCGCCCAGCATTACAATTGATAAAAACGGCGCCAGGCAGTTCACTGGTTTCATCAATATTTTTTATGTTACTTCCTGATCAAGTCCTTGTGTACGGTGATTGCGCCATCAATCCTGATCCCAGCGCCGCTCAACTCGCTGAGATCGCGATTCAATCTGCAGATTCAGCTGAAGCGTTTGGTATTGAACCGAAAGTGGCGATGATCTCTTATTCTACCGGAAATTCTGGTGCTGGTAGTGATGTAGAAAAAGTCCGCGAAGCCACACGTTTGGCAAAAGAAAAACGCCCCGATTTGATTATTGATGGGCCATTACAATACGACGCCGCCATTATGGCGGATGTGGCCAAATCCAAGGCACCTAATTCACCCGTGGCTGGCAAGGCTACCGTGTTTATTTTCCCTGATCTCAACACCGGCAATACCACTTACAAAGCGGTACAGCGCTCTGCCGATTTGATTTCCATTGGCCCCATGTTACAAGGGATGCGCAAACCAGTGAACGATCTGTCTCGTGGTGCACTGGTAAACGACATTGTTTACACCATCGCATTGACCGCCATTCAATCCATGAACAGAACAACCACTTAACTACAATAGACTTTTTGCAAAACCCAATACATGCTGTGAAGTCAAGACACACGGAGCGCAGCAGCCAAAAGGGTACATAAATAAAAAAATAAATCTAACTTAATGATATAGGGTGAAAACCCTATCTGTTGACATTCATCACATTAATAATTCTAGAAAATATTTATTCTCGAGCTAACAGTCACGAGGAGTAAAGCTTTCATGTTAAGAGAACTACTAACGTCAGATGTTGTTCAAATCGTGGAGCAAGCCAATAACTGGCGGGATGCCATTGCTATAGCTTGTCAACCTTTAATTAATCATAATGCTATCGAGCCACATTATGTCGAGGCTATTTATCGATCACATGAGGCAATTGGCCCTTATTACGTGGTAGCACCAGGTATTGCTATGCCACATGCGCGGCCAGAAGAAGGAGTCAATAAATTATCATTGTCATTAACACTTATTTCTCAGGGAGTTGCCTTCAATACACAAAGAAATGATCCGGTAAAATTATTAATCGTTTTAGCCGCGACTGACAGCCATAGCCATATTAATGCCATCTCTCAGCTAGCAAAATTATTCGCCAATCAGGACGATATTAATGCCATATTAAGCGCTGAAAACATACATGATATTCTTGCCATTATCGCGCGTTATTAATGTTACTATCTGATTAAACGTTTCATCGTTGGAAAATTCATGGATAGATAATGACACAGATTACAGTAGTCTCTGGCATTGGCTTATGTACTAGCCTGCTGATGAAAATAAGTATCAAAAGTATTCTCACCGAATTAGCCGTAGCCGCCAAGGTTAACCATGTTGATCTCAATTCAGCCAAAGGAATGAACAGCGACATTTTTGTCGGCACTCGCGATATCACAGAACAATTAGTGGCTCAATCTATCGCTGGAAAAATCGTCTCATTAGATAATGTAATTGATAAAAAAATTATGAAAGAACGACTATCAGTAGCATTAATCGAATTAAATATTTTATAACTGGAGGTATAGATGGATTTTTTTCGTTTTCTAATGGACGATGTGTTTGCTGAACCAGCAATATTGGTCAGTTTAATCGCACTAGTTGGCCTGCTTGCCCAAAAAAAAACCCTGACAGAATGTATTCAAGGTGCCGTTAAAACCATTATGGGTCTTGTTATTCTAAGTGCAGGTGCCTCTTTGGTCGTATCTTCTCTCGGTGATTTTGCCAATATTTTTCAACATGCTTTTGGTATTCAAGGTATCGTCCCTAATAATGAAGCCATTGTTGCTGTTGCCCAAGAAAATTTTGGCAAAGAAATGGCGATGATCATGTTTTTCGCCATGTTGATTAATATTTTGATTGCACGCTTTACACCCTGGAAGTTTATTTTTCTCACCGGTCATCACACCCTTTTTATGTCGATGATGGTCGCCGTTATTTTAGTAACCTCAGGGATGACAGGTTTGCCCCTCATTACCGTCGGCTCTCTAATAGTTGGTATATCAATGGTTTTCTTTCCAGCTATCGCTCACCCTTATATGAAAAAAGTCACAGGATCGGATGATGTCGCCATTGGTCATTTTTCCACGTTGTCCTACATCCTTTCAGGTTTTATTGGCAGTAAATTGGGTAATAAAAAACACTCCACCGAGGATATGAACGTCCCTAAAAATTTGTTGTTTTTACATGATACCCCGGTAGCAATTGCTTTCATTATGAGTATTATTTTTGTCATCACTTGTTTATTTGCCGGTAATGATGCCGTAAAAAATCTCAGTGGCGGTAAAAACTGGTTTATGTTTTCCCTGATGCAGTCGATCACCTTTGCTGCTGGTGTCTACATTATTTTGCGGGGAGTTCGCATGGTAATCACTGAAATTGTTCCGGCATTCAAGGGTATTTCCGATAAATTAGTCCCTCATGCTAAACCGGCGCTGGATTGTCCAGTAGTTTTCCCTTATGCCCCTAACGCAGTATTAGTTGGTTTTTTAAGCAGTTTTACCGCAGGGGTTCTTTGTATGTTCACACTGTACCTGCTTAACATGACGGTAATTATTCCAGGCGTTGTCTCGCATTTTTTTACCGGCGGAGCCTCTGGAGTATTCGGTAATGCAACGGGTGGTCGACGTGGCGCTATACTGGGCGCTTTTACTCAAGGACTGTTAATCAGCATCCTACCTGTTTTTTTATTGCCCGTCCTGGGTGATATCGGTTTTGCCAATGCCACCTTCTGCGATGCAGATTTCGGTGCCGTAGGCATTTTATTAGGCACTATTGTCCGTTAATTAATGTCCTCGTGAATGATATCTCCGTAAATAGATTTCTTGCACAAAAAATCATCCAACCACGTTATCAGGATGACAAAAACAACTGACAAGATGATCATTCACCAAGCCACTGGCTTGCATAAAAGCGTAGCAAACCGTAGGGCCAATAAATTTAAACCCCCGTCTTTTCAGTGCATGGGACATAGCATCAGACACCAGCGTGGTCGCCGGTATCTCATCTTGGCACCACCAACGATTAACTTGCTGTTGACCGTTAACGAAACTCCAGATGAAACCGGAAAAATCTTCTCCACGTGCTACCATTGCCAAATAAGCCCTAGCATTGGTGATAATGGCCTGGATTTTACCACGATGACGAATAATACCGCTATCTTGCATCAACATTTCTACTTGCTCTGATCCCATCAATGCAATTGCCTGAGGATCAAAATAATAAAAGCGCTGCTGGTAATGAGCACGTTTCTTAAGCACAGTGATCCACGAAAGACCCGATTGTTGTGCCTCCAAACATAACATGCCAAATAGCACTTGATTTTGCCTTTGTGGAATACCCCATTCGGTATCGTGATAAGCGATATATGATGTATCCGAAGTGACCCAACCGCAGCGCTTGCTATTCATCGTGCACTTTTTTGTTGACAATACTGGGATAACTTAAAGCGTCGGCTGATGGCATTCACCATCAGATCCAGGCTGAGACAGAGCATAAAATAAACAAGTGCTACAAACATAAAAATTTCCATCGGATAAACCATGCTACGATTATTGACCTGTGTTGCTAAGAATGTCAGTTCGTTGACGCCCACGATATAGGCCAGAGAAGTATCTTTAATCAATGAAATCCATTGATTAATAAATGAAGGAACCATCATACGCAATGCCTGTGGTAACACAATAAACCATAAAACCTGACGTTGGTTAAATCCCAATGATAAACCCGCCTGCCACTGACCGGTCCCCACTGCCATTATCCCCGCTTTTACTGCATGAGCCAGATAAGCTGATGCAATCAACGTTAGCGCACAAACCACGGTAGTGATTTCAGGGATATCAATACCAAAGGTAATAGGCAATAGAAAATAAGCCCAAAAAATCAGCATAATTACGGGAATAGCACGGAAAAAACCAAGAACAGTAACTAAAATTCCGCCCCAGAAGCCACGCGCCATCGCCAGTAGCATTCCCAACAAAGTTCCTAAAATAGCGGAAGCAACCCCAGACATTAGACTGATCAATAACGTCAATGCCGCCCCACCCAATCGACCATCAGGAAAAACGCCCCACATCAGGTAGCGCCAATTATCAATGATAATGGTGAAATCCATCTTAATGTTTCCTGACTGTCATTCGTTGCTGACGCCACATACCCCAAACCTCAATTAACGCAATAATGGCAACATACAGTACAGTGGCAATACCAAAAGCCTGGAAGGTACGCAATGTTTCAGTTTCTACCTGACGGGAAGTATAAGAAAGTTCAGCGACACCAATTGCCATAGTCAGTGATGAATTTTTAATCACATTCATATATTGCCCAAGCAACGGCGACATAGCGATTTTTAATGCCTGTGGCAAAATCACATAACGCATCGATTGCCACCCCGTTAATCCCAATGCCTGCGCTGCATATTTCTGCCCACGAGCAACACCCGCGATACCGGCACGTAACTCTTCAGCAATAAATGCAGCTGAATAAAGCGTTAAGCCGATTAAACCGCTTAAAAACTCAAAAGACGGCCAACGGAGGACTAAATTAAAGAGTATCAATTCATGGGCAGTATTTAGCCACTGCATCCAGGACAGAGGCAGTAGCTGACCCACAGCAAAGTACCAAAAAAAAAGCTGCACCAACAACGGCGTATTACGAAAGACAGAGCTGTAAATAATGACAGACCATTGCAGTATTTTTAGATGACTATCTCTGGCTACCGCCAGTAAAAATCCTAATGATGTCGCCGCGGCCACCGTACAAGCAGAAATCCACAAAGTAAGTAGAAAGCCATCCCATAACCAAAGCAAATATTGCGGAGCCAATAGCCAATCAGTGAGATACTGCAACTTCATAAGTGACGTCCATCAATGTCATAATAAGGCATTAAACTTCTAAGAACCTATTCGAAATCTCTTGTGCTCGCCGTGTTTTGGTCAAATAATTCGTCAAAAACGGGCTCAAAATGCTCATTGACTCTATGTAAACTGCGCTTTTTCGCCCACTTTTTCCTCGTCTGAGCGTCGCTCAAGAGGATTTGGAATAGATTCTTACAAAACCTACCAAAAAATACTCAGCCCTACACCGGAAAAAGTGTAGGGCTGGAAAAACAACATTCAGACGGGGAACACCCGCCAAATATACACCAGTCAATCGGCCACTGGCTGTTGATCAAGAAGAGCAAATTTAAAATCACCGCGCGGCTGAGCTGAACGGGTTTCCGCGCCAAACCAACGGTTATAAATATTGAGCGCATCACCGTCTTCTTCCAGCTTTATCAACGTTCGGTTGATGAACTCAATTAAGCGCTTTTCTCCTTTAGCCGCCGCTACTCCTTGGTATTCTTTCGTGATACTAAAAGGAGAAATTTCAAAATCAGCCTTCTGTGCTACAGGTATATTACCCAGCAAACCCACCAATTTGGCATCATCTTGAGTAATTGCCTGAACATTGCCATTACGCAACGCAGCAAACGCTATAGGTGTATCATCATAAGAAATGACTTTAGCCATAGGATAATGCTCACGCAAGGTAATTTCCTGCACGGTGCCTTTATCTGCGCCAATACGTAATTGCTTAATATCCTCCGGCGTTTTTAATACACCTTTACGAGCAATAAATTTTTGACCGGTAGCAAAGTAAGGCAAACTGAAATCTACTTCTTTTTCTCGCTCACGAGTGATAGTGAAATTAGCAGCGATCAGATCAACTTTTTTCGATTTCAGCAATGGAATACGGTTAGCAGGATTGGTCGCCCGCAATTCTAATTTGATCGATTCGACCGGGAGTTTTAATTCGACCGAGAGTGCTTTAGCGATAGCCTCGGCGATATCGACGTCATATCCCACCAGTTTTTTCGTCAGTGGATCCACGTAGCCAAAAGGCGGATTACTATCGAAAACGGCAACACGTACCACACCCGCCCCTTTAATCTCATCGAGTTTATCAGCATAAGCCACACCAGAAAGAGTAACGAAACTGGTCAACAGGATTAGTAATATAGCAAAATTCTTCATCAAATCACTCCTGAGAACATGTTCAAAATCTGCTGAGTCCGCTGATACCTCATCACTCGTAACCCAAGATACCGTTCTACATTCACTATACACACTAAGTCACAGATTAAAACTAACCAGTCATGTATGCAAGTAAGTCGTAGACTAAGCTTTTTCACCTTGCAGGAAAGATTTTAAACAAACCTTAAATAATTAATATTGCACATCGGCGCAGCCTAGCAATTAGCACGATAGATTAGGAAATAATATAAAAAGCTATATTTATAACTTTTTTCTTGGTAGGTTCAGTTAAAAATAATAGACTTCTTGCAAAATCATAGTTCGCATAGTTCGTTATGCGAAGTCAGGGCACCTGGCGCGCAGTAATTTCACGGTACGAGCACAAGAGATTTCGAACAGGTTCTAATTAAGCATTAGCTAAAATATCATCAGACAATGGATCTGTGATGGCTCTCTCTTTAGATTTTTTCCGTTCCACTGATGAAGCGGCATTCTGCTGTGTTTTACCTCTAGCGTTATTCGGTTCTTCGCTGATTTCAGACTGACCAATAAACACACCACCTTTTTTGATCGAAAAGTTAGTACCTTTGACAATACCTTTTAAACGACCATGCTCAAGTATTTCTAAATGATCAGAAACACAAACGCCATCAACACGACCATCAATAGTAATATGAGGAGCGGTTAAATTACCCTCAATATTACCGCTGCGCATTAATCTTATTGTCCCCTCAGTGACAGTAATATCACCGATGACAACACCATAAATTTGAATATCACCTTCGAGATCGACATTCCCCTTTAACTGTGTACCAGAAGCAATGATAGTATTCGTTTTAGTCAAATCCTGAGATGGGTTAGATACAGGAGAATTACCCGGCAGCGGGACATTAGTCGCTGACGATATTTCATTATTATTACTATTGACTTTCTTTTTAAACATGGTTTTTATCAACATAAAAAGTAAAACTAAAAAAAACAATACAGGAACAAAAAGTAGGCAAAT
Source organism: Candidatus Fukatsuia endosymbiont of Tuberolachnus salignus (assembly GCF_964030845.1). NCBI lineage: Bacteria > Pseudomonadati > Pseudomonadota > Gammaproteobacteria > Enterobacterales > Yersiniaceae > Candidatus Fukatsuia > Candidatus Fukatsuia endosymbiont of Tuberolachnus salignus. The sequence goes on from NZ_OZ034983.1 coordinate 2,965,452, forward strand.
GATACAATCATAAAATACATAGCCCACTAAACCAATAACCCATCCGCTCCACAAGAGACATAACACGATATTCTTGCGTACAAATAGGTTCATAGTTATTCGTCCCAGCCAGAAAAGCATCAATTACAATAGACTTCTTGCAAAACCTACTACGTCCTCTAAATACGTGCTGTAAATTCTGCGTTACCTGATGCTCGCAATCCTCATGTACTCAGTACAAAATAACAACATAGGAACAAAAAAATAAATCCCACAGATCCATAAAATATTTCAAGAATAATAATACAGATTGAGACTGGAAATAAACCATCTCATCTAAATTATTTTAATAATTCAATTTATTACATACATAAAAAACTTCCGTCAAGGAAACAAAGCGGAAGTTTTCTGGTTTTAATTAATAGAAATCATCATATATTATTAATTTTGGTTTTACACAAAAAATAAAAGTATACAAAACGGAAAGTATTTTATTTGGCTCTTTTTTTCTTATCGTCAACGTTTTTATCATTAGCAAGCAATTTTTCCAACGCATCCTCTCCCTGATGGCGAAGATCTTGCCCTTTAACAAAGTAGAAAATAAATTCACAAATATTTTGACAACGATCACCAATACGCTCAATAGAACGGGCGCAAAATAGCGCTGTTAAAACATTGGGAATAGTCCGCGGATCTTCCATCATATAGGTCATTAATTGACGCACAATTCCTTCATATTCCTGATCCACTTTTTTATCTTCACGATAAATGCGGGTAGCATCATTCAGATCCATTCTGGCAAAAGCATCCAGTACATCATGTAACATTTTCACCGTATGTCGCCCTAATGATTCCAGACTCACCAGTAACGGCTGATGCTGCTGAGAGAAGTTTTCCAACGCCGTGCGACAAATTTTATCAGCGACATCACCAATACGTTCCAACTCTGAAATAGTTTTGATGATCACCATGATCAAACGTAAATCACTGGCGGCAGGCTGACGTTTAGCAATGATACGCACACAAGCTTCATCGATGAGGATTTCCATCTTATTGACCTCCTCATCACCCTTAATAACCCGCTCTGCCCGATCACCATCCAACTTATGCATAGCAGTGATGGCGTCATTTAACTGTTGCTCTACCAAACCTCCCATCTTCAAAACCTGGGTACGGATGTGTTCAAGTTCTGTATTAAACTGACCGGAGATATGTTGATTCAGTTTGAAGTTATCCATGATCTGTCCTGTTTTTAACCGTAGCGGCCAGTGATGTAATCTTCCGTCTGTTTTTTCTGCGGAGCGGTGAATAATGTATCGGTATCACTAAATTCAATTAATTCGCCTAAATACATAAATGCAGTGTGATCAGAACAACGTGCCGCCTGCTGCATATTGTGTGTCACCATCACCACCGTATAATCTGATTTCAATTCACTAATTAATTCTTCAATTTTGCCGGTGGAAATAGGATCAAGTGCCGAACAAGGTTCATCCAACAATAATACTTCAGGACGAACGGCAATAGCGCGTGCAATACATAAGCGTTGCTGTTGCCCGCCCGATAAACTATTACCACTTTGACTCAGCTTATCTTTGGTTTCACTCCACAACGCCGCTTTCGCTAGCGCCCATTGCACCCTTTCATCCATATCTGAGCGAGATAAATTCTCAAATAAGCGAACACCAAAGGCGATATTATCGTAAATTGACATCGGGAAAGGGGTTGGCTTTTGAAAAACCATGCCCACTCTGGCGCGCAATAATGCAATATCTTGCTGATCAATAAGAACATTTTTTCCATCAAGCAGGATATCGCCAGTGACACTCTGATCTGAATATAGCAGGTACATTTTATTAAAAGTACGCAGCAATGTTGATTTACCACAACCTGATGGACCAATAAAGGCCGTGACTTGATTTTTAGCAATATCCAACGAAATATTCTTCAACGCATGAAACTTGCCATAGTAAAAGTTCAAATCGCGAACTTGAAGTTTACTACCGGGGATCTTACTCATTAAAACGTCTCTCCTTTAAGAACCTGTTACAAATCTTCTTGAGCGACGCTCAGACGAGGAAAAAATGAGCGAAAAAGCGCAGTTTACATAGAGTAAGTGAGCATTTTGAACTCGTTTTTGACGAATTACTTGACCAAAACACAGCGAGCACAAGAGATTTCGAACAGGTTAATAACCCACGCTGCTGGAGCCACGCTACAGATTTTTGGCGCATCAGTTTGTTTTTTTAGCGAACGTAACCCGCGCCAGAATATTTAACAACAGCACACAAAGCGTAATCAGTAGTACCCCTGCCCAAGCAAGTTGCTGCCATTCGCTAAACGGACTCATGGCAAATTTAAATATCGTTACCGGCAAATTGGCAATAGGATGATGCAGGTCTGTGCTCCAAAATTGATTAGAGAGCGAAGTAAATAACAAGGGCGCGGTTTCACCGGCAATACGAGCCACAGCCAGCAAAATGCCTGTCAGAATACCAGAGATCGATGCCTTCAGGGTAATAGCCGTGACAATACGCCATCTGGGTGTTCCTAATGCATAAGCCGCTTCCCGCAAACTATTTGGCACCAGTTTCAACATGTTTTCCGTGGTACGAACAACAATAGGCACTTGGAGTAATGCCAATGCGATGACCCCTGCCCAGCCGGAAAAATGTTCCATCCTTGTCACTACCACGGTGTAAACGAATAATCCCACCACAATAGAGGGAGCAGATAACAGAATATCATTGATAAAACGTGTTATTTCAGCTAACCAGGATTGACGTCCATATTCTGCTAGATAGATACCCGCCATAATGCCAAGCGGTGTACCTATCAGTGTCGCCCATAAAATTAATAATCCACTGCCAGCAATAGCGTTAGCCAAACCACCATCCGCAGCATTAGGCGGTGGTGTCATCTCGGTAAATAACGCCAGTGACATACCATCGATTCCTTTAGTCACAGTGGTGAATAGAATCCATACTAACCAAAACAAGCCAAAGATCATCGTTGTCATTGAAAGTAGCAGCGCCACCAAATTTTTTTGCCGACGCCATGCCTGTTTTTTGCGTCGAGTTTCTATTAATTTCTCACTGTTTTGTAAGATTACCTCGTTTTGTATTGTCATGTTAACGCCCCCTCCTGCTTAGCTAGACGTAAAATCATTAACTTAGAGAGGACCAAAACAATAAAAGTGATCAAAAATAAAATGAGTCCCAATTCCATCAACGCTGAAGTATGTAAAGGTGACTCCGCCTCAGCAAATTCGTTTGCTAGCGCAGAAGTAATGCTGTTACCCGGCATAAATAACGAAAAATTATCGAGTTGATACGTATTACCGATGATAAAAGTAACCGCCATAGTTTCACCAAGTGCGCGACCAAGCCCCAGTATCACTCCACCAATAACACCATTTTTGGTAAATGGCAGCACAATACGCCAAATAACTTCCCAGGTGGTACAACCGATACCATAAGCCGACTCCTTCATCATCACCGGCGTTTGTTCGAAGACATCGCGCATCACAGCGGCAATATAGGGAATAATCATAATGGCTAAAATAATGCCAGCTGCCAAAATACCGATACCAAATGCTGCGCCAGAGAACAACACACCAACGATCGGTACTCCAGCAAGGACATCACCCACTGGCTCTTGAAAATAGCGAGCAAACAGTGGAGCAAAGACAAACAAACCCCACATACCGTAGACAATGCTAGGGATCGCGGCAAGCAATTCGACGGCGATCCCAAGGGGGCGCTTCAGCCAACGGGGAGCAAGTTCGGTTAAAAATAGCGCGATACCAAAACTCACAGGAACCGCAATAATCAGAGCAATCACCGAAGTCACTATCGTGCCGTAGATAGGAACCAATGCGCCAAATTTTTCAGCGGGAGGATCCCATTCTTTATCCCATAAAAAGGCAAAACCAAATTTTTCAATGCTAGGCCAAGAAGCAACCAGCAGCGAGATAATGATACCGCCCAGCAAAAATAAGGTAACTAACGCTGCCAGTTTAACCAGCGTACCAAAAATAATATCACCGTACTGATTGGGTGCTTTGATCGTAGGCTTATAAGCAGCCATAGATTTTTTTCTCATCTGGGAGTAATTAGGGTTTGTAAAGCCTGTTCCAAATCTTCTTAAGCGACGCTCATAAAGTTTTACCCTCTTCAGTGCTAATCTGAGTTTTCCAGGCAGCACGGATTTGTTCAACCACTTCGGCTGGCAGCATCGCATAATCAAGGTCATTTGCTTGTCTAGCGCCGTTTTTGTAACTCCAATCAAAGAATTTCAGTACCTCTCTTCCTTTAACGGCATCTTTTTGTACTTTATGTAACAAAATAAACGTCGTTGAAGTGATCGGCCAGACATCCTTGCCTTTCTTATTAGTCAAATCTTGCGCGAATGTTTGGCTCCAATCCGCCTCTTTCGCGGCGGCACTAAAACTCATTACTGTCGGGCTGACGGGCTGACCATCGGCAGAAACTAATTTGGTATAGGCTAAACCCGTTTCCTTGACGTAAGAATATTCTACATAGCCGATACTACCGGGCAAGCGTTGTACGCATGCCGCAACACCATCATTCCCCTTACCGCCAAGACCTACTGGCCAATTAACACTGGAACCGAAACCCACTTTTTTCTTCCATTCGGTATTCACTTTTGCCAAATATTGGGTAAAGACAAAAGAGGTGCCTGAACCATCAGCGCGGCGCACAACGGCAATATTTTTATCCGGCAGTGTGACTCCGGGATTGAGTTTAGCAATCGCCGCATCATTCCATTTTGTCACCTTACCTAAATAGATATCACCTAATGTTTGGCCATTCAATATTAATTCATTAGATTTAATACCGGGCAGATTGACCACCATCACCACACCACCGATAACAGTAGGAAATTGAAATAAGCCATTAATAGCCAGTTTATCGTTAGACAATGGCTTATCTGAAGCACCGAAGGCCACAGTATTGGCGATAATTTGTTTTTCACCCCCTGAAGAACCTATGCCTTGATAATTTACTTTATTCCCCGTTTCTTTCTGATAAGCATCCGCCCATTGAGCATACACAGGCGTGGGGAAGGTCGCACCCGCACCCGTCAGGTTAACAGCAGCAAAGGCGGACAGAGTAAATACAGATAAGACCACAGCAATGATATTTTCTACGGTGATACGTATCAGTTTCATACATTCTCCCAATCAGGATGAAAATTATTTTCATGCAGACAAAAAAACGTTGTATACCCAATGCATTTCGAGTTACGGCAAGGCGGCAATCAATCGAATCCCAGGAGTGTACAGATAGTACATGACTGGGATGAGTGCGAGCCGCCAACGCCGCCGTAACTTGAAAGGCGAAGGGTATATCAGATAAAAACAATAGCAGAGGAGAACATAGGGCAGTTTAATGACAGAAAGATGGATTATTTATTACAGTTTTATGACAAGCCCCGGGTAACCAAGGCTTCAATTTTTTTTCGCTGTTATCCGATCACTGATTTCAGGTTTAATCATTCGCTATTTATCTCAACTGCCTTAATATAGCTAATTGAGTCGATAGACTATGTGATCGAAGTTGTGTTTCATTTGCCGTGAATTTGTGGGATACAAATTCTACGTTCCCGTCCTTATCAATCGAAATTTTAGCTTCAAATTCAACTTCTTCATAAGCTAATTTATCGTATTCAGAATCTTGTTCTCTTAAAATAAATTCGATCTGATCAGCAGTTTTTGATGATAATGTGGTCGTCACGGTAATACTGCCGCTCTCCTCACGACAGACTTGAACTTTATTAGAAGGACTAAATAACATATAATAATAGAATGGAGATTTATATTTCTCTAATACTTTGATTAACGGTGCAGAAAAAGTCTGCGAAGCAACTGCATTTAATGCAATGGCTTGTTTTTTATCTTTATCTTTATCTTTATCTTTATCTTTATCTTTATCTTTATCTTTATCTTTATCTTTATCTTTAATAGAGTCATATACAATCTTTAATGTTTCAAATACTTCTTCTTTCCCAAATTTTCTATATTCTTCTGGTACCTTAAATCCTACAAAAGAATATTTCTGTCTAGGTAAATCGTTAGATAACTGTTCAAACGGATCACAACCATCTATAGGTATAGAATTAATCAATTCCTGAACTTTATTCGTCAACTGTTTTGAAAAATTAATTTTTTCTCTATATTCTTCAATATCATTTATTCTTTGACCAAAAAGATTATTAACATTTTTTTCTTCCGCAGTAAAATGCTTAGACTCAAATGCGCGTACTAATTTTCCATTAACAAAAAATTCCAGATTTGAGGTTTGGCTGTTTTGTTCGATATGAAATCTATCCCTATAAGCTTCGTCAGCAATGTCTTTTAATTCAACAAAAGAGTCGACACATTCAGATAATGTTGTGTACTTATTATCTTTAAACAGACTAGAGAATTTATCATATGCTTTAATATCAGAGAAACAATGTTCTATTCTATTAAAGAGTGTCTTAATTAAATCCTCTTTTGTTGGAGGATTCTTTTTTGTAAAAAATTGAGTTACATAAGGAAATGCCCCAAATATAAACATCATCAACCTCAAAAACATAAAAAATAAATTGCATACATTTATACCAGATAATGAAAAATATTATTTTTATATTCCGCTCAAACTATAAACTTTCACTCAATGACACACGATTTTTTTGCCACTGATCAGATCAAAGCGATTCAATTATCCGGGTATTCACTGATGGTTATTTTTAATATTATTTGCTGACCATGACGTAATATCAGTACTGAAACAGGCGTACCAGGATGTATTTCAGCCACCTGATCCATCGTTTCTATGGTAGAGACGACTTTATTGTTATTAACATTCAGAATAATATCGCCAACCTGTACACCCGCTGTGGCAGCAGGCCCGCTGGGTGAAATCTGGTTCACTTTAATGCCGTGTGTCGCGCCTTGTTTAGCATTAATCGCATTAAATGGCGGATAATCGTTACCCGTGATACCAATATAACCGCGAATAACACGCCCATCGCGGATCAGTTTTTGCATCACTTTGCTTGCCAGTGCAGCGGGAATAGCAAAGCCTATCCCTTCCGGCGTTTCTCCGTTACTGCTTTTGTCGAATGATAAAGTATTAATCCCCACCAACTGGCCTAATGTATTGATCAAGGCACCACCGGAGTTGCCACGGTTAATTGATGCATCGGTTTGTAGAAAATTTTGCCGCCCAGAATCACTCAAGCCAATACGACCTGTCGCACTGATGATACCCTGAGTGACCGTCTGCCCAAGATTATAGGGATTACCTATCGCTAGCACCACATCACCAATATGTGTTATGCGTTGGCTATCAATCGGGATCACCGGCAAATTATCTGCATCAATTTTTAACACCGCCAGATCGGTCAAACTGTCTGAGCCAACGAGTGAGGCTTCGTATACGCGACCATCTTGTAGTGCCACAATAATTTGCTCTGCGTGATTGATGACGTGTTTATTAGTAACAATGTACCCTTTATCACTCATAATAACGCCAGAACCCAACGTCCGTATCGCGAGGCCATTCCGAGTGGCACTCCCCAGGCTACGGTTATAAACATTGACCACCGCCGGAGCTGCGCGCCTTACTCCCTGACTATAACTGATGGGAACGTCTTTAATAGCACTCTCCTGTCTACCCTCGTTTTTTTCCATAAAAAACGAACGTAATACCGGTAATAATATCAGTAAAATAGAGGCAAAAATCAGACCTAAAATAACAGAGCGCAATAACTTAAGTAACATAAAATTTTAAAATATAAAAGGATAGAGGGTTGAAGAATAGCATTTGTAAACCGAGTACAGCACACCCTAATTCATTGATGATGATATCAATAGGCTTCTTGCAAAACCGGCGCCTGGCGCGCAGCAATCGCTGCGTACACGAGTACATGAGGATTACGAGCACCAGGTAACGCAGAATTTGCAGCACACAGTAGGTTTTACAAAAAGCCTAATGAGGACGAAACATACCGATCACATGCTCACCAGAGCGGGTAGCTTTCGAGGGCGTATCGAGCTGATATTGATGATGACCACAGCGCACACATTCCACCACTTCCTTTTGCTCTTCTCGCCATAATGCCAAGGTGTCTAACGCATGACACTGTGGACAAATCGCACCCGCAATAAACCTTTTACGCATGATTGTCATGACCGATCTCCAAAATTATTCGTATGTATCCCAACCATCTAATTGCCGCCGTTCATTTTGCATTTCACGCTGGAAAATATCCTCAAGTTCACGGCGTGCTTCCTTCACTCTAGAAATCTGTGCCACATCACCATGATGATGAGGCATCAATTCACGTAGCATCCGCATATCTAAACGGCGGAAATGCTGTTGCACCCGATAAGCCTGATGGGGATGCATACCTAATTCTAATAACGTCTTGCGTCCTAATTCCAAAGCACTGGAAAAAGTCTCACGAGTAAAATTTTCTATGCCATTTTGCAACAGTTCGTGTGCTTCCACTCTACCTCTTGCACGGGCAAAGATTTTCAAATTAGGAAAATGTTGCTGGCAGAGATGAACCAATATCATAGTATCTTCCGGCTCATGACAGGTGATGACGATCGCCTTCGCTTTTTCTGCACCCGCTGCACGTAAAAGCTCAAGTTGTGTAGCATCACCGTAATAGACTTTGTAACCATACTTACGCATCATACTCACGGCACTAACATCACGTTCCAATACGGTAATGCGCATTTTATTAGCCATGAGTAAACGCCCAATCACTTGCCCAAAGCGACCGAATCCAACAATAATCACCTGAGGATCATTATCTTCGACAAAAGGCTTTTCATCATTTTCTTCCGACGTGTTATAACGGCGCGCGAGCAGCCAATCTATTATCTTCATCAGCAAGGGTGTCGTCATCATCGATAGTGTTACTACCACCAGCAGCAATGCCAATTGATCCGCCGCTAGCACTTTTTGGCTAAATGCGGCAGAAAACAGAACGAAAGCAAATTCTCCTCCCTGGCTCAATACACCAGCAAATTGCAAGCGTGCTGAGCGGCGTAAAGCAAAAAGACGTGACAAAGCATAGAGTACCACGGCTTTTATAGAAACCAGCGTCACGACCCCCACCAGCACTAACAACACATGGCTAAAGAGCACACCGATATTTAATGCCATTCCCACCGAAATAAAAAATAACCCGAGCAATAATCCTTTAAAAGGTTCAATGGCAATTTCTAGTTCGTGCTGAAATTCACTTTCTGCCAGTAAAACACCCGCAATAAAAGTGCCTAATGCCATAGACAAACCCAATGCATCCATAAATAAGGCCCAACCTAACACGACCAATAACGCGGCAGCGGTAAAGACCTCCCGTACCCCTGAAGCGACAATATAACGAAACAAGGGACGTAACAGATAGCGACAACCGATCAACATCCCCGCGAAAGCAACCATTTTCATACTGATTTTAAGCCAATCGTTATTCTCTCCGCCGCTGCCTGCCAAAATAGGAATTAACGCCAATGCTGGGATCACCGCCATATCTTGAAACAACAACACCGAGAATCCAAGCTGTCCCCCTTCGTTGTGATTCATCCCTTTTTCACGCATCAATTGTATCGCCATTGCGGTAGAAGACATCGCCAGACCGATACCACCAATTACCGCCGCTTGCCAAGCGAAATGAGTTGCATAAAGTAAAGCACCGAGAATGATTGAAGTGATCACCACCTGGCCGGTACCCACGCCAAATATCGAGCGCCTAAGCTGCCACAATTTTGCCGGTTTAAGCTCCAATCCGATGATAAACATCAAAAAAACGACCCCTAATTCGGAAAAATGCAAAATTTCATCGACATCACGGATAAGACCCAATCCCCAAGGACCAATAGCAATCCCGGCGACGAGATAGCCCAGGACAGCACCAATCCCTAAACGCTGAGCTATCGGCACAGCAACGACAGCGGCAAATAAAAACAGCAGGATAGCGATTAATAGTATTGGATATTCCATTATTAGACCTCTTGCAAAACCGTACCTGTGGTATCAAATGGCGATTGCAGCCACTGCGCATATTTATCGGCTTGTTGTTGTAATAACTCCGGATTTTGCCGCCGTGCACAATAAATGATAATCGGGATCATCCAATGCATGCGGCACATCAACGCTGTCAGCTCAAAAGGCCGCAGGATATCACTCATCGGATAACGGTTATAACCACCCAACTGATACGCCACATCAGGTTCACCCGTAGTAATCACCGAACGCCAGTATTTTCCCTTCAGAGCACCTCCAGTCGGTCCATTGGCAAAACCGCGTACTAATACCCGATCCAGCCATTCTTTTAGCAAGGCCGGACAACTATTGGTATACAGAGGGTGTTGAAACACAATGACATGATGCTCCTGTAACAATCGTTGTTCATACTGGGCATCAATAAAAGAATCCGGATAATGCGCGTAGAGATCGTGCACGGTAACATGTTCTAATTTTTGAATAGCTTGCAGCAAAACCCGATTCGCAACCGAGCTTTGTGGTTCAGGATGAGCATATAACAATAGGATTTTAGGTGGTTGCAAAATCATTCCTCTCTAAAGCGTCGTCAAGGTGATGGTTTTCCGTTACCATGCGAAGATTAAATTTCGTAAGAGGTTTAATCTATCTTAAGATAATTACAAATTAACATATTCTGCACATACGGCGCGCTATGATTGTTTTCTCCTCTTTGCAAATTCGACGCGGTACCCGTGTCTTACTAAACAACGCGACAGCAACGGTTAATCCGGGTCGAAAGGTCGGTCTAATCGGCAAAAATGGTTGTGGTAAATCAACACTACTGGCGCTACTGAAAAATGAAATCAGTGCTGATGGCGGTAACGTCACTTTTCCCAATAACTGGGCTTTAACCTGGGTCGATCAAGAGACTCCTGCTTTGGATGTACCGGCAGTAGAATACGTTATCGACGGCGACCGTGAATTTCGTCAATTGCAAGCCCAACTGCAAACAGCCAACGAAAAAAACGATGGTCTTGCCATTGCCAACCTACACGGAAAATTAGACACCATGCAGGCCTGGACTATTCAAGCACGCGCCGCCAGCCTACTCAATGGCTTGGGATTTTCACAACAGCAGCTGCAACAAGAGGTACACACCTTTTCCGGAGGCTGGCGAATGCGCCTTAATCTGGCTCAGGCACTGATTTGCCGTTCAGATCTGTTATTGCTAGATGAGCCGACCAACCACCTTGATTTAGACGCTGTTATCTGGCTGGAGAAGTGGCTAAAAAATTACCCCGGCACCTTGATTCTTATTTCCCATGACCGTGATTTTCTTGATCCTATTATCGATGAAATTTTACACATTGAACAGCAGACACTATACGAATACAGAGGAAATTATTCATCATTTGAACGGCAACGCGCGGCCAAACTTTCGCAACAACAGTCAATCTATCAGCATCAACAAGAAAAAAGGGCACATTTACAAAATTATATTGACCGTTTCCGTGCCAAAGCCAGTAAAGCCAAACAAGCGCAAAGTCGTATCAAGATGTTGAAACGTATGGAATTAATCGCGCCAGCACATGTCGATAACCCGTTTCATTTTAATTTTTTCACGCCAGAAAACCTACCCAATCCGTTACTACAGATGGAGAAAGTCAGTGCCGGTTATGGTGAGCGGATTATTTTGCAATCGATCAAGTTGAATTTAGTCCCTGGTTCACGTATCGGTTTGTTGGGACGTAACGGCGCAGGGAAATCAACCTTCATTAAGCTGCTGGCAGGTAGCCTAACACCACAAAGCGGTGAAATCAGCTTATCCAGAGGAATTAAGCTCGGTTACTTTGCACAACATCAACTGGAATATTTACGGGCTGATGAATCACCATTGCAGCATATTAATCGCTTGGCTCCCCATGAGACAGAGCAGCGTTTGCGTGACTATCTTGCTGGTTTTGGTTTTCAGAGAGGGCAGGTGATTGATCCGGTAGCCAGTTTCTCCGGTGGCGAAAAAGCACGCCTAGTACTGGCGTTGATTGTCTGGCAGCGTCCCAATTTATTGCTACTCGATGAACCCACCAATCATTTAGATCTCGATATGCGGCAAGCACTCACCGAAGCATTGATTGATTTTGAGGGCGCACTGGTAGTGGTTTCGCACGACCGTCATTTATTACGTTCAACTACTGATGAGTTGTATCTGGTACATGATGGCAAGGTGGCACCCTTTGCCGGTGATTTGGATGATTACCAACAATGGTTAGGCGATTTACAACGTCAGCAAACGCAGCAACATAATCCCATTAAAGGCCAAAAACGGCGCGATGCAGAGTTCCTTAGTCAAAGTCAACCCTTGCGTAAACAAGTGACGACACTGGAACAACAGCTAGAGAAATTAAATACGGAATTGACGACCATTACGGAAAAACTCGCTGATGTCACGTTATACGACATGGCTCGCAAAACCGATCTGACGCTATGCCTGCAACAACAAACCCAGGCTAAAATCAAACTGGAAAAGGTTGAAATAGATTGGCTGGATGCACAGGAAAAACTAGAGCTAATGACTCAGAAATTTGCAGCGGAACAAAAAAAAGTATGAAGCCAATCGAGGTTAGCGTTATTGTACCGGTGTTCAATTGTGCTGCTTATCTTACTGATTTAATGGATTCATTATGCAGTCAATCCGGTGTGTCATGGGAGATGATTGCGGTCAATGATGGTTCGACAGATGACAGCCTGGTAATATTGCAGGAGATAGCCGCTACCGATACCAGACTAGTCATTATTAATCAATCGAATCAAGGGGTTGCTGCTGCACGTAACAGCGCTCTAGCACAAGCGCGTGGTCATTGGGTTGCTTTCGTCGATGCAGATGATTGGTTAGCTCCCGATACGTTACAAACCTGGGTGCAACAGGCGAACAGATTAAATGTCGATTTACTCATCGGCAACGGATTTCGCTTCAGGATTGATCCTCATGCGCAGCACGCAAAACAAGCGCCCCTTCACACAACAAAAGGTTGCACAAAAGATTTACTGTATCATCATCCACCAGGACAGGTAATAAGTGGTCGACAATGGATTATTCATAGTGTTAAACAAGATGAATGGCTGCATTATGTATGGCTACAATTTGTTCGCCGGGATCTCATCGTGAATAACCAACTGGCGTTTATCCACGACATGGTACATGAAGATATTTTATGGACCACCGATCTGGCGCTAGTCGCGCAGCGGATTGGCTTTTGTGCGACACCATTTTATGGCTATCGCATCAATCCGTTGTCAATTACTCATTCACACTCTGCCCAATCGCTATACAACAGGGCAAACAGCTATGTAGACATCATTAAGGGATTTCTGGACAGAGCAACAACTACGGGGGATGATCCCTTGCTACGCAAAGCATTACTACGCCATGCTAACCGTGAAAGCGGCCATTTTTTAGGGCTAATGCGTAAAAAAATAGCCAGCTCACCGGAACATACCGAGCTGGCTCGCCGTTTTATCAGATTAGGGTTACGTAGCGCTTTATTCCTCGGTGCAACCAACATCAGTGATTTTTGGCGTGCGCTACGCTGTAGTCTAACAATCAGCTATTATGCCGTTGCTAATATCCGCGCCACACAGTAGTTTTTGCAAGAAGTCTAATGATTTACAATCAAATAAGACTACGTTGACGTACCACTTCAAACAAACAAACACCAGTAGCAACAGAAACATTCAAAGAAGACACCACACCGACCATCGGGATACGGATTAATTTATCGCAATGCTCACGAGTCAAACGACGCATACCTGTCCCCTCTGATCCCATCACTAAGGCCATAGGCCCAGTCAAATTGCTTTGATATACACTTTCTTTCGCTTCACCTGCCGTACCAACAATACAAATATCTTGTTCTTTTAATAGCCGCAGGGTACGTGCCAAATTAGTTACCGTAATCAAGGGTACACTTTCAGCTGCACCACTCGCTACCTTCTTCACCGTGGCGTTAAGTGAAGCAGAGCGATTACGAGGTACAATAACCATATCCACACCTGCCACATCTGCACTTCGCAAACAGGCGCCTAAATTATGTGGATCGGTAACACCATCCAACACCAGTAAAAGGGGGGTCTCTGTCTCTATACCGGCTAGCAAACCAAGCAAATCACTTTCCTGGTACTGACGTCCTTTACGGACTCGCACCACAATACTCTGATGCACACCCCCTTCAGCCTGGGAATCCAGCCATTTTCGATTGGCGTGCTGAACCGCTAAACCGCAGGCTTCCACTTGAGAAACCAACGCTTGTAACCGACGGTCATGGTTATCTTTTTGAATAAAAACCTCGAGAAAACGTTGCGGCTCACGCTCTAACAAAGCTTTGACGGCATGAATACCGTAAATAATTTCGCTCATGCAAAGATCCGCTTTCTAATTGCAGGCCAATAGGTTTAGATACATTTTCTCAGCCAAGCCGATTATTTTGTCATCCGCAGTAATAGACGTCATCTTTTCAACCTTCGACTGAGAAACCAGTATTCTATCAAATGGGTCTTTGTACATATCCGGTAAAGCTGATAGATTTATAGGCTTCATTACCTCCCATTATACTTTTTGAGAATAAAGGATATACAAAAAAATGAGTACATGTTCAATCACAGGACTAAAGCAACAACTCATTAAGTCTAAAGAATTAAATACCGTATGGAACTATTTTTTCGATCTAATGAAAGAAACAGGGAGTTTACGAAAGGATAACACTACCATTCCAAAACCTAAAGAAGAAGATACCCTGATAGCTGTACTGACTATAATCGAGAATATCGTAGGTCAAAAATTGGATAGAAAAGTAACTTTTATTAACTTGATGTTTAATAAAGTTTCCGATTCACACTTTTATCACGGTTTTTGCATGATTAAGGGCTTTTTCCAACCTCTTTCCATTTTTTATTTTCTTGATGTTGAAATGGGATCCTTCCTTTATAACAAAAATGGGCGTTCCGAGATGTTCAGATTTTCACTGACAACAACAACAGATCCTAATACTTTAATTAAACATTAAGATTTTTCTGCCGTTTGTTGACACATTCACAATGTTTAGTAATATATTCCATAAATGCCTCACTATCTCGTGATTAACAATCTGATGAAACATTTTTATCTCGATATAGGGGGCACTTATTCATTCTTAATTAGAGTGTTATTTTTTATGAATAGTCTTGAAGTAGTTTCATTGTATCACTACTGCTTGGTCCTCCAGAACTAAATACACCTGTTAATCTTTCCAAAAATGATTCTTTTTTAGAACTTTCTTCTTTTATAAGGCCGATAAGAGTATTTTGTAAAGTAATGAGAGGTTTGAATTTATTAGGCTTAAATGTTGCAGTATTTTCGCAGATCTTAATTATAGATTGTATTACTACAGTATATTCATCGCCCAAACACGTAATCTTAGTTTTTTCCGTTTTACTTAATTTCTTTACAGCTTCATTCAATGATTTTGCTGCCTTATTAATACTTGAGACATGATCTGCATTTAACTTTGATCCTGGCTCGAACCCTACGTTTAATTCTTTCAACGGTTCTTTTATTTTAGCCCAAAATATATCTATGTAATCAAGCAGGCAGTTTTTTAATTTTCCTTTTTCCAACAGTACTTCTGGGACTACTCCAGCATTTCCTGCTGAAACAGGCTGAGATGATATGGAATCAGCTCTCATCTACTGGTATGGAACTTCTCCAGCACCAGTAGCACCAACGCTTAGCATAATATTTATCCTCAATTCAATTAATTTCTTTAACTAAGAAAAAACAAGGCCTAATAATAGGCCAAGAGAGTCTCTTAATCAGCAACTCACTAACGAATAACAGTAGCTAATGAAGAATTGTATAAAGATAGGATTCACAACGCTTATTCAACCGTCACCGATTTTGCTAAATTACGCGGTTGATCGACATCGGTGCCTTTAATCAGAGCGACATAATAGGCAAGCAGTTGCAGTGGCACGGTATAAAAAATGGGCGCGATAATTTCTTCTACATGTGGTAATGGAATAATTTTCATGCCATTACTGTCACTAAAACCCGCATTTTGATCAGCGAAGACATACAACTGCCCCCCTCGGGCGCGTACTTCTTCAATATTCGATTTCAGTTTTTCTAGCAGTTCATTATTTGGCGCGACAACAACAACCGGCATCTCATTATCGACCAGTGCCAACGGGCCATGTTTCAACTCACCGGCAGCGTAAGCTTCAGCATGAATATAAGAGATCTCTTTTAGCTTTAGGGCACCTTCCATAGCAATCGGATATTGATCACCTCGCCCAAGAAACAACGCATGCTTTTTATCAGCAAAATTTTGTGCCAACATCTCAATGGTTTTATCCAGTGCCAACATCTGTTCTATTCTGGCAGGCAATTTTTGCAGTGCCTGCACAATATCATGTTCCCGACTTTCCTCTTGACCTTGCAAACACCCAATGTAGGCCACCAGCATTAACAACACGGTTAGTTGGCTCGTAAATGCCTTGGTAGAAGCAACACCAATTTCAGTACCGGCTTTAGTCATCAATGCCATATCGGATTCACGTACTAATGAAGACGCCAAAACGTTACAGATCGCCAATGAACCTAAATAGCCAAGCTCTTTAGACAGACGTAATGCCGCCAGCGTATCTGCCGTTTCTCCCGATTGTGACAACGTGATCAGTAGACTATTTGTACGTGCGCAAGATTTGCGGTAACGGAATTCAGAGGCAATTTCAACATCGCATGCTATGCCTGCTAAAGATTCAAACCAATAGCGTGCTACCATCCCTGAATTGTAAGAGGTGCCACAGGCAATAATTTGAATATGTTGTACCCCTGACAGTAACTCCTGTTTTTCAGCCAATTCTGACAAATCGACTTTACCATGATTCAAACGGCCTTCCAGTGCATTTTTAATCGCTATCGGCTGTTCATAGATTTCTTTTTCCATGTAATGACGATAGGTTCCTTTATCACCCGCATCATACTTTGTTTGCGATTCAACTACTGGGCGTTTTACTACATTGCCCTGTTTATCAAAAATACTCAGATTATCGGCACTTATTTCGGCCAGATCCCCTTCTTCCAGGAAAATAAAACGACGGGCAACAGGTAGCAGAGCTAATTGGTCGGAGGCAATAAAATTTTCACCCTCGCCACAACCAATCACCAGTGGACTACCTGAACGAGCAGCCACTAAACGACCAGGATCACGACTATCCATTATCACTGCACCATAAGCACCGCGCAATTGAGCAATCACAGCTTTAACCACCTCGAGCAGAGAACCACCTTGCTGTTGCTGCCAATTCACGAGATGAGCAATCACTTCAGTATCGGTTTCAGAAGTAAAATGATAACCACGACTGATCAATAGCTCGCGTAATGATTCATGGTTTTCAATAATACCGTTGTGAACCACAGAAATATGTTGCGAAACATGAGGATGTGCATTGACTTCTGAAGGTTCACCGTGAGTCGCCCAACGGGTATGTGCAATGCCGGTACTACCCTGTAATTTTTGCATTACAGCAGCATCAGACAATACCTGCACTTTACCCACTCGACGCAAACTATTCATCTGACCTTTGCTATCGACCACGGTTAGACCGGCGGAATCATAACCGCGATATTCAAGACGGCGTAAACCTTCAATCAATATTTCAGCAATATCACGTTGCGCTACTGCACCAACAATTCCACACATCAGTTTATATTCCTATTTAACGATTTTTTTTACCGGACGCTGCCAACCTTGAATATTGCATTGTTTAACACGACTGAGTACCAACTCGTTTTCAGCAATATCATTTGTTACTGTCGTACCGGCGCCGATGGTCGCCCCATTTGCCACCTTAATCGGTGCTACAAATTGGCTAGCCGAACCAACAAAAACATTATTACCGATGATCGTTTTATATTTATTAGCACCATCATAGTTACAAGTGATGCTTCCTGCTCCGATATTCACGCCAGAACCAATATCAGCATCTCCAAGGTAAGAAAGATGACCCGCCTTGGAGCCTTTGCCCAAACGTGTCTTTTTAATCTCGACAAAGTTGCCAACCTGCACCCCCTCAGCCAACTCACTCCCTGGACGTAAGCGAGCAAAAGGACCAACGCTGCAAGTCGCCTCCAAAGAGGCATTTTCCAGTACGGTATAAGGTTTAATTTGACAGTCATCACCAATCCGCGAATTTTTTAAAATACATCCAGCACCGATATGTACCCGATCTCCCAAGGTGACACTACCTTCAATAATCACGTTGGTATCAATAGTAACGTCGCAACCACAGGTCAAATCACCACGTAAATCGAAACGCGCCACATCGAGCAAAGTTACGCCAGATAAAAGTAATTTCTCTGCCTGCTCCATTTGAAATACCCTCTCAAGACGTGCAAGCTGCAAGCGGTTATTAATACCTTCAACTTCACTAAAACGAGCAGGCTGGACGGTAGCGATTTTTCTACCCTCAGCATGAGCAAACGCGATGATATCAGTGAGATAAAATTCACCTTGGGCGTTGTCATTATTTAGCATAGACAACCCCTGTTTCAGATCAGCACCATTAGCAACCAAAATACCGGTATTGATTTCGTTGATTGCTCGCTGACTGTTATTGGCGTCTTTATGCTCGACAATGCCGATAACATCACCGTTTTCACGTAAAATGCGACCATAACCACAGGGATCATCCCGCTTGACTGTCAGCAAACCGATACCTCCCGTAGGCTTGACCGCTAACAAGTGCTTTAATGTTTCCACTGTGATCAAGGGCACGTCGCCATATAACACCAGAACATCTTCATCAGCAGAAAAATAGGGTGCTGCTTGCTGCACAGCATGTCCGGTGCCAAGCTGTTGCTGTTGCAAGACCCAATTCAATTCAAGATCAATCAACGTCTCTTTAAGTAATTCGCCACCATACCCATAAACCACATGAATGTTGCTCGCTCCTAATTCTAAGGCAGCGTCAATGACATGCCGCACCATAGGTTTGCCTGCCAGTGGATGTAACACCTTAGGCAGTGCTGAGTACATCCGTGTTCCCTTACCGGCAGCAAGAATGACGACACTTAAACTGTTTGACATAAATAACCTGATTACTCTAATTGAATGGTTGAATATAGGACGAGGTTTTGCAAGAAGTCTAATGAAACAACATAGCCCACCAAGGGTGGGCCAAAGGTACATCACTTTCTTAATCAATACGATCACATCGCTTTTTTGATCAATTCGATTACACGTAGTTTCGCAATCTCTTTTGCCAGTTCAGCAGATAACTGGGCATAATCAACATCACAGTGAGAATCATTAATATGGCTTTCTGCTTTGTGCTTAGCTTCCAGCGCCTTTGCTTCATCGAGATCTTCCCCACGAATAGCGGTATCAGCCAGTACGATTACAACATTCGGATGCACCTCAAGGAGGCCACCAGAAAGATAAATAAATTCTTCTTCACCGAACTGTTTAACAATACGTACCATGCCAGGATTAATGGAAGTCAATAGCGGAGCATGGCCTGGATAAATGCCCAATTCTCCTTCACTACCCGTCACCTGAATTTTTTGTACTAGGCCAGAAAACATCCTCTTTTCTGCACTGACCACATCCAGACGGTAAGTCATTGTAGCCATGTCACCCTCCTGTCAGCAGTGTTACAGTTTTTTGGCTTTTTCCACAGCTTCTTCAATGGTACCAACCATATAGAACGCCTGCTCTGGCAGATGATCATAATCACCGTCCATAATGCCTTTAAAACCACGGATAGTATCTTTTAGCGAGACGAATTTGCCTGGAGAACCGGTAAACACTTCCGCAACAAAGAACGGTTGCGACAGAAAACGCTGAATTTTACGGGCGCGGGAGACAACCAGCTTATCTTCTTCCGATAATTCGTCCATCCCCAGAATCGCAATAATGTCTTTTAGTTCCTGGTAGCGCTGTAGAATCGATTGAACCCCCCGAGCAACATCATAATGCTCCTGACCAACAATCAACGGATCAAGTTGACGACTGGTAGAATCAAGTGGATCAACTGCCGGATAGATACCCAGAGAAGCAATTTGACGGCTTAATACAACAGTTGCATCCAAATGAGCAAAGGTGGTAGCAGGTGATGGATCCGTCAAATCATCAGCAGGCACATAGACAGCCTGTACTGAGGTAATAGAACCCGTTTTCGTCGAGGTAATACGTTCCTGCAACACTCCCATTTCTTCTGCCAGAGTGGGTTGATAACCTACCGCTGATGGCATACGCCCCAACAATGCCGAAACTTCGGTACCCGCCAAGGTATAACGATAAATATTATCGACGAAAAACAGAACGTCAAGCCCTTCATCACGAAATTTCTCTGCCATAGTGAGGCCAGTCAGCGCCACACGCAGACGGTTGCCTGGTGGCTCATTCATCTGGCCATATACCAGAGAAACCTTATCTAATACGTTAGAATCTTTCATTTCATGGTAGAAGTCGTTACCTTCACGGGTACGCTCACCAACCCCGGCAAACACCGAGTAACCTGAATGCTCAATCGCAATGTTGCGGATAAGCTCCATCATATTTACCGTTTTACCCACGCCAGCACCACCAAACAGACCGACCTTCCCGCCCTTGGCGAACGGACAGATCAGATCCATTACTTTGATCCCGGTTTCTAGTAAATCTTGTGAATTGGCAAGTTCTTCATAACGAGGCGCTTCACGGTGGATCGCCCAACGTTCTTCTTCGCCAATGGCACCTTTCATGTCGATGGGTTCACCCAACACGTTCATAATCCGACCAAGCGTCGCTTTACCAACAGGTACCTTGATCGGATTACCTTGGTTGATTACCCGTAATCCGCGCCGTAAACCGTCTGAAGATCCCATTGCAATACAACGAACAACACCACCTCCGAGTTGTTGCTGTACTTCCAACACTAACTTACTCGCTGCTCCTTTCACCTCAAGAGCATGGTACACCTTAGGCACCGCGTCTTGAGGAAATTCGACGTCCACTACGGCGCCAATTACCTGGATAATCTTTCCAGTAGCCATCTTAAATCCTCTACGTAACACGTAAAATTTTACTTTAAACCGCGGAGGCTCCCCCGACGATTTCGGTAAGTTCCTGAGTGATGCTAGCCTGACGCGCCTTGTTATAAATCAACTGTAACTCTTTGATCAAACTGCCGCCGTTATCAGTGGCGGCTTTCATCGCGACCATGCGCGCTGCCTGTTCGCTAGCCAGATTCTCAACTACCCCCTGATAAACCTGCGATTCTAAATAGCGGCGCAAAAGCTTATCCAGTAAGACCTTAGGATCGGGTTCATACAGATAATCCCAGGATTTTTTCTCCAGTTCACCCTCTTCCGCAGGAAGGAGAGGTAATAACTGTACGATTTGTGGTTCCTGAGACATGGTATTGATGAATTTGTTGTTGACAATATACAACTTATCCAGACGGCCTTCATCATAGGCCTGCAACATAACTTTCACTGAACCGATAAGTTCTGACAGCGACGGGTTATCTCCCATCCCCGTCACCTCGGCAACGATGTTGCTTGCTACACTATTACCACCGAAAGAGCTAAAAAAAGAGACTGCTTTCAATCCAATCAAGGCTAAATTACATTTAATGCCTTTTTCTGACCAATTTTGCATCTCAGCCAACAATTTCTTGAACAGGTTAGTATTCAAGCCACCGCACAAACCACGGTCAGTGGAAACTACCAAATACCCCACGTGTTTAATCTCACGTTCTTCTAGATAGGGATGCTTATATTCCAGATTACCTAGTGCGAGATGCCCAATTACATTACGTATCGTTTCCGCATAAGGGCGGCTAGCTGCCATACGTTCTTGCGATTTACGCATTTTGGAGGCAGCAACCATCTCCATGGCTTTGGTGATTTTTTGCGTGTTTTGCACACTGGCGATCTTGGAACGTATTTCTTTTGCTCCGGCCATTGCTGCTTCTCCTTATTACCAGGACTGAGTTGCCTTAAATTTTTCCAGGATATCTTTTAACTTACCCTCAATTTTATCGTCATACGCACCAGTTTGGTTAATGTGTTGCAGGAATTCGAAGTATTCACGGTCAGCAAAAGCCAATAACGCCACTTCAAAGCTACTGACCTTAGCCAGTTCAACATCCGCCAGATAACCCTGTTCCGCCGCAAAGAGCACCAAAGATTGTTGAGCAACGGACATAGGCGCATACTGTTTCTGTTTCAGCAATTCAGTCACTTTTTGACCATGATTTAGTTGCTTACGTGTTGCATCATCCAAATCAGAGGCAAACTGGGAGAAAGCAGCGAGCTCACGATACTGTGCCAAGGCGGTACGGATACCACCGGACAATTTTTTAATGATTTTGGTTTGCGCGGCACCGCCAACACGGGATACCGAGATACCAGGGTTAACTGCTGGACGAACACCCGCGTTAAATAAACCCGATTCAAGGAAGATCTGACCATCAGTAATCGAAATAACGTTTGTTGGCACGAATGCAGAAACGTCACCGGCTTGTGTTTCTATGATAGGTAAAGCCGTGAGAGAACCGGTTTTACCTTTTACTTTGCCTTTGGTGAAAACATCGACATAAGCAGCATTAACACGAGCAGCACGCTCCAACAAACGCGAATGAAGATAAAACACATCACCCGGGTAAGCTTCGCGACCAGGTGGACGACGAAGTAACAGGGAAATTTGGCGATATGCTACAGCCTGTTTGGATAAGTCATCATAAACAATCAATGCATCTTCACCACGATCGCGAAAATATTCCCCCATAGCACAACCGGAGTAAGGTGCCAAATATTGTAGCGCAGCAGATTCAGAGGCTGTCGCTACCACTACTATGGTATTCGCTAAGGCGTTATGCTCTTCGAGCTTGCGGACGACATTTGCTACTGTTGAGGCTTTTTGACCGATAGCGACATAAACGCACTTAATATCAGAATCGCGTTGATTAATTATCGCATCGATCGCCAGTGCCGTTTTACCCGTTTGACGATCGCCAATAATCAATTCACGTTGACCACGACCAATGGGTATCATCGCATCAACAGATTTATAGCCTGTTTGAACCGGTTCATCAACAGATTGACGTTCGATTACCCCAGGTGCAATGGCTTCAATGGCGGAAAAACCATCGTTTTCTATTGGACCTTTGCCATCGATAGGTGCACCTAACGTATTGATAATACGACCTAGCAAGCCGCGGCCAACGGGCACTTCCAAGATACGACCAGTACACTTGACTTTCATACCTTCAGCAAGATCAGCGTATGATCCCATTACTACGGCACCCACGGAATCACGTTCCAGGTTTAATGCTATGGCATAACGGTTATCCGGTAGTGCGACCATCTCTCCCTGCATCACATCCTTTAAACCATGTACACGGATGATGCCATCGCTAACGGAAATAATAGTCCCTTCATTGTGAGTCTCACTCACTATCTTAAACTGAGCAATCCGCTCTTTGATCAGTTCACTAATTTCATTGGAATTGAGTTGTTGCATGTGCTTCAGTCCCCTTAAGACTGCAAGATGTCTGACAGATGTCCAAGACGACCACGTACACTGCCATCTATCACCATATCGCCAGCACGAATAACCACACCAGCAATGACAGACTTATCGATTTTGCAGTTCAGCTTAACTTTACGTAGCAGCTTCTTTTCCATCACAGCAGATATTTTTTCTCGCTGTATATCGTTTAGCACCCTCGCTGAGGAAACTTCAACGTCGATGGTTGATTCCAGTAAGGCTCGTAGCTGAATAAACTGTTCAAGTATTTCGGGCAGAACCCGTAAACGACCATTTTCCGCCATAACCCGAATAAAATTTTGAGCGAATTCGTCAAGTTGATCACCACAAACGGCAATAAATATTTCTGACATCGCCTCTGGTGCCAAAGAACCGGAAAGCAATTCGGCAATATGTTCATTACGCGCCACTTCGACAGCAAACACTAACATATTTTGCCAAGGTCCAACCGCTTGATGCTCAACAGAAAAATCAAAAGCAGCCTTGGCGTAAGGGCGAGCTACAGTAACAAATTCAGACATTAGCCCCTCACTTACAGTTCAGCAACCATTTTATCAACGATGTCGCTACTAATAGCGTCATCCACGGAACGTTCGATAATTTTCTCAGCGCCAGCTATTGCTAACATTGCGATTTGTTTACGCAACTCTTCATAAGTGCGCTTACGTTCAGCCTCTATCTCAGCCTGTGCTTGCGTTACAATTTTGTTACGTTCCTGTTCAGCCTCGGTCTTCGCTTCTTCAAGGATCTGAGCTTTACGTTTACTTGCTTGCTCGATGATCACCTGAGCCTGTGCTTTGGCTTTATTCAATTGGTCAGTCGCATTGGTTTGCGCTAAGTCCAAGTCTTTTTTGGCACGCTCCGCAGAAGCAAGACCGTCAGCAATTTCTTTTTGACGCTTCTCAATGGCAGCCATAATCGGCGGCCACACATACTTCATACAGAAGATGACGAACAGAAAAAACGCGATGGCCTGGCCGAGGATTGTTGCGTTAAGGTTCACAGCACAATGCCTCTTTAAAAGTTAATAGATGAGCATAAATTGATAGTAGAGAGAAATACGCTACTTTTTTTACGCAACAGCAAACATCAGGTATAGACCAAGACCAACGGCAATCATAGGGATCGCATCAACCAGTCCCATGACGATAAAAAATTGTGTACGTAGCAAGGGAATTAAATCAGGCTGACGTGCTGCACCTTCCAAAAATTTACCACCCAGGATGCCGATACCGACCGCAGCACCGATTGCCGCTAACCCCATCATTACAGCGGCAGCCATGTACAGCAGATCCATATTCAGGTTTTCCATGATAGTCTCCATATTAAGTTAAAACACAGTAGTATAAAAAAATCAGTGCTCTTCAGATGCCATCGAGAGATAGACAATCGTCAGAACCATGAAAATAAAGGCCTGTAGCGCAATGATCAGGATATGAAAAATGGCCCAAGGCACACTTAACAACCACTGTGACCACCAAGGTAACAGACCGGCAATCAGGATGAAGATCAACTCACCTGCATACATATTGCCGAACAGTCGTAGACCCAGTGAAACAGGTTTAGACAGCAGGCTAACACCTTCAAGGACCAGATTGACTGGAATAAATATCGGGTGATTAAAAGGTTGCAGGGTTAATTCTTTCACGAAGCCGCCAACCCCCTTCATTTTAATGCTATAGAATAGAATCAGAATGAACACACCCAATGCCATTGATACGGTAATACTTACGTCAGCGGTAGGAACCACACGTAACGCCGGTAATCCAAAAATATGCTCAGCGATATAGGGTAGTAAATCAATCGGCAATAAATCCATGGTATTCATCAACACTACCCAAACGAACACTGTTAAGGCGAGTGGTGCGATAACCTTGCTTTTGCCGTGATACATATCCCGCACATTGCTGTCAACAAAGCCAATAACTAACTCAACCGCGGTCTGTAACTTACCGGGTACACCACTGGTGGCACCTGCCGCTATCCTGCGGAAAACAAGCAGAAAGAAGAGACCCAACACAAAGGAAAAAAACAGCGAATCAATGTTCAACGTCCAAAACGAGGCAGAACCCACAGAGTCGGGATTGATTAGCTCAAAAGTGCGGAGATCCAACTGAAGGTGATTCAGGTGGTGAGTTATATACTCTTGTTGAGAGGGGCTTTCTCCTGATGCAGACATGATGCCTCTACCGTCACTGATAATTATTGATAATTTGTAGACCTCTTGCGAAACCTACTGTGCTATGAGCTGTTTGTCTTTCTGATACACTCGAGTGCAGTAAAATTACTGTGTTACTGGTACTCATGGCTTAACCCGATTTAAGCTTTGAACACAAGGAGCTCAACCAACCGAAAGCGAGCAAATTATACGATGCAATCAAATGAATTCAATCTATAAGTAACGAAAAGGTGAAGTATTATTAAAAAACGCGATTCATCTACGGTTTTTACAAGTAAAATATTGTATGTATTGACCTAAGGTTATTTAACCTCCCTATTATTTAAGAAGACCATAAAAATGGGCATTATTTTTTCTTTTTTCTGGGCGTTATTATTACTCACATCGACACAATGGGTTTATGCTGTGCAAAATTGCGATAATCCCAACAGTAGCCAGAGGGAGTTAAATGAATGTTACGACAAACTCTACAAACAGTCGGATGCAGAACTCAATGTTCTCTACAAGCTGATCGTTCAACATCTGAAAGGTGATAAAAACGGCACTGAGCTTTTAGTTAAAGCCCAGCGTGCCTGGTTATCCTATTGCGATGCAGAATGCGATTTCTTTTCGTTTAGTGTGGCTCAAGGGAGCGTTTATCCCATGATCTTGCTTAGCTGTTTGAATTCTCAAACTCAATTACGGATCAACGATTTCCAACGTTACTTAAAGTGTGAAGAAGGAAATTTAAGTTGTTCCGTACCTGGCGGTTAGCACAGTAGTAACCTTATTTTAAAATAACTAAATGACGTGCTTCAGGCAGATTTGGTATTTGCAATTTAACTATTAATTCTGTGGTTATTCCTGCAGGTAAGTTCGCTAACTCGTCATTTGGTTTCAACCCTTTCAATGCGTAAAAACGTCCTTCATGTTGTTTATTCACTAAATGGTGACACCAAGACAGCATATCTTGCAGTGAAGCGAATGCGCGGCTTATCACGCCATCAAACAACGGATTTGCAATGAAGCTCTTAACACGGCTTTGTATCGGTTCAATATTGGTTATTTTTAATTCATGCTGTACTTGTCGTAGAAAGCGAACTCTTTTGCCTAAGCTGTCAAGTAAGGTGAAATGAGCATCAGGACAAACAATAGCGAGTGGAATACCAGGCAAACCTGCACCACTACCAACATCAATAAACCTGCTCCCTTGCAGGTAAGGTTTAATAACTATGCTGTCCATAATATGGCGAATTAGCATTTGTTGAGGATCACGCACAGAGGTTAAATTATAAGTTTTATTCCATTTATCTAATAAATTAACATAACTAATCAACTGTTGTTTTTGTCTATCAGGTAAAATTATCTCCTTTTCATTGAGCAAAGATCCTAATTCTTTTAGCATCAAAATATTTTTTGAATTTGAAATCATATCGCCAACACTTAAATTAGGCACTACGGCGCAATAGGTTTTGTTTTTTTAGCCAAATCAGCAAAATAGATATCGCTGCTGGAGTTACACCTGAAATACGGGATGCTTGACCGATAGAATTTGGTTTATGATCGCTGAGTTTAGCAATGACTTCGTTGGATAGGCCAGAAACATTATGGTAATTGAGATCTATCGGTAACAAAGTATTTTCATTACGTTGTTGTTTTTTTATTTCTTCTTGTTGACGCAGAACATAGCCTTGATATTTGACTTGAATTTCAACTTGGTCCGCTGCTTGAGGATCGGTTAATGCTGGGGTAAATAAATCCAGTGTGGTAAGTATTTGGTAGTTAACTTCGGGTCTACGCAGTAGCTCTTCACCATTGGTTTCCCGTGATAAGGGCGATTGTAGTAACTTATTAAGTTGATTAATACTCTCTGAATGAGGATGTACCCAGATGTCACGTAAGCGTTGGCGTTCTTTTTCTATTTGTTCAGTTTTTTTACTGTAGTGTGCCCAGCGGAGATCATTAACCAAACCTAGCTTGCGACCAATTTCAGTCAGGCGTAGGTCGGCGTTATCTTCACGTAATGTTAAACGGTATTCAGCTCTGGAAGTGAACATACGGTAAGGCTCTTTGGTACCTAGTGTACTTAAATCGTCTACCAGCACGCCAAGGTAAGCTTGATCTCGTCTTGGTGACCAACTTTCATCCTCGTTGGCTAAACGTCCGGCATTAAGTCCGGCAAGTAATCCTTGAGCTGCTGCTTCTTCGTAACCTGTGGTGCCGTTGATTTGGCCTGCAAAGAAGAGTCCCTGGATATATTTACTTTCTAACGTAGTTTTTAAATCACGAGGATCGAAATAGTCGTATTCAATGGCATAGCCAGGCCGGATGATCCGTGCATTTTCCATTCCTTTAATCGAGCGGACGAGCTGCATTTGTACATCAAAAGGTAAACTTGTTGAGATACCGTTTGGATAGATTTCGTTGCTAGTTAACCCTTCAGGTTCGAGGAAGATTTGATGGGCGTTACGATCAGCAAAACGCATGATTTTGTCTTCGATTGACGGACAGTAACGCGGACCAATTCCTTCAATTACGCCCGAATACATCGGGCTACGATCGAGATTGTTGCGAATAATCTCATGCGTTTTTTCGTTGGTATAGGTGATATGGCATGCGATCTGTCTGGGGTGTTGTGTTGGATGACCAAGGAAAGAAAACACGGGTATTGGTGTGTCACCTAGCTGAAGATCTAATTGATCAAAATCGATGGTTTTTGCATCAATTCTCGGTGGGGTTCCTGTTTTTAAACGGTCTGTCCGCAAAGGAAGTTCTTTTAACCTCTGGGATAATGAGATCGAAGCGGGATCACCAGCACGGCCACCGCTGTAATTCTCCAGGCCAATATGTATTTTGCCATCGAGGAAAGTACCAACGGTTAATACAACCGCTTTAGCACGGAATTTTATTCCCATCTGCGTTACAACACCGACGATCCGATCGTTTTCGATCATTAGGTCTTCAACGGGTTGTTGGAAGATCATCAGATTAGGTTGTCTTTCTAATGCAGTACGTATTGCTTGACGATAAAGGATCCGATCGGCTTGAGCGCGAGTGGCTCTGACAGCAGGTCCTTTGCTGGAATTGAGGATCCTGAATTGGATACCGGCTTTGTCTATCGCCTTTGCCATTAGGCCACCTAAAGCGTCGATTTCTTTTACCAGATGTCCTTTGCCAATACCACCGATTGCTGGGTTACAGGACATCTGTCCTAAAGTATCGATGTTATGGGTTAGCAACAGGGTTTGACGTCCTATACGGGCGCTAGCCATAGCAGCTTCAGTGCCTGCATGGCCCCCTCCGATGATGATGACGTCAAATTGATCAGAATAAAGCATGTTGCCTGTGCCTCGCTTAATGCAGGTGATCGTCGTGTGATCCAGGAATTGATAACGATTTCGGATAGGTTCCAAGTATCGCTGATTCTACGCAAATTTAATCGATCAGCCAAGTGGCTTAGGATCAGGTTTGATCTTGCCTTTAATTATTTTAGATCTTTTATTAGATCTTTTTATTAGATCTATTATTAGGATCGCGATTATCTGTGGATAAGTTATTATTTATAAATAAAATCATATAATTAATGATGCTAATTTGCTGTGAATGATCGGTGATCTTGTTTTGTATAAGCTGGGATCTAAATGGCGTGTTATCCACAGGGTTTCGCCGTTATAAAGTTATCCTATGGATAACTACGGGTTTTCCATTGCTTTTGCACAGGTTTATACATTTTTGATCGCGTAATGTTTACTCTGTTGTGTGTAATTTGATCCAATCAACTAACCATTCTTCTGCGGGATCTTCTGGTACGCTACACTTGAGGACATTGATTTCAAGTATTTGGCCGATCCTTTTGGCTCCTCGCCTGAGTAACTCTTGATCCAGTTTTTTGATGGCACCACAAAAATGATCGTAACTCGAATCGCCGAGACCTATTGCGCCGAAACGGATCTGTGATAGATCGGGTTTCTGTTGTTCAATTTGCTCTAATAAGGGCTGAAGATTGTCCGGTAACTCACCTGCACCGTGGGTAGACGTGATAACTAGCCATTCGCCGTTGAGTACTAGTTCATTTAGTTTAGGGCCATGCATCACTTCGGTGGTAAAACCAGAAGCGTTTAATTGTTCAGATAAACATTCAGCGACATCTTCGGCATTGCCAAGTGTACTGCCACTGATCAAGGTAATGTGAGACATAAAAGACCCAGTTAAAGAGAAGAAAAGTTGCCATTGTACGCTGTGAATTGACTGGGATCTACCTGTGGATAATATGGGGATAATGGCAATTGTTCATAGATAGGAATTTTAATAATTTGGTTTTATTGTCAAAAACAGAATTGGATCAAAAAATAAACGATATTATTTTCAAACTTTAGGGTTATTCTCCTTAACGTAGAGAGTCCCGGGTGATAATAGGGTCATTTTCGTTTAAAAAACCAGCATTTTCGAACGCGAGGCGCCCCTTCCCTGCAGAGGCTAAATCCCCTTCATTTTTGCCAGAGATTCATGGTGAAGCATTAACTGATGCCACGGCAAGCCTGATGTGATACCGCTTAGCACCAAACGAGAGCCACACAGGATGCACTCATGAGGGTCAATACGACTTAGGCGTTTTAACATTGCCGCATAAGTGATGTTGACGGTTTTTTCTTTTTCCTGCCCCAACAAAGCATCTATAATCGGCAGCAGTGTAGTCCGACGGCGGGGCGCTAAAAAACCATAATAGCGGACCATCCTAAAATGTTTATCCGGAATGTGGCTAATAAAACGCTGAATAAACTCGTCCATACTGAGGTTAAGTTTTTCTTGCTCTCGGGTTTTATGACTGAGGTAGCGATAGGTCACTTCCTGGCCGTTATAATGTTCCAGCCGGGATAACGACACCGGAGGCTTTTTTAAATAACGGCCTAAATAATTGAGCGTTTGCTGGGCATTGTCTGTCGGCTTTGCCAGGTCGATATTCCAATGCCGTTGGTAATGGAAATCCAGAAACTGCTCCCGTTGACCCAGCCTCGTGAGGGTTTGTGATAACTCCGGTGGTAATTGCAAGGTATCCCACTGTTGACGAAGTAGTGTGATAATCTGATAACGCCACTGTTTCATCAACGTTTTTCCGCTAAACGTGATTTTTTTCCATTTTTCGGCATTGTCATCGAGTCCGCCACAGGTCACCGAAAGATGCACATGAGGATGCCAATTCAGCGCTCGCCCATGCGTATGCAACGCCGTGAATAGGCCAGGCAATAGGTTTTTTGGCTGGCAAAAATCTAAAATAACCTTGGCAGCGAGACGACTGAGATGCGTTAACAGCGCACGATTTAGCTCAAACAACGGCCAGAACTCACGGGGAAAAGTGAACGTAATGTGTTGCCATTTTGTGATGGGAAGCACCGTGCGCTGTTTGGCCACCCACCGCTCTGTGGCTTTCTTACCACAGGAAGGGCATGAACGGCTGTGGCAGGTAAAGCAAATCCGTTTGGTGTGCGTACAGCCTGCCTTTTGACAGCGCCAGCTGGCAAACCCCAGCGCCGATGTTCCGCAGGAAAACAGTTTAATCAGATTATCGACCACCACCGGCCGTATTTTATCCGCATGAGCACAATAGTAATTCCACCACGCATGACCGACCTGAAAAGGATGACGCAGTTTACGGTTCATCTTTCAGCTCAAGCATCACGGGTGTTCTAGATCAAACGACCGACACTCCGGGCAAAAATAGACCGCATTCATTGCAGACTCTGCGGGAAAGCGAGCCCAGAATATTTCCCAAAACGTCTCTGTAATGAAAAGATTATCTCCGCCAGTAAAGGCCTGATGCGTTTTCTGATAAGGCATGGCTAAGGCTTTAGCAACCTCTTTCAAGGTCTGCTTCACCATTTTGGTATGCGCTGTTTGATGTGAGTGACAGATATTTTTAGGCATAACACCTTAGCTGAACGAGTAACGGGACCGGCTAATAGATAACACCGTTTCTTCAAAAAAATCAAGAGATAACAGACTACTTCACGTCGCCGACCTTAGGAGGCAGCCTTGGGGATAAAGTGTGGTGTTTATTATTTTAGTGTCGCCAACGACGGAGTAAGCGACTTTTTAATCCGTTATCAAAACGCCAGATATGATCGAAGATCTGCATGATCCCAGGCTTACCATAGGATGACATTGCTATAGCATGAAATCGATGTTGATGAATTTGCTGTTGTGTTTTTATTTTTTTGATCAGATCTTGTGGTAAGCGCTGGGCAATAAAATCTGAAATGATGATGGCATCGGTATCAATCCACTGCTGTTCTTCCATTTTTGCTAAAGTATTCGCCAGACAGGCTGCCAGATCTGTTCCACCGCGAAAGCGTTGGCCGAGGAAACGTATTGCCTGTTCGATACCGTTGTCTGCTGAGAGTTCATAATGGACGACTTCAGTGGCAAATAGCATAACGTAACAGCGTCGGCTATCTGCTAGCGCAATACGTAATAACGCCAAACAGAATGCTTTGGCACATTGTTCACTGAATTGTCCCATCGACCCTGATGTATCGACACATACGATAAAGGGGCCGCGTGGCTGCTGTTCACCGCCTTGTTGGTTGACCGTTCGTTGCCATTGTTGTTTTTGCCAGTGATCTCCTTGTAAACGGTACGTTAATAAGCGTCGTTCGAGTAAACGGCGATAAAATTCAAATTCTAGTTCATTGATCCCCAATAGCATTAATTCAGTTGGCAGTAAACGTAAAATATCATTGCTTTGCTGGATCCCACTGACTTCTTCGGGAAAGGTATCGGGTTGCCGTACCATTAGGGTATAGGATCCAACATGGGTCTCTGCGTTCGGTTGTGTTTTCGCTGTTTTACTACGACCTAATTGCTCGGCTATTTGTTGCAATTCTGTTTGTTGCTGTAGAAAATCAGTGTATTGCTGGAGTAGTTGGTAGTCGTTTTGTTGTAGTTGGCCGTGGCTCATATCCCAAAGTCGACCCGCTGCGGTGTCGTTATCCGCTAGTAAAGGTTCGAGAGCACCGCTTAATGCTAGCCGCTGTTGTAATTCTGCCAGTAATTTCTCTTTTTCCTGTTCTAATAATGTGTGGTGAATGTTCAAGGTTTGCAGGGTTAAGCTAAGACGCCAGCGTTGGAGAAATAAGCATTGTAAACTTTCTCCTGATGGTGGATTTTGTTCGAAATCAGACGCATCGATTATATTTTTTGCCTGAGTTAAAAAAGGTGAATTGAGCGTCGTTAGCTCATCGACAATCGCTGTCAAATGTTGATAAAAAAGAGTACTGTTTTCCTGTTGACTATGCTGATATAAAAAAAATTCTTCTGCTAAATTTGATGGTACCCTGGCTTCCTGGATGCGTTGTTGAAAATTCTGTTTCCATCTGGGGATATCTTTAGTCAATGCGCGTTTAATACGCGGAAATTTTGCAAACAATGTCGCCAGTTGCGGTGTTGCCAGTACGCCAATCACTATTTCTTCTACCAAGGTTCCTTCGCTGATAGAAAGCAGCATATCCAGTGTCGCTAGGCTTAACATCGATGATGATCCGTACCGTCTTTGTTGCAGGTGAGTTTTAATTCTTCAGCGACGTGAAGCAGACTGGCTTCGATTTTTACTCGCCAGGAAGAGGGAATAAAAAGGCAAGCTTGCTGTTGGTTGAAAAATTTTCGTTGTTCTGATAGGTGAGTGGCTACATCAGCTTTTTCTGTCAGTAATTCTGGTGGTGGATTTTCTATCAATGCTTTGGGCAATGATAATGCGGAGGTTTGACGGCTGATGTCCAGTACGACGATTTGACCTTGCTGGTTAATCTCCGCATCAATGGGTTGAGTAAAACCGATGCCATTTAATTTAGTGTGTAACTTTCCTCCTTTGTTGATCCAGAGAGATAAAGTTTCTTTATCGATTTGTAGGTAATTAACCTGGATATCATGCAAATAGAGTGGTTTTTGCAGTAACAACGTGAGTGTTGTTTCAAGCAGTGTTTCTGGCAAAAAGTAGTGGATCTTGCGACTAAAACCGCTACTTTTTTTCACCAAAGTTAATGCCTGTTGATCGTGTTGTTGTTGTTGAAATTGCAGCCATCGGCGATGAATATGTTGGAGTTGCATTAACAATCGCTGTTGTTGATACGCTTGCTCACATAACAGTTGCTCGAGTTGTTGTTGCAACAATTTTTGCGAGTCAAGATCATGCCACAGGCAATTTTTCAGCAAAATAAGATCAATGGGAGCAATGGTTTTACGACCACTAAAAAAGGCACTGGCTTGAAGTAACCTGAGTGATTTTTTCCAGCGTCGATCAGAAATATAAGGGGCTTGATCCAGGGTATTTAGCCGTTGACGTAGCAGAAAAATAAGCTCAAAACAGTGATCCGGCAAGTCGATTTTATCGATTAATGGTTGCCATTGACGAAATTCTTCATCGTTGATACTGAGATTTTCGGCTACCGGATTGTGATGATCATCCTGACGATTAAGCAGTAGTGCATGGAAATTTTGTTTATCTTGAACTTTATCTAACCACAAGCGGACTAACATGCGATCATAGAGTGCTTCCAGGCTGCTATCGGCATCCGGTAATTCATTGGAAGCCGTGATCAGTAAACGCATCGGAATTTCGTCTTCATGGTCGCCATTCCTAAAACGACGTTCGTTAATCGCGGTCAACAAGGTATTGAGAATAGCAGGTCCTGCTTTCCATATTTCATCAAGAAAGACGATTTCAGCCTCAGGTAAATAGCCCTTGGTTAGGCGTTGGTAGCGTCCTTCTTCTTTCAGGGCTTGGATGGATAATGGACCAAATACTTCCTCTGGGGTTGAAAAGCGGGTCATCAGGTATTCGAAAGCACGCGCATCGCGGAAGGCAAATTTCAGACGGCGGGCGATCAAACTTTTTGCTATCCCTGGTGGCCCGAGCAAAAATACACTTTCTCCACTTAATGCTGCTAATAGACATAAACGGATGGCCTCTTGTCTTTCGTAGAGTCCCCTTTCAAGCGCATTGCTTAGACGTGATATTCTTTCCACTAATTGAGATGATTTTTGCATAATTATTCTGTCTATTTCATTAGAACCTGTTCGAAATCTCTTGTGCTCGTTTGTACACTGCGGTTGCTGCACGCCGTGCGCCTTGACTTCACACCACTCTCTGATTTTGTAATAAGTCTATTGTGTAAACAATTTTTACTTGAGAATAAAAAACAAACCCTCTTTCTAAGTACATAGTTTGCTGATTAATAGAATTTTTCTAACCTTAAGGATAGTTCTACTGCCATTTACTGTCGTTTTTGCTGCTAGATTTAGGCTAGGCAATCATTCTAATTAATGCATACTGGACAAGCTACGGTTGGTACCGATGATTTCTGGCGAACGATGGTATTCATGTTCGATAATACAGTAATGTTCGATAATGCAACAAGGTATCGGTGATACAATGTTCAGCATGTTGTTAAGTTTACCATTATGTTAAGCAGGTTATGTAAGAGGTCTCATGGTGCCGCAAATTTTTAACCCGTTTTTAAACAATAAATACTAGTTTGTGGATGTTCAGGAAAAAAGAAATAAATTATGAGTACAGAACATAAACAATCTTTATCGGCAGTAACCTTGGCAGCAATAGGTGTGGCTTATGGTGATATTGGTACGAGTCCTCTCTATACATTGCGAGAGTGTTTTTCGGGGAATTATGGTTTTGATGTTCGTCCTGGTGTGGTGTTTGGGTTTTTATCACTGATTTTTTGGCTGTTGATTCTGGTCGTTTCACTGAAATACCTCACCTTTGTTATGCGAGCAGATAATGCCGGCGAAGGAGGCATTTTAACGCTGATGTTATTGGCCGGACGTAACACTTCGGCTCGTACTACTTCAACACTGGTCATGATGGGTTTGATTGGTGCTAGTTTTTTCTATGGTGAAGTGGTGATCACGCCTGCTATTTCCGTGATGTCAGCGATTGAAGGGTTAAGAATTAGCTCACCGTCATTGGATCATTACATCGTACCTTGCTCGATTGTGGTGTTAACTTTACTCTTTTCGATTCAAAAACATGGCACAGGCAGTGTAGCCAAGCTTTTTGCGCCTGTGATGTTGATTTGGTTTTTGACGCTGGGACTGTTGGGGTTACGTAGCATTATCGCTAATCCTGAGGTGTTAGCTGCGTTTCATCCCAAATGGGCGATCGCCTTCTTTACTGAGCATAGAATGGTTTCCTTTTTTGCCTTGGGTTCCTTGGTATTGGCGGTGACTGGTGTAGAAGCCTTGTATGCCGATATGGGACATTTTGGTAAATTTTCTATTCGCCTGGCCTGGTTTATTTTGGTGTTGCCTTCTTTGGTACTTAATTATTTTGGTCAGGGGGCATTGTTATTGAAAAATCCTGACGCTATTAAAAACCCCTTTTTTTTACTTGCTCCTGATTGGGCAATGACACCTTTGCTGATACTGGCAACCTTGGCAACAGTTATCGCCTCACAGGCGGTTATTTCCGGGGTTTTTTCGTTGACTCGTCAGGCGGTGCGTTTAGGTTATTTACCGCCCATGCGCATTGTTAATACTTCCGAAATGGAATCAGGGCAAATTTATATTCCAGTTATTAACTGGATTTTGTATATCTCTGTTGTTTTGGTGATTATCGGTTTTAAACACTCGAGTAATCTGGCCAGTGCCTACGGTATCGCGGTAACGGGTACCATGGTGATAACTAGCGTGCTATTTTGCACGGTAACACTGAAAAATTGGCACTGGAATCGCTTTTTTGTTGCCACCGTATTGCTAGCTTTATTATTCATTGATATTCCACTATTCTTGGCCAATGCATTAAAACTGTTTTCCGGTGGTTGGTTGCCACTGACCCTCGGTTTGCTGATGTTTATTATTATGACCACCTGGAAGAGCGAACATTTTCGTTTATTGCGCCGTATGCATGAACACGGCAATTCGCTAAAAGCAATGATAACTTCGTTGGAAAATTCACCCCCGATCAAAGTGCCAGGTACAGCGGTTTATATGTCACGAGCCGTTAATGTTATCCCTTTCGCACTGCTACATAATCTTAAACATAACAAGGTATTGCATGAAAGGGTACTATTGCTGACTTTGCGCACAGAAGATGTCCCTTACATACATAATGTTCAGCGAGTAACAATCAAACAACTTTCGTCAACTTTTTGGCAGGTTAGGGCCAGTTATGGTTTTAAAGAGACGCCCAATGTTGAAGAAATTTTCCATCTCTGTGGTTTGGAAGGACTACCATTCCAGATGATAGAAACCTCATTTTTTATGTCGTATGAATCTCTCATTTTAACTAAACGGCCGTGGTATCTTTTTTTTCGTGGCAAATTATTTATTGTACTTAGACGTAATTCGTTACGTGTATCCGATCAATTTGAAATACCACCGAATCGGGTGATTGAGTTAGGCACACAGATAGAAATTTAAAATATATAGAAAATTCAAAGTGTGATTTTTTCGTTGACATTGTTTTTTGCATAAAACAGGAGTACAGTGAATGGATAGTGAAAAAAGTATTTTCCGTTCTATTGGTTTTTCTTGTATACGAAAGAGTTAATGAAATTATTCAGATTTTGTTCTCAATAATTGGATTTTACATTCAGTATAAAGCCAGTTTTTCTTACTGGCCTTTTAATCTGCGTTATTAAATTTAAATTATGCCTTTCAATTCGTAGGGTAAATATTTTGTCGGCTCTGTTTCTTATTGATAACTTCCCCCATCATTTAAATTATCTATTAGGAGATAATATATGGCTGCACGTAGTATTAAAATCAATATTTTTATAGCACATACTTTAAAATTTTCTCTGTTTCCACCTACGTTAAAATATGGTATTTTGACTGTCGAGCCACCAAAAATATTAAGTATTTTTCAAAAGTTTAGTTACCAATCCGAATCCTATTATTTTATGACCGGTACCGAAGGTCAATGAAAAAGGATCACCGATAATGCAACACGAAGAGATTATTAAACAACTTAAAAACATTACAATAGATCAAACAGAATATAACAAAAAAGGCCATTATTATGAATTTATCACAGCCCGTAATGAGTATTTATATCCCACCGAGCCTCTATTACCATCAAGAGAAACCAGACTGTTATTAAAAATGATAAACTGTCTTACTAAATGGATTGTTATCAATAATAGAAGGGGAGAAAGACGTTATAATCCTTTTTTATCCCAAAGACTCTCTGCACGTAAAGATTCTTTAATGGAAAACGTGCCTAAAATTCTACATTTTGTCTGTCTTTGTAAGATAACCGACATACAGAGAGACTACATCGATCTTTGGATACAAAACAATCCAGATTATGAAATCAATATCTGGATGGACGAAAATGCGTTACTTGCGCAAGAACTCGCTATACGTATACAAAAAAAAGCAAGTAAGCAGGCACTCATTTATGCAAATATCAATTTTGATGATTTTAAAAAAATGCTAACATCTTTCTTAAAAGTTTATTTCAAAGATTATTCATCACATCAGGAATTGGCTACGCAGGAAAAAATAGCGGTTGATTTTTTCAAAACATACTTCTACGAGAAAAATTTAAATATTGCTTTCGACAGGATTATAAAAAATTATCTTCAGATTATTAGAAAATTCATTATTGATAGGAAAATGATAGAAGAAGCAATCGCTAGTGGAATACAACAAGATCTAACCACCTGGGACCCTGAGAGAAAGGCAAAATGGCAATGGCATGAAAATTTTATTACTCCTAATGGTATTACCCTTATTAAAAAAGAAAAAATTTTTCAAGATACAATAACCAGATTGATGGATTTTATGCAGGTTGCTTTTACCGGTTATATCAATCATTCTAACCAGTTTACCGAAGAAAAAAAGAAACAGTGATTTTCGAGAAGTATGAACTAGAAATAGAATTCAGTTTTAATACAAGAGCTAAAAGCATTATTGATGAATTTATACTTAATTTTGACAATATGGAATTATTCAAGCCAGATGAAGTGCACATCATTAAGAATACTTTTTATACTTGGAAAAAAATGTTTTTGCTCGTGTTTTTCTACATTGGCAAGATAAAAGTTATAAGCATATAAAAATGATAAAAGGTGGCAATAGCATTGATGACGGTATTATTGATTTTTGTAAAAAATATCAATTAGGAGAAGAAGAAGAACTGGAAAAAATTATTATAAATAATGAAAATAATTTGTTAACGACTAGGACAGAACTGAATTCAGCCAATCCAAAGAGCAATATCTATATCATAAATAAAAATCCTGACTATGACTTTTATCGATATTACCTAGTAGAATTGATTTTACGAGGTAATCTGATTTCTGCGAGTAATATTATATGCTTAGAAATATTAAATGAATATGGTGGTGTTTATTTAAGTACTGATTTACTGCCTGCTATTAATGAAAATTTATTCAGATATTTAATTGATAAAACGTCGGAAGATCCAGAAGGAATACAAAATCAAGCAATTATTATAAAGTTTATTTTAAACGAATTGGTGCAAGATGGAAAAATGCTAGGGAGAACAAAAAAACCGATTGATGGTATGGATTCGAAAAAGAAAGCCGCTATACAGGAAAGGCTAGAAGAGGCAAAACAAAAAAATATCCCGCTGTTTGTCGGATTGGGAAACATTAAAGTCGATCCTTATTTTCAGTTTTTGTATAGTGCTGATGATGTCAAAGCGATGGTAGCGAAAAAGGGTGATGTTGTAAAAGGCAATCCATTTATTATTCAAATGCAGGCAAACCTAAAACAGACATACGATATTATATTCAAATACGATATCCATACGTCTAAAGAAGTCAGGAAATTATTGATATTAGCGTCGAATCAGGATCCAACTCTCATATTCTTACAGAAAGAAATGATCCCTAAAATCCAAACGGCTATTAAAAATGCAGGGTTGAAAATAAATATTAAAGCGATCTTTCATTATCGATTGGATATATTGAATCAATATGAACAGGCTACTCCTGAGATTTTGGGTATGCCTGCCTATGATTTTGCTTATTCTCAGTTACTAAATAAAATATTTAATAAAATACTGGATGAAAATGGCAATGAAGTGTCACCAACCGATCCCTACTTTTTTCAACAAAAAATTACTTTTTCTTTCAAAGCTGCAACCTTCCTAACCGAAGAAGCCACGCAATCCAGTCTGAGGGGATCCAACCGTTATCTTGAACCACTGACCAACCGTCCACAATACGGTGGTCAATACATCATACAAGCCAATGATGATGCGCAGAGCACTAAGATCGCATTATTTTTGTACAATCAACACAGAGATATGAGTGATTGGTATCTTTATGATGGAAAAAATGATCGCTTGATCTATCGGATGGCTACAGAGGATGAGAATACAGAAGCTAAAATACAGCAGGGAAAGAACATCATTTTAGTTGGCAATAGCAGTGCGATGACTTTTCTTTATGCTCTACGGATAGTAGAGCAACTAAAGAAAATTCTCCAGCCCGCCAGTCCTCATTATAGAACACGAGTGAGCCTATTAGCTTGTCAGTCTGCTACTGTGATATCTGGTGATAAAAACCTATTTATTAGCACGCTTTACAACGCTTTTGAACAGAGTATTCCCAAAATCAAAGTTGCATATATCATCAGCCAGAAAAGCTTATTCACTGTCGATGTAATGGGGCGTCGATGGAAAGGCAATCTGCCTGAGTTTAATGCCGATGTACCGCTAGCTGCGGGTATCCACTGGTGCGACGTAACAGATAATGACACTGAAATCATGGCTAGCAGATGTTCCACTGGGCTAGCGCTTTCCTATACAACTCAGTCTCTTGGCAGCAGCATGTTGATGCACAATAACGTTATTACTGAATTTAATAACACAGCGTTTGGATTGGGTTCTGTAATGGAAACGTTAAACTTTCACCCTGAGAAACGTGTAGCATGGATGAATAATCTGGAAAATCTCGATGGATGGATAGATTTAACGGTAGCTGAAGGGCTACTGAAAAATCTGAGAGAAGGCGTTGTTATTATACCTGCCGAAAGCATGGCACTGGCCGTGGCGATGGGGAAACTCACACATGAACTGATTATCAATGATCCTAATCTTGACAGAATCATTGCCCTTATGAAGGCACTAAAACGAAGTTTAGAGGCTGAAAGTTACGTAGATTGGCTTGAAAGCCTCAATTTAAGTTATGGAAAAAAACAGTTTGAACGTCTTGTCAACACGCTTTTCAAAACACCCAATACGCTTGAGCAAGCTTTTAAACGTCTTCAATCGAGGGTACGTGCTAATCGCTTTACGTTTTTTAATCTTAATCTGGATAAAGAAGGTGCGGCCAGGCATATATTGCAAGGAATGAAAAGCGACTCTGTCATTAAAGCCATTTTCTTGGGAGATATTGAAAGGCAGCTATTACGTAACATTGCAATAAATGACGATGAACAGTTTCAGATTACGGAAGTTGCCCGCACGATTAAAATACTTGAAAGCAATTTTAAAATTTTAATCGAAAAAAATGCAGATCAAAGTAACCCTCCTCCACTCACACTTTACAGTTATTCTTTATGGGATCCTAACGCTAATGTGAGTTTGGAACAGCAAAACATGATTTTTTTGCAAAAAAATTATGCTAATAGTCAATATATACAGAGAGTGGGGCAATTAACCTGGAGCAAAGGATTTCATCCCAGCTTGATTAACGCGGATCAATATAGCCATGCACAAGCATGGATACGTGAACATCAAGCATTAAGGCAAAAAAATCGCGTGCTGGCTCAGGGGGAATGGTTAGAGTTATTATCGCAGCTAAAATATGATCCGATAGATGCTACTTACACTGTCAGTTATCTTAATCTCCGCAGTCGTAGTATTACTGAGGTCAGTAGCAAAAATTCTATGTTTGCTGACATGACATTGTATCTTGATAAGCGTGCTCAACTGATTAGAAAAAATTATTCGTTAACCAGAAAAAAGCAAGTGCTCGCGCGATCTATTGGTCATATGGGGGGAGCGGGGGGCATAGGTAGTTTTGATGATTCAATAGTTTCTTTATACCATTCTTTTAAACAACTGATTACCTCTTCCGAAGGGGAAGATGATCCTCTTTCTGCTACCATGAAATTTCATGTCTGGGTTTCCCTGGTTTCAGATTTTAATAATGTAGTCAGTGCCGCATCGACTCTAACAGAAGGCAGCTATCGATTCGCGGAATCTATCATTAATATCGGTTGGCTTTTTAAACGATTAAGAGAGCCAATTAATTATTTGTGGAATTATAGTCATCATATCAATGAATCTCCAATTATGAAAAGGATAGGAAAATCTACAACAGAGCTGGGGTTAACCTTGGGTTTCACTGGTTTTTTGCTCAATGCTTATGAATATTATGAAGCTGAAAATGATCGTCAACGTAACCTAGCATTAACCAGAATGGTTTTTGATGGTGTAGGACTGACTTTTAGTATAGGGAGCTTGTCAGTTATGGAATCGACATGGACACTTCCTCCGATGCTGGCAGTCATTTTGGTAGGCTATGGTTTATCTAAAGTGAGTGAAAAAATTAGTGCCAAGATAGAAGGTACGATTAACAATACAACTAAAGCACGATTGTGCGGCATGTGTTTTAATCATCTCAAAAAAAGTCTTGAGCAGGGTGGATTTACGATAATAAATAAAGCGCTACAGCCTTTAGAAGGTGCGGTTATAAAAACTATTAATCTGGAGGACAGCAGAGCACCTACTGTGATATTTGATGAGACAGGTGTACAAATACGCAAAAAAACGACCCAAGGAAAAAATCTCATTAATAATACTGAAAATCCAAAAGCCTACATCAATCTCTATCATCTAAGTGGCATGAAAAAAGATCAAGTCATCGCTATAACAGATTTGCCTGCTGCCGATCAGCCTGCGGTGAATACACTGATTCTACCCAGATCCCCTAGGACAAAAATTGATCCCGTTTATGCTAAAACCGATTTTATAAAATGGAGAGATGATGCTGAATTTTATGCGATGCGCTATTTTGCTAAAAAAGATCCTCATTTTATTTTTAATTTTTATAAAAAAACGGGATTTCTGACGGACTCTATTGAAAAATTTATCGGTCTAGATTGGATGGCACTCACCGAA
Source organism: Candidatus Fukatsuia endosymbiont of Tuberolachnus salignus (assembly GCF_964030845.1). NCBI lineage: Bacteria > Pseudomonadati > Pseudomonadota > Gammaproteobacteria > Enterobacterales > Yersiniaceae > Candidatus Fukatsuia > Candidatus Fukatsuia endosymbiont of Tuberolachnus salignus. The sequence goes on from NZ_OZ034983.1 coordinate 3,008,277, forward strand.
CTAAAGTGTCGCTATGAAAAAACGGATGTGAATATTTATCTCGGTAGAGAAGAATACAATTTGATTGCACCAGGAATTAAGGAAGATCAAAAAATAGAGGATTCTGTATACAGAAAATACCTACACTATATTTTACATGCACCTAAAGAAGGAAAAGCGATAATTTTTTTAGTATTAAGCCGGGGGCAGGCCGATATCACCCTTGAATGTAATAATATGGATGTTACCTGGATCATCAGTGCCAATCATAAATATCTACGTGATATGAGATTGCAAAAAACCCTAGCGGGTTATAAATTTATTGAAAATGTGCCTGCTAAGCAGGGTGAAAAAGACAGTATTGTATTAAATATTACCAATTTAGCCAGGACACAGGCTACTTTCCATTTGTATATGGGGGTTGCGACCACGGATCTCCATGGCCGATTAATTGTTAGGGAGCTTAATGCACAAAAGGTATTGGAAGAACTAAGACCGGCTTCACGATCGATAAATTATATGAATACGGAAGGAATAATAAAAGCCGATCTTGCCGCTATGATCCCGAAAGCAAAGAGTCGGCAAGTAGCACAATATACTCGCATACAAAATTTTACTTTAAAAGGTGACGAAGAGAGTTGCCATGTTTATTATTATTCTTATACAAATGATTTTGTTCGGACAGAAAATAAAATAGGTACATTTTTTTATAATACCAAACGTCAGAATGTCCAGTTACTTCTCTTCAGTGAACGTTATGCCTGGTTTAAGGGGGATTTGCTGATACCTATTGATGTAAATGGCATAAAATATATTTATGCTTATCGAAATATTATTTGGATGTCAGAAGCGGAAAATAAAGAATTAGTACAGATTTATTTTCCAATCGGTTATCTGCCTGATATTCTTAATCCTGATGGGACGATAAAATTTTCTTCTCCAGCAAAGTTAAAAATAATCACTAAACTGAAAGACGAAAATAGATTTATTTTTTTAGAACAAAGCTATACTTATAAGCGACGTGATATTGATGAATGTTTTTTTCTGCAATATTGTATTGATAGCCAATATCCTGAAAAAGGATTGACACTGATTGAGGCGCGTAGCTTACCGGCAAAGATAAAAAATGAAATAATTGAGACAATTAGCGTAGAGGCTTTCAGTCGTTTTATGCAAGCACAATCGCATTCTGATTTTTATAAAATACCTGAGTTTCTCAGAAAAATTGATCCTTGGACGCGTGCTGGAAAGAATATAAAGCCGTTATTCAATGGGATAACAGATACAATTATTTCGATAAAAAGGCGATTTATATGGCCATTAAAGAACAGTATTCATAAGAAGGGGTATATTATTGAGCGTATTCCTCTTATTCTGAGTGGCCACACTGATAACATTCACTATGCTGGCACAACGATGGTAGAAATACATGAAAATAATTTTGTTAATCAACCTACTAATCGCCGTTACTACCATTTTTGGAGTACTACTGATAGGGAACAAAAATTTGAAAAATTGTATGTTCAACAGGATGATGATACTGCGACAGAAATGTTATTGATTGATTTTAATATTCAGAATGATCAGGTGTTAAGCATAAAAGAAACGATTATTACCACGACTGATGGTCTGTTATATGCTTTATATGATGATCAGAGTCTCTCATTTGTTGGCATGGGTAAAAATTGGTTAAGAGAACACGCTGATTGGTGGGTTTATTTTAGAGAATACATCGATGAGCTGACAAATAAAATGGAAGGTTTGGTTCCATTATCAATCGGACAAACAAAGACGATTAAAATTTCCTCTTATCTTACTCTCTCTGGTTTACAACAGAATGATGAGGCAGGATTATTGGCCGTTTGGTATGACAGAGACAGTAAGAGCTTTATTATTTGTCAACGTGATAACAACCAACAGTTAAGCTACCTAGGAATAGATAGAAACAGCCAAAAAGGTGCCTGGCTAATGAATATTAGGGAAGATAAAAGTAAAGAAATTGGTTATATCAATACTATGACAAGCGATGAAGTGATGCACTCTTTTCATAAAACAGTCTTAAGAAAAATGGCGGTAATACCGGATTTGATCAAAGTCATTTCAAAAAGGGAGCGAGGTACTGTTCTCTACTTTACACAGGTCAATGCAGAAAATAATGGATATATAAAAGGGACTACCACCGATGGTCTGTTATTGCAAATTAGTAGAGAAAACAGAACCTTTAAAATCATATTATTAGCAGTTACACCGGCGTTTACTGATCATTATGTTAATAATTTATCAGGTATGAAAAATGAACTTTCCGAACTAAATAAAGTTTATACTTACCCCGAAATAATAAAAATTATGTTATCTAATGATCAGCAAGGTTGGTATTATCCAAAAATAAATATACTGTTTATGCCGATTAAAAAAAATGAAGCGACTATCAAGAATATCTATAATTTAAATCAGTATCTTGGTTTTAATCAGCAAACCCACTGCGCATACTTTATTAGTAATAGTAATCATCAATCTGTTTTAATTAAAATGTATCAAAATGATCAGCAGAATGGTGCAATAAAAGAACCTGAAATTATTTCTAACCAAGAGCTGCTTTACGAACGTACGGATGCTCTGCTTATTTTAAATAGTGGGCGTGTTTCCACCCTTGCTAATAATGAATATGTTAATATTCACGTGCCTGCTTTACTGATAACTACGCCAGTTACGCAAGATAAATTCAATTATCCAGTGATATATCTTGAGCATGCAAACGAAGGGAGTATGCGATGTATAATGCCTGATGCCATACCTGAGACTGTATTGATCTCGAGAAAATTTAATTTTCTCTGCCTATTTGTAAGAAATAATTTATTTATCATTAATCATTCTTTTAGAGCTACCGGTAATCACTCTAGCTCACGTCTACAATTATTATTCAAAGGTATTATAAAACCGGCATCAAATTTTTCTAATCATTATTCTGTGATTCCAGGTGATGTTATAACGGATAGAGATACGCTTCTTTTTGATGTTTTTATTACCGTTGAAAAATTAACAAAATATTATATTGAGCAAGCAGATGAGAACACAAAAGATGGACATGTCATTATTCCTCTCCCCAAATTATCTTCATAAAATTAGATGTTTTTAAAAAATATTCTTTGTTAATTAAAATGTAACCTGAATTTAAACTATTATTCTGATAAGACTCCGATAGCAATAGCAAAAAAATAACAGATAAATAAATACTATGGAACGCTCAATAATTATTAAAAAATTAGTCAGTGTTATCAAGAATAATAATTATTGTAATGTAAATTTTATTTATAGAAAATTTATCGATACCAAGAACAAATACCAGCTCATGTCCCAAAAAATGAGTGCACAACAAAAAATGGCGTTATTATTAGGGATGATTAACAGTACTTTTTATCCGATGTTTTGACCAATAAAAATGGGCAGCGACAGAATAATTATGTGCTACAAAATTTACTGTTATTCCGTAAGAAAACTATTATGGAATCAGTCGATGAAATATTACATTTTATCTGTTTAAATAAAATAGAAGATATTCAACGAGAAAACATTAATTTATGAATACAACAAAATCCTCATTATCAAATAAAACTTTGATAGACAACAATGCTTATCTGGCACGAGAGCTGTTTATACGTATACAAAAAAAGCCACCAAGGAAGTGCTTGAGAGTACTTCTATTGTCCAGGATAATTTTTATGCACTTTTTGAAAGCCAAATAATGAAATGGCAAAATAAAATCTACCGGTACATACAATAAAATAATCGAATGGTTTTTGATATGGCAGTCAGAAATTTTTTAATCGAGCATCATTTAGGCCAGTCAAAATAATTATCAGAGATCTGGGATAATAATTATTATAGCTTTCAAGCTGCTTTAACTCAATTAAAAAAAGATAATCCTCATACTTTTATTTATGTTGGGAATATAGATCAGATCCATAATAGGCAAAAAGAACCTCAGTTGTATATTAAAGAACTTGCTCTGCGTGGGAATATCATCGCTGCAAATGATATTCTGCGCTTGCTAATATTAAAAAAACAGGGTGTAGTGTGTTTAGATACCGATGTACTATATATGAACGACATAATAATCACATCATATATTCTGAAAATAAGGTATTGATGTCACAATTGAGGTCTCTTCTCTTACTTTTAGCCTGTGCCCATTTATGTTCAATGGGATTGAGGTCAGGAGGGTAAGGAAGCAGGTATTGAATCAGATGCCCGGCGTTGATAATCGCGAGTTGAATGTCCTGACGCTTGTGAAAACTGGCGTTGTCCATGACGATGACACAATGAGGAGGGAGAGAAGGCTGGAGAAGCTGTGTGACCCAGGCGTAAAAGACATCACTGTTAACCGGGCTGGAAAACAGGACAATCGCCATCAACACCGTGCCCAATAACGCACCGATAACATTCGTTCGCCTCTTGGCCTGCCCATTTTGGAGGCCAGAACAGCGTTGACCTCGCGGAGAATATCCATGGGTTCGTGGCATATCTTTTGCGAAACCGCTTTCGTCAAGATAACCCAACGATTTTCCCTGCTCTTTATAGCCGTCTCTCTTTTCCTGGAAGGTACACCGTACGTCTTCGTCTGCCCTGGGATGACGCAGGTTTTTTTTATAGGTGATGCCCCATTTTTTCAAGGCTTGCCAAATGGATTTCGTGCACACCTTAAAAGGGGCCGCGTGTTCCCGTTGGTAAGCATCTGGATAAAGCTCAACATCTTTGACCAAGGCTTCAGGGAACTTCGATTTAAGCGGATCATAGCCCATGTTTTTGGGAGGAGAGGTATCCCAACGCTTCAGAGCCTCCTTGAGCTGTTAGCCCCTTTTCACGTTGCCTTCTTCTGTACAGATAATTTTACGGCTTATTCGATCTTACCTTCCGCAAATCACATCGTTGGCAAGCTTTATACACAAAGGATAGAAAGAGAAAATTTAACACTGAGAACGAGACTTAACCGATTGAATCGTAAAACGATAGGCTACTCAAAATCTGAAAAAATGCACGATAAGATTATTGAGACATTCATTGAGAGGGAATATTACTTTTAATACTTGAATAATCTATTGAATACATAACCAAACTGCGTGCAGATTGTATGCAAGAACAGTGTCGTTTGAAATTTAGTACGGTCACACAATTTGATGTTGTCAGCGTATTTGAAGAGTTGATTAACCCTAATACCTGTGGTTGGTGCAGATTATAAACATAGAGGAAGGTATCCGCCACCATGAATGGATACAAACACTGTTTGGCACGATTGCGCTTGGTTTTGATGCGGCGAGCTTATTTTTTAATGGATTAAAAAATGGTATGAACGAAGCTGGACCACATTTTGCTACCTCACAAAAACGTGACAAAAAAATTATTACAGCAGTGATGCAGGTGGCTGGCAAAACGACGGATTTACCGATTACATCTTGGATAGATAATATGATGCATTTACCGTTAAGTCTAATCCTCATAATCTGGCATTGCCGCGTGCAAGGGTGCCAGGGAGCGAAAAATATAAAATGGAAAGGTTATTCTGTCGTTTATGTCATCAATGAGGATCGTGTAATGCCGGTTAAAAACAGTGGAGGGGGCTATGAAATTGATTGGCACACAACAGAACCAAATTATGCCAGAATGATTACCCATAAAGCAGGAGAAAAATATTACACTAAAGTGAATTTAAAGGGAGGCAAAGGGGAATTGAGTATTGAAGACGGTATGCAATCTTTCTATTTAGACAGCTACTTCCCGAATTTAGAGCATATAGCAGAACGATTCTATTATAATTACAGCATAAAGATGAATCGTGTCGTATATTTATACTGAATAGTATTCATTATGTAATCAAAATTACACCGTACCGCTATAGGATCACTGTCAGAGAAGTATCTGATTTGTTACGTAAGGTAACAGATACCACGCTTTCTCCTCAGTTTGATTAGCTGTTTAATTTTTTATTTACTTTAATACTAGAAACAGGGAAAAAAACTGTTATTCTAATACACAGTTATCATAATATATATCGTCGAAGTCCTACTTTTAGGCGTTTGTTTAATTATGCTGTCCCTTCTCTAACTGAAAAACATAAAATTAAAATTGCATCGACAATTCAACCTTATTCTGATTTTGTTGGAAAGGTTATAAAATTTCCTGATGTATGTACCATGCTATTAATACCTCAGTATCTTAGTCTACCCGGGCAACCTGAAAATTTTTCTGCGATCCGAATTTACCTGCATGAAATGCTGCATATTTTGTTGAATTTAAGGGATCCTACACTTGGTGCTGGTAGTATCTAATCGGGGGACTATTGTTTATCTTACAAAAAAAGGATCTTCTTATTTAAGAAAATGTGGGCGGATCGGATGGCTATTCCAGGAGCGGAGCACGATCAGGTTATAGAATAATTTAAGCAAATTAAAAAAACTATATTAGACAAAGGAAATATATTATTGGTGAAAGCTACGCTTGCTCGGAGATTGGCATAAATTCAAGATTGCTATTTGGCAACGCTTAAAATATTTTAATAAATTTTTTATCAGGTGGTAAATCCTATGGAACGTTTAGATATTGTTGAGAAATTAAAAAACATCAATAAAAACGAAAACTATTACAAGAAAAATTTTCTATATAAAACTTTTTTTGATAGTAAAGAAGAATACGTTAAGATGATTCCTTCGACGGATCCAAAAAAGGAAATGGAACTTTTATTGAGAATGATGAGATGTATTAAAGATGGCGTGATTGTTGTTGATAAAGATGAACAACTCCTCAATATATAATTAACCTTAAATTTACTTTTATCACGTAAAAAAACCATGATGGAAACGGTTAGTGAGACCCTACACTTTATTATCCTGGGTAAGATAGAAAATATTCAAAGGGAATATATTAATCTGTGGATACAACAACACTCTCATTATAAAATAAAAATTTGGACGGACAACAATACTTATTTATCACGTGAGATATTTGTACGTATACAAAAAAAAGCGAGCCAAGAGACGTTTGATGATACCAATACAGATAACAATGATTTTTATACATTCTTTAAGAGCAATGTTATTGGATTGCAAAACGAAATCTATCAATATATGCAAGAAAATACTCACATTTCTTTCGATATGGCAGCTAAAAATTTTTTGATTAGACATACATTGGGTGATCCAGAAGAATTGCTAACTATTTGGAACGATAATCACAAAAGTTTTACGGATGCCTTGGCTAAATTAAAAAAAGATAACCCTGATATTGTTATCGCTATAAAAAATATAGACGAACTGGATAATATACAGGAAGAACGAAAACTGTATATTAAAGAATTGGCACTACGTGGAAATTTTGATGCGGCTACCGATATTTTTCGTCTTTTAGTATTAAGACAATACGGTGGCGTATGCATTAATCCCGATCTATTGCCTGCTGTTAATAAGGAATTATTTGCCGATATAATTGAAAGAACGCTTAGCGATCCAGAAGGTATAAAAAGCCAAGCTATTATTCTTAGAGTCATTCTTGATGAATTGATGGAGCAGGATATGATGCCAACGCGAGAAACCTTGCTGGAAAGCTACCAGTTGGCGAGCATCGATCCCAAAATTGAGCGGGTCATTAAGCAACTGGTCGCATTAGCACAAAAAAGTGGCACACCGTTGTTCATGCCACTTGAAGAGCTGAAGGTAGACCCTTATTTTCAGTTTAGCTATACCCTCTACGGTGATGGTGTGGTTCTAGCAAAAGCAAAAGCAGAGGAAAAAAGCCATTTTATCGATCAGATATTAGAAAATTTGCAATGCATTCATAAAATTATTGATAATCCGGAACACAACATTAACGGCCTTTCCGAGATCCTACTTTTACCGGAGAAGGTCAATCCAGCGCTCGAACAACAGCTTGCCAATCAAAATGTTATTGTTGATATTGAAGCGCTTATTGGTTATCGGCATACGGCTATGGCACGGTATGATCGCGTGACCTCTGGACTGGCGGGCATTCGTGCTTATGATAATCTTTATTTTTATCAATTGTTGCAGATTAATGCGATACCGGTAGTAGAAAATAAATATAAATTTCAACAATTTACTTTTTCTTCTTTTATTAGTGTTTCCTGGATCACTGAGCAATCCGAACAGTCTCGCCTCCTAGGGAAAATGCGCTATCACGAGGTTTTTACTTGTTGCCCGCAATATTATGCTCAGTGCATTATACAACTTTCTCATAATGATCTGCTTTGTGAGGAAACCGCTAAATTTCTCTATCACACAAACACGGAATTGAATGCTTGGTATAAGTATAATAAGAGAACTCAAGAGCTTATAAAAGTAAAGGAAGCACCTGATCTTCACCTTAAAAAAGAAACCCGTATTCTGTTGGTGGGTGACGGTAGCCCAATAAACTTTTCAGTGCAGGATGTCACTCAATTATTGGTACAACATTCTATAAAATGGGGAAATGAGAATGTAGAAAGGGAACAGCTCATATTTATTGGCTGTGGTTTAATGCAATCAGCAATAGACTTGTTAAGAAACCGTGATGAGTGGGGTAGAATTAAAGCAGAATGTTCTACAGCAGATAGGAATTACGAACTTAGTGAGACACTTGATTCGCGTAACGTATTTGCCATCGATTTTATTGAACGCTTATATCTCTTTTTAGAGAGCAATCATATTTTCATTAATCATATTCTTGTTCAGGAAAACCTGTTCACTATTGATGCCATGGGACAGCGATGGCTTGGTAAGCCGAAGGCTGTGCGTCAGGGATTTAGACAAAAAATAAACTGGGTCGTAGCGAGTAACTGTGATAAAAAGATCAAATTTACCCTCCGCAATACGGTAGTAAAACGTGAATATCAGCCGATTGAGCAAGATCTCGCTGTACGTATCCGTGTGGTCACTGAGTTTGATAAAAACCAGTTTAGCCTGGGTGATATATTGCAGTCCCGTCTGGTTAATAACGAAATACTTCCTGAACGTCTTCCTAATCCTGAAAAATTAGACGGATGGATAGATGCAAATATGGCTACCGGCCTCAAAGAGGCTATTTTGCGGGGAGCCGTATTGATTAATGCTGATAGCATGGCATTAATAGTAGGTATGTATAATAGTACAAATGAAATTTTGATAGTCGATGCGAACGATGTTGGCGTTACTATGCTGATAAAAGTATTGCAACAGGTGCTAGAGAAAAATTCATATCAGAGCTGGTTTGATGGGCTAGATTGTACTTGTGGAAAGCTGCAGCTACAGGCGTTGATCCCGCAAATTGTTGGTGATGTTGAAGCAGGTTTTCAGCGCTTGAAGAAACGAATCATACGCAATTTATTTAGTTTTTATCGCCTTAGTTTGAGTGAATATAATAGTGCGCAGACTATTTTTCTCGGTAAGTACAGTAAAGAAAAGATTAAGGCTATTTATTTGGGTAATATAGATCGTTTTTTACTTGCTGATGCAGAAAATAAAATCAAGGTTAAGCCGTCTACGATTACTATTGAACAGCTTAATACTACCTTTAATATTTTAAGCGGATACTATAGAACAATCCCCATTTACTATTATTCTTTGTTAAGTTTTACACATGGATCAAACCATTTACAGCAATCTAGTAGCAGTCAAGGTACTGAACTGATAATAGAAAATCATTTAGATATTAATTACATGCAGCGCATTGAACAATTAAATTTTTCTGGGTCGATGCCACATTCCACTTTTATGGTTGTGAGTAGTTATAATAATGAACAGGAATATCGACGTGTAATGGCAGCAGCCGATCACTCAATTAATGTGGATGAATGGTTACCTCTATTGACCAGCTTAAAATACGATTCGAACAGTGGCAAATATAAAATCCGGCTTCTTAATATGAACGACTTTACCCTTGTCAAAGAACTAGAGAGTACTGATAAAATTTTTGAAGAATTACGTCAATATTTATGGAGACAATTGCAAATAGATAGTCATTATCCTAAATTTTTCTCTGGACAGAGTCAGATTAAATTAGTTGGTAAAGCAGGAGGCATGGGAAGCGTTTTTGATTCAGTTTTATCTTTATATGATTTTCTACAATATGGTGTTAATCAGGTAAAAGGTAATTCTATACTCGCTAAAACGATACAGGCACATATTTATTTATCCCTGTTAGCAGATTTTCATAATGTAATAAATACAAAAGGTACAATTACCGAATTTTATTTACATAGAGTGTGTAAACATCTAAAAACTGGCAGTATTAGACAGGCACTGAATGCTGTAGGAAAATTTAATACTCGTTTAGCAAAGGGAGGAGTTTTACTGGGATTCATTAGTCTTGGGTTGAATACGTTGCAATTGATTCAAGAAAGAAATGAAATGCAACGTAGTATTATCGTAGTAAAAATCGCTTTAGATCTGGTGAGCATTTCTTTAGGAATAGTGGGTTTAATATTCTCTTCACCCTTTACTGTGGTGGCGATGTTTGTCGTCGGTATTGCACTGGCTGTTGCAAGTAATTGTGTTTCAGATGAAGTGATGAACATGCTTGAAAATATAGAAAAAGCTAAAGCTATTGGACGTTATTTTAATAGCATGAAAAAAGGTTGGGATCAAGGTGGGATCCTGATTATTAAAGATACCTTGATCCCTTGTCAGGGAACAGTTATTAGCGAAATAAATTTTACAGATCCTCAGCAAACCGTTGTTACCTTCGATCGATATGGGCAACAAATGCGTAAAATGCACGATACTTACACTCAGATGGAACCTGAAGCCTATATTAATCTACGTGAAATGAATGGTGACAGCGTTAGGAAACATAGTATCGCGTTGCAAAACGGTACTCAATCAACCACCTTGATTTTACCTATTACACCGAGAGCCCAAATAGAGCCAATATATGATTTTGTTCCCTTCATTCGTCTGAGAGGCGATGCTGAATTTGATACTGTGCGCTGGTTTGAAAAACAACTTGATGCTGGGTTTGTATTTTCTGGTATAGGGAAATATGAAAATATTTATGGACAGCAGATACCGATTCAGGACGATGCTTATTATAGAGCAATGACGGGTTTAAAATTTGATTATAAATATACTAGTGTGGAAATTTTTTTAGGGAATGCCAAATATAATCTAATTGCACCAGGGGTGAGTGAAACTCAGTTACTTACCAACTATACTTATAAAAAATATCTTAATTATACATTTTATGCCCCGATAACCGGAAAGGCAGATGTGGTATTAATATTGAATAAAGCACAAGCAGATATGACCATTAATTGCAAAAACTCAGCAGTACAGTGGATTATTGATGCTCGTCATTTGTCTGGGATCACGACCTCTTTCGATGTTATTCATGACGAACCGCAGGATAATAGATTTATGCGGCTTGATTATAATATATTTATTCGGCTCCATTTTCATCGTTTTGTCAAAAGCGCCAATTCAGAATATATTTCAAATGGAATAAAAGTGACTCAATCGATTGAAGATAGAATAACTCTCACTATCCCTCATTTTTCTACTACTACATTGACGGTTCAATTACCAGAGGGTGTTTTTACGGCCCAATTAAATTGGGAGTCACCTCGTTTGATTCCGTTGTTTATTGATGCTAGCAGCATACCCAATATTAACCAGCGAGGTGATGAAGTTAATGCCGTGAAGCGCTATATCACTCAGCATCTTAAAAATGTAGGACAAACGATTAAATATCTCCGCATTAATAAATTTAGCCCCGATCCTAACGAACAGAGTGAATTCTGTTTTTATCTTTGTAGTCACGAGACCTTTCTCTATACGGCTAATCATCAAGACACACTGTTTAGAAAAACTCGGCGTGAAAATGTCCAGCTACTCTTTCTCTCGAAAGAATATGCTTGGTATCAGGGAGATCTTATTATACCTATGGTACCCATGCCAAAGTATGCACGTATTCTGTTTAAATACGAAAAAATAATTTGGGTATCAGAGATCAGAACGAGCAACCTTTTACAGGTTTATCTCCCCCTCGCACATTTACCAAGTATGATGGAAAATGGCCGTCAAAGTTATACATCGCTATCAACACTTAACAATGTCAATGTGCTTGCTCAAGCTATCACTTTTGAGCAGGAATACCACTATGGCAGCGAAAAGATAAGGCTAAAATATATGATTGATACTTTGGATCCGTACCAGGCATTAGCGCTCACAGAACTCTATGGTTTACCGGCCGAGGTAAAGAGTCAATTAATTGAAAAACGTCACTTAACTGGCCTGGCCGCTTTTATAAAAAACAGGAGCCAGCAGGTACTTACGCCAAGTGGTATTAATCCGTGGGAAATGTCGGGTAAAAACATCAAAGGATTGATCAACTTTAAAACTGATACGACGATACTAATAGGAGACAGACTGATATGGCCCCTGAAAAATAGTATTGATGTTAAGGGACATATTTCGGCCAGAATGTATACCAATATCCTTAAAGATTCTGATTTTTTGATTAGTCCAGCTGGAATAGTTAAGGGAATGAAAGCTGGAGATGATAACTATTTTTTTTGGAGTGTGACTCCACGGCAATATAAACAAAATGGTAATAATTGGCTTTATAGACTTTACGTTCAAGAAGAGGGGGATGATGCTAAAGTAATGAATTTACGTGAGTTCGGGTTAAATAACCATGATGTGGTAAACATAAGGAATGCTTTGATTACCACCGAAAAAGGGTTTATTTATCGCCTTTCTGATGATAAAAAACTAACATTATTCGCGGTAGAAAATGCGTTTATTATAGGCAATCCTGATTGGGCTCTTTCTTTAACAACGTATATTGGTCAACTACGTAACAAGTTAGCCGATGCTTCCTTATTGGAGCCTGGACAAACCAAAGCCATTGAAATAGCTATTCATGTTAGCATATGGGGCTTATTATATGGCGATGAAAATCCGCCTCTTCCTTTGTCTGCTTGGTATGATATTAACAGTGAACAATTTATTATTTGTAAAATGGATCTTGGTCAAAATATGATTAATTTAGGGATGTCTAGCGATAATCAAGGTGCCTGGATCTTAAATAATAGCAAATTGGGCTACGTAGCAAAAATCAATACCTTTCTTCTCGGAAATATTTTTACTGGTGGTGTTCTACACGATGAAAATAAAATACCAAAAATAAGTACGCTGGTATTAAATGAAGCATTAGGCACAGATTTTGTGAACGTTATGTTAATTCAAGGGAATATAGAAGGTTTAACAAATAATGGTATTCATCTAAATATTGGCAGGACAGATGATGATATATTTACAGTAACACTAATAGGTGTCACCACGGCCTTTTCTCAGGATCACTATAGTGATACCACTTATTTAAATGTTAACAGCTTAACAAATGCTATTGAGCATTTGTGTCATCAATGTATTTGTGCTGAAATAATTCAGATTGGCTTAAAGAATAATCTACAGGCTTGGTATCAGCCGATGAAAAAAATATTGTTTATGTCTAGTACCTTAAATAGTTTGGAAAACTATCTTGGTTTTAATAGTAATAAAGAAGAAGCTTATTTTATCAGTAACAAGCAAGATTTAATCAAGGTTAACCGCGGAGGTGAGGTGGGACGTATAAACAATTTGGGTGCTCTTTATCAACGCCGGAATGAAGTACTGATCCTAAACAGCGGGCGGTTGACAACATTAGCTCCTGATGAACATATCGATGCTGATGTATCTGCCTTATTGATAACAACATCGCTTGATCAGATAGAAGATATGGCCTTTACTTTTGAGATAGAGTTATTTAACTACCCAGTGATTTACCTTTCTCATGTTGGTAATGGCTCATTACATTGTTCTCTTCCAATTGACGTAATGCCAGAAAATATTAATATTTCGCGAAATTATGATGCACTTTTTGTCTTTATTGAAAATAAATTGCTGGTCATTGATGACGTTTTCGAACGTTCGCAATCTAAAATTAAAGGCGATATTCTCCATCATGAATTAAAATTAATATTCAACTATAAAAGCCATATTTTATTACATGATCATGCTATTAAACAGATTATTTCAATCCAAGAAATGAAAGATTATTATATTCATACTGTGGGTAATGAAACGACTGATGGTCATGTCATTATTCCACTGCCTAATTATAAAGTGTAATTCAGGACTTTTCTTTTTCTAACTATTAACGCTAATCATGGTAGTGGATAGACCTATAATTTTGATGAAATATTGATGGATATCTACCGTAAATTTGAGTTGGTTAATTAGCAAGCCGATAAGAGCGTATTGTATCAGGATACTCTTTAAAAAATCGGTAACGGAGGGATTGAACTAAAACCACTCGCAAAAATTCTAACAATTTTCTTGCATTAAAATTAAAGTTATCTATATTTCATAGTTGTAGTAATGAATACACGTTAGTGACGCAAAAATAATTTTCTGTATTACTTTGTTATTAATAAACTATATCCATAATAATTTATTATTGGCGTTTGGTAGTATACGGTTTTATTTATTAATTAAAAGGTGAGATATTTAATATGAATACATCTTCATTTCCAAATTCATTCCAAAACGAAAAATATGTGTCAACTCACTATGTTAGGGATCAAAGTTCAGTTATGAAAGTAAATGATTTTCTAACTGGTCTGTTAAATAGTACAAATAAATCTTCAATAATTTTCCCGTTTTCTTGTTTACAAGAAGAGGTCCCTAAGCGTGCTAACGATGGTTCATTTATTTTTGGCGAATTTGGTGAAATAAGAGTGCATTATCTTGTTGATAAACAAGGTAATAAAAACATTCAGGTAAAGGAATATAACGGTGATAAAGTAATCAGCACGATCACATTTAATTATATCGACGGTAATTTCATTATCCACAATGAAATAAAAAATAAATATCATGAAAATGGTCAGGTACATCGCCGTGAAGAATCTACCTTCGATACAAAGGGATTGCTGATAAGCAGTAGTAAAAAATATTATAATGCTATGGGACGATTGATTTACCGTGTTGAGTCAGAATGTAATTCTGATGGAAAAGAGGTTAGTCAAAGCAATAGCGAGTTTGATTACGATGTAGACGGCCGTTTGCTCATGGAAAGCGTGATAAATTACGATGCTCATGGCAAGCCAGATCGCTATATTAAAATCAGTAGCCACTATGACACCGATAATCTTTTACGCAATAAAAATACCTCAGAATATGATCCGCAAGGAGAACTCCTGGGTAAAAGCTCCACTTTTTTTAGCTATGATGCTGATGGCAAATTGTGTCAAGAAAGCGTCTCCAATTATAATGCCAATGGTGAGTTAGTAAGTGAATCGTTAACTCATACAGGTAGTACCCTTGATGCCGCATCTAATGAAGCTTCAGTAGCACAGATGTACGATCTGTCGGTCAGTTCACACGAATCTACAATAGCTAGGCATTACCAATATACAGCTGATCCATTAAGCCACGATAAAAAGGGTATAAGGATCTTCGTAAATGATGCTAATGGATCTAAAGCGGAAAACAACTCATCAGATTTGCATGATAAGACCGTGGTCGTTGTTGAATCTAACGCTGAGAATCAAACTGTTAGTAGCAGTAAGTTTTTCTTCGATATGAATGGCAAGGTGTTTAAGGGCATTCATAATAAATACGAATATGACACTAAAGGGCAGGTAACAAGTAATAGCCAGGTTTATTCTCGATACACCGCTGATGGCGAATTTATTATTCGTAAAGTTAATGAATTTGGCTATCAAACTGTTGCTAATGGCGGCACACAAGGCACTCTGCTGTACAGTATAAAAATGGTTCGCAGCGTTGCTGGCAAAATGTTCTATCGTACTGATTATACTTCTAACTGCGTACCGCAGCAGAGTGTTGAAGAAACATACGACGTGAATGGCAAGTGGGTGAGTTGTTGCCGCCTTAAATACAATCTTAATCAAGAGAAATCGCTTATTAGCGATGATTTCAAGCAGCAAGAAGCTAGCGTGATTGATTCATTAATTACAAGGGTCCACAATTGGACGAGCGATGAAAAAATCGCTCCTTTCGATCCAAAGCTTAGCGCGAATAGAGTATTAAATACTTTACTTGTCGCTTGTTAGGCTGTATTTCCAGGTTATCGGCATATAGCAGGAGTAAGAGGAGGTAAAAAGAAGGATTAGGTAGATGTTGTGGTGGGTTCTCTTCAAAAATTCATGGAAGTGTTGATGTTTTCGGAATGCCGTTGGGGTTTGTTATCACTACTGGACAAGCTTCTGATGTTGGACAATCGCAGGTATTGATAGGAGATGATATCTGCGATTGTTTTTTACCCCAGTGCTCCGTGCTCCCCGGGAAAAAGATCGTATTCATGAAGTCTTTATGACCAATAATAGCCTTATCTGGCATAGTTTAATGTGATAAAGTCCATGTGCTGACCGGTAAGGTTGGCCTCTTGCTGTGAAAAAAATAAAAAAATTCCCGTATACCTGATTCTGCTCTCTCTAACCTGCTCAAAGAGTAGTAAAAATGTGTCCTAGATCAAAAAATACGTTTGGCTGGAAGCAGAAGTCCCCGATTTTTTCCAAGAGAATGCTATAGTAGGGCGGAAGATATAATATTTGTTTATACATTGTACGGTATAAGTTATTAACGATAGGTATCAATACATTTTGTGGGCAACACAGGCTTGTGTTACCTGGCCGGTTTCGCTAGAAGTCTACTGTTCGAAACTACTTTTGATAAGTAAATAATATGCCAATAACGACTGGAGTTATCGCTCATCATTGGGCGTTCGCGGTATTTTGTATTGGAGCGATGGGGCTGTGTAGTTTAATGCTGCTGTCGGCGTTTTTTCTCGGTGGCAAAGCCCGTGCCCGTGCTAAAAATATTCCCTATGAATCTGGTATCGACTCTGTTGGCTCGGCGCGCATGCGGCTGTCTGCTAAATTCTATCTGGTCGCCATGTTTTTCGTTATCTTCGATGTTGAAGCACTGTATTTGTATGCATGGTCAATTTCTATTCGTGAAAGTGGCTGGATAGGTTTTATCGAAGCCAGCATTTTTATTTTTGTGCTATTGGCTGGATTGATTTATCTGGTACGTATCGGTGCTTTGGATTGGACACCGGGGCAATCTCATCGTCGAGTGAAACCAGGTACCATCACTACTATTAGCAGTAGATCTCTTCAGAAACTGTAGCGAGGTACTAACATGGATTATACTCTCACACGGGTAGAGCCGAACGGTGAAAACGACCGTTATCCCCTGCAATCTCAAGAAACCATCAGCGGCGATCCTCTTGAGCAGCATGTTCATCGTAGTGTTTACATGGGAAAGCTGGAAAATGCGTTGCATGGCATGGTGAATTGGGGGCGTAAAAATTCTTTGTGGCCGTACAATTTTGGTCTTTCCTGTTGTTATGTCGAAATGGTGACGTCGTTCACTGCGGTGCATGATGTGGCGCGTTTCGGTGCTGAGGTGTTGCGCGCTTCACCACGTCAGGCTGATTTTATGGTGGTGGCGGGTACTTGTTTTACCAAAATGGCACCTGTTATTCAGCGTTTATATGAGCAGATGCTTGAGCCGAAATGGGTGATTTCGATGGGAGCCTGTGCCAATTCGGGTGGCATGTACGACATTTACTCGGTGGTGCAGGGCGTTGATAAATTTTTGCCAGTTGATGTTTATATTCCTGGTTGTCCACCCCGCCCAGAAGCTTATATGCAGGCCTTACTGTTATTGCAAGAATCCATTGGTAAAGAACGTCGTCCCCTCTCCTGGGCGGTGGGTGATCAGGGGGTTTATCGTGCTAATATGCAGTCAGAAAGAGAGCGCAAGCGGGGTGAACGTATTGCGGTGACTAATCTACGTACGCCTGATAAAATTTAGAGCTTAAAAATTATGACAGATTTGACGGCGTTCGGCAGCACCCGGCCAGCATATCATACCTGTGATCATTTGGATGATCCGATAATTGAACCCTTGTCGTGCTTTTTGGGCTCCGGGGCTTTTGTCTTGCAAGCAACCCGTATGGGTATGCCGGTATTATGGGTAAAACGAGAGCAATTACTCGATTTGATGTCGTGGTTAAAAAAACAGCCACAGCCTTACGTAATGTTGTTTGATCTACATGGTGTTGATGAACGTCAACGTTCTCATCGCGAGAAATTGCCTGCTGCGGATTTTTCTGTTTTCTACCATTTACTCTCCATTAAACGTAATCGCGATATCATCCTGAAAGTGGCGTTGTCTGAGGAGGATTTGTGGCTTCCTAGTGTTTGCGGCATTTTTCCTAATGCTAATTGGTATGAACGTGAAACCTGGGAAATGTTCGGTATTACCTTTGATGGTCATCCCCACCTGACGCGTATTATGATGCCACAGAGTTGGCAAGGGCATCCGTTACGTAAAGATTATCCAGCGCGTGCCACAGAATTCGATCCCTTTGTTCTAACCAAACAAAAAGAAGATTTGGAGATGGAATCGCTGACTTTCAAGCCGGAAGACTGGGGCATGAAACTTGGGCGCAAAAATGAAGATTTTATGTTCCTTAATCTGGGGCCAAATCATCCTTCTTCGCATGGTGCTTTTCGCATTATTTTACAATTAGATGGTGAAGAAATTGTCGATTGTGTGCCGGATGTCGGCTATCATCACCGCGGCGCGGAAAAGATGGCTGAACGCCAGTCTTGGCATAGCTATATCCCTTACACTGACCGTATCGAATATTTAGGCGGTTGTGTTAACGAAATGCCTTATGTTCTGGCGGTAGAAAAACTGGCCGGTATTGTGGTGCCAGATCGGGTGAATACCATTCGTGTGATGTTATCGGAACTGTTTCGCATTAACAGTCATCTGTTGTATATCAGCACCTTTATTCAAGATGTGGGGGCGATGAGTCCGGTATTTCTTGCTTTTACTGATCGACAAAAAATCTACGATCTGGTTGAGGCGATCACCGGTTTTCGTATGCATCCGGCCTGGTTTCGTATTGGTGGTGTGGCGCATGATTTGCCACAAGGCTGGGAGCATTTGCTACGTGACTTTCTTAACTGGATGCCAAAACGCCTTGATTCCTATGTTAAGGTCGCGCTGAAAAACAGTATTCTAAAGGGGCGTTCTATCGGTGTGGCTGCCTACAATGCTGAAGAAGCCTTGGCATGGGGAGTGACCGGTGCCGGCCTGCGTGCTACCGGCATTGAGTTTGATGTGCGTAAATGGCGTCCCTATTCTGGCTACGAGAACTTTGATTTTGATGTTCCCGTGGGCGATGGTAATAGTGATTGCTACACTCGGGTGATGCTCAAAGTTGAAGAAATCCGCCAGAGTCTGCGTATTTTGCAACAATGCTATAAAAATATGCCGGAAGGTCCATTTAAAGCAGATCATCCGTTGACGACGCCACCGCCAAAAGAACGTACTTTGCAACATATTGAAACGCTTATCACTCACTTTTTGCAAGTTTCTTGGGGGCCGGTGATGCCTCACAATGAATCTTTTCAAATGATTGAAGCGACCAAGGGAATTAATAGTTACTATCTGATCAGTGATGGCAGCACCATGAGCTATCGTACGCGGATACGTACTCCGAGTTTCGCTCATTTGCAGCAGATCCCATCGGTGATCCGTGGCAGTTTGGTTTCTGATCTGATTGTCTATTTGGGCAGTATCGATTTTGTTATGTCTGATGTGGATCGCTAATTATGAATGATCAAAAAGAGAGGCAGCATCATAAAAATCCGCTTGATGTGGTTTCCCTTGCTACCAAACCTGCTTTTGTACTGAGTGCCGAAGAATATGCCGCTATTGAGCAAGAAAAACATCATTACGAAGACGCGCGCGCGGCCTCAATCGAGGCACTGAAAATTGTGCAAAAGAAGCGGGGTTGGGTGCCGGATGGTGCCATCTATGCTATCGCTGACGTGCTGGCTATTCCAGCCAGCGATGTTGAAGGTGTCGCCACTTTTTATAGCCAGATTTTTCGCCAACCTGTTGGTCGTCATGTGATCCGTTATTGTGACAGTGTGGTTTGCTATATCACCGGTTATCAAGGGCTTCAGGCGGCGATTGAAAAAAAGCTTAGCATTAAACCGGGTCAAACCACGACTGATGGTCGTTTTACTCTGTTGCCCACTTGCTGTTTAGGTAATTGCGATAAAGGGCCGACGATGATGATTGATGAAGATACACATAGTTATCTGAAGCCTGAAGACATCGAACAGTTATTGGAGCGATATCCATGAATCGTCATGTAACTGCGGCAACTCACCCGCTGACATGGCGTTTGCGTGATGATAAACGACCGCTATGGTTAGATGAATACCGTAATAAAAACGGTTATCAGGGCGCAAAGATTGCGTTAACCGGCATGGCACCGTCAGATGTGGTCGATTTAGTGAAAAACGCGGGTCTGAAAGGGCGTGGTGGCGCGGGATTTTCCACCGGTTTAAAGTGGAGCTTGATGCCAAAAGATGAGAGTATCAACATCCGCTATCTGTTGTGTAACGCCGATGAAATGGAACCGGGTACTTACAAAGACCGCCTGTTGATGGAACAACTGCCTCATCTATTGATAGAAGGCATGTTAATCAGCGCGTTTGCACTCAAAGCTTACCGTGGTTACATCTTCTTGCGTGGCGAATACATTGATGCGGCAGTGTGTTTGCGTCAGGCGATTAGTGAAGCCAGGGACGCGGGACTGTTGGGTAAAAATATTCTGGGTAGTGGTTTTGATTTTGAGCTGTTTGTTCATACTGGTGCGGGGCGTTATATCTGCGGTGAAGAAACGGCACTGATTAACTCGTTAGAAGGCCGTCGTGCTAACCCACGTTCTAAACCACCGTTTCCGGCATCATCGGGTGTGTGGGGCAAACCGACTTGCGTCAATAATGTGGAAACGCTGTGCAACGTGCCGGCCATCCTTGAGCATGGTGTTGACTGGTACCAAGGGATCACCGCGGGTAAAAGCAATGATGCAGGTACTAAGCTGATGGGATTCTCTGGTCGGGTAAAAAACCCTGGGGTATGGGAGCTTCCTTTTGGTATTTCAGCGAGGGAAATTCTGGAAGATTACGCGGGCGGAATGCGTGATGGATTGAAATTCAAAGCGTGGCAACCAGGGGGAGCAGGCACCGATTTTTTAACGGCAGAACACCTTGATTTACCGATGGATTTTGAACATATTGGCAAAGCCGGTAGCCGTTTGGGCACTGCGTTGGCAATGGCGGTTGACCATCAAATTAGTATGGTTTCTCTGACTCGTAATCTGGAAGAATTTTTTGCCCGTGAATCCTGTGGTTGGTGTACCCCTTGCCGTGATGGTTTGCCGTGGAGTGTGAAGATTCTGCAAGCCTTGGAACGTGGGGAGGGGCAACCAGGCGATATTGAAACGCTAGAACAGTTGTGTCGTTTATTGGGACCGGGAAAAACTTTCTGTGCTCACGCACCGGGTGCGGTTGAACCGCTACAAAGTGCGATTAAATATTTTCGCGCCGAATTTTCCGCTGGCATAGCGAAAAAAGATTATAGCCGTCCTGATGTTATCAACAGAGGTGATACTGATTTTGGTAATACAGCGGCTATCGAGGGTATTCAAGCTAACAATTTGTTGAATGTCCGCTGGTAGATAAAAAAATAGATTTCTTGCAAAACTATAGCGAGTGGTGTGGAGTCAAGGCGGCTGGAACACAGCAACCACAGTGTACACACGAGTACATGAGGATTGCGAGCACCAGGTAACCGGAATGCATACCACAGTGGGTTTTGTAAGAAGTCTAATAGCCGACTTGGAAGCATGCTTATGGCGACGATACATGTAGATGGCAAAGAATATGATGTCAACGGGGCTGACAACCTGTTGCAGGCTTGTCTTTCCCTTGGGCTGGATATTCCTTACTTTTGCTGGCATCCGGCGTTAGGGAGCGTAGGTGCTTGCCGTCAATGTGCGGTGAAACAATATCAAAATGCGGATGATACCCGCGGCCGTTTGGTCATGTCTTGTATGACACCAGCTAGCGATGGCAGCTTTATTTCTATCGATGACAACGAAGCCAAGGAGTTCCGTGCCAGTGTGGTGGAATGGTTGATGACTAATCACCCGCACGATTGTCCGGTATGCGAAGAGGGGGGAAATTGTCATTTGCAAGATATGACGGTAATGACTGGGCATAATGTCAGACGGTATCGTTTTACCAAACGGACACATGAAAATCAGCAGCTTGGTCCTTTTATCTCCCACGAAATGAATCGCTGTATTGCTTGCTATCGCTGTGTGCGTTATTACAAAGATTATGCGGATGGCACTGATTTTGGCGTTTATGGCGCGCATGATAATGTTTATTTCGGTCGTCCAGAAAGTGGCACCCTGGAGAGCGAATTTTCCGGCAATTTAGTGGAAGTCTGCCCAACAGGTGTTTTCACCGATAAAACCCATTCCGAACGTTATAACCGTAAATGGGATATGCAATTTGCACCGAGCATCTGCCAGCAATGCAGTGTTGGTTGTAATACCAGCCCGGGCGAACGTTATGGCGAATTGCGTCGCATTGAAAACCGCTACAATGGCAGCGTCAACCACTATTTTATGTGTGATCGTGGCCGTTTTGGCTACGGTTATGTCAATTTAAAAAATCGGCCGCGTCGGCCGCAACAACGGCGTGCTCATGCTTGGATCACTCTGGATGCCGATCGTGCGATACAGGCTGCGGCTGATATGTTGCACCAAACGAAAAAAACCATCGGCATAGGTTCGGCACGGGCGAGTTTGGAAAGCAATTTTGCGTTACGTGAATTGGTCGGTGTGGAAAATTTCTATACTGGTATTGCTGCTGGTGAGCAGAACCGTTTGCAATTGATGCTGAAGGTGTTGCGTGAAGCAGGGATCCATACACCAGCATTACGCGAAATGGAAAGTTATGATGCGGTACTGGTGTTGGGAGAAGATCTGACGCAAACAGCGGCACGTATTGCTTTGGCAGTTCGTCAGGCGGTGAAAGGCAAAGCGCGGGCGATGGCTGCGGCGCAAAAAGTCGCCGATTGGCAGATCGCCGCAGTGTTGAATATCGGGCAGCACGCTAAACATCCTTTATTTATCACTAATGTTGATAATACTCGCCTGGATGATATTGCTGCTTGGAATTATCATGCACCTGTGGACGAACAAGCACGCTTAGGTTTTGCCATCGCGCATGGATTAGATGCCTCCGCCCCTGCGGTCAGTGATTTAGCCGATGGCTTGCAAGTCAAAGTTGATATTATTGTGCAAGCGTTGGCGGGTGCAAAAAAGCCACTGATTATTAGCGGTAGTAGCGCAGGCAGTGAGGCGATCATTGCTGCAGCTGCTAATGTTGCTAAGGCATTGCAAGGTCGAGGTGTTGACGTTGGCATCAGTTTTGTTGCCACTGAGGCGAATAGCTTTGGCTTAGCGATGATGGATGGTGGTTCGTTGGATCAGGCTTTAGAGCAGTTAACCCAGGGTATCGCAGACAGTGTTATTGTGCTAGAAAATGATCTGTATCGTCATGCTATTGCCGATAAGGTGGATACGGCATTAACATCGGTAAAAAATGTGTTGGTGTTAGATCACCAACACACTGCCATTATGGACCAAGCCAATCTGATCCTGCCTGCGGCGAGTTTTGCCGAAAGTGATGGTACTGTGGTCAATCAAGAAGGCCGTGCGCAACGTTTTTTCCAGGTTTATGATCCGGCTTACTATGATACACCGGATAACAAAACACTAATGCAAGCAAGCTGGCGTTGGCTGCACGCCCTAACGGCGGTTTATCACCACCGTCCGGTTGATTGGACACAACTTGATGATGTCATTCAGGCTTGTGTCACCGCTTTGCCACAGTTGCAAGGTATTGTTGATGCGGCACCAGATGCCACTTTCCGTATCCATGGTCAAAAATTAGCGCGTTCTCCGCATCGTTACAGTGGTCGTACTGCGATGCGTGCTGATATCAGTGTGCATGAGCCGCGTCAGCCACAGGATATCGACACGTCTTTTGCCTTTTCTATGGAAGGGAATAGCGGTCCGTTGGCCGATTGCCAGCAAATTCCCTTCGCTTGGGCGCCGGGTTGGAATTCTCCTCAAGCGTGGAATAAATTTCAG
Organism: Candidatus Fukatsuia endosymbiont of Tuberolachnus salignus; assembly: GCF_964030845.1. NCBI lineage: Bacteria > Pseudomonadati > Pseudomonadota > Gammaproteobacteria > Enterobacterales > Yersiniaceae > Candidatus Fukatsuia > Candidatus Fukatsuia endosymbiont of Tuberolachnus salignus. The sequence continues at coordinate 3,032,331 of NZ_OZ034983.1, forward strand.
GCGGAAGTGGGGGGTACTTTGCGTTTTGGTGATCCCGGTGTGCGTTTAATTGAAGCTAGCGCAGGAAATTTGGCTTATTTTGATCAAGTACCGGTTGCTTTTCACCCTGCATCCAGTAGCTGGCTGGTCGCTCCTTATTATCATTTATTTGGCAGTGAAGAGATGTCACAACGTGCCGATGTTATTCAACAGCGGATGCCTACGCCCTATTTAATGATTCACCCTGGGGATGCCGCGCAACTTGGACTGGCTGTAGGTACTCTCATCGAGTTTAGTTGCGCCGGTCAACAATTACGGTTGCCGCTACGTTACAGTGAGAATTTGGCTCAGGGGCAGGTTGGTTTGCCGTTAGGTTTACCGGGTATTCCACCTGTTTTGCTCGGTGAGCGCGTTGAGGATCTACGAGAGGCGATCATATGATGAACTGGTTTACTCCTGATTTGAGTACCATTTTAATCTCGATCTTAAAAGCGCTGGTCATCTTGTTGGTGGTGGTGATCTGTGGCGCTTTTATGAGCTTTGGTGAACGTCGCTTATTAGGTTTGTTTCAAAACCGTTATGGGCCTAACCGTGTTGGTTGGGGAGGATCGTTACAGCTCGTTGCTGATATGATTAAAATGTTTTTTAAAGAAGATTGGGTGCCACATTTCTCCGATCGTATCATTTTTACGCTGGCACCGATGATCGCTTTTACTTCGCTATTGTTGGCTTTCGCTATCGTACCGATTAGCCCGAGTTGGGTGGTGGCGGATCTCAATATCGGTATTTTATTTTTCCTGATGATGGCAGGCCTAGCGGTTTATGCCGTCCTTTTTGCCGGCTGGGCGAGTAATAACAAATATTCCTTATTGGGTGCGATGCGCGCTTGCGCACAAACCCTGAGTTATGAAGTGTTTATTGGTTTGTCATTGATGGGCGTGGTTGCACAAACTGGTTCCTTCAATATGCAGGATATTGTCAATCACCAGCAACATGTTTGGAACATCATCCCACAATTTTTTGGTTTTATCACTTTTGCCATCGCCGGAGTAGCGGTTTGTCATCGCCATCCGTTTGATCAGCCAGAAGCGGAACAAGAGTTAGCGGATGGTTATCATATTGAATACTCAGGTATGAAATTTGGTTTATTTTTTGTTGGTGAATATATTGCTATTGTGACTGTCTCTGCGTTGATCGTGACCTTGTTCTTCGGTGGTTGGCAAGGGCCGTTTTTGCCTCCGTTTATCTGGTTTGCACTGAAAACGGCTTTTTTTATGGTGATGTTTATTCTGATCCGTGCTGCGCTACCACGTCCACGTTATGACCAGGTGATGTCGTTCGGCTGGAAAGTGTGCTTGCCGTTGACTCTGCTGAATCTGCTGGCGACCGCCGCAGTCATTTTATATAGCCCTCAATAAAAGGGGTAATAGCTATGACATTAAAAGAGTTAGTGGTGGGTTTCGGCACTCAAGTGCGTAGCCTGTGGATGATGGCTCTGCATGTTTTTCATAAGCGTGAGACGAAAATGTACCCTGAAGAACCGGTTTATTTACCGCCGCGTTACCGAGGGCGTATTGTGTTAACGCGTGATCCTGATGGAGAAGAGCGCTGTGTTGCCTGTAATTTATGTGCGGTGGTGTGTCCGGTGGCCTGTATCTCGCTGCAAAAAGCTGAAAAGCAGGACGGTCGTTGGTATCCTGAATTTTTCCGTATTAATTTCTCTCGTTGCATTTTTTGCGGTTTGTGTGAAGAGGCTTGTCCGACTACGGCCATTCAGTTGACACCGGATTTTGAAATGAGTGAGTTTAAGCGACAGGATTTAGTCTACGAAAAAGAAGATTTATTGATTTCGGGACCAGGTAAATACCCACAATACAATTTCTACCGCATGGCGGGCATGTCGATTGAAGGTAAACAAAAAGGCGAAGCCGAAAATGAAGCTAAGCCGATCGATGTTAAAAGTCTGATGCCTTAAGGAAGCGTTTTCGATGGAATTTGTCTTTTATAGTGCAGCAGTGGTCGCAGTGTTGGCAACACTAAGGGTGATTTCTCATAGCAATCCAGTACATGCTTTGCTGTATTTGATTGTCTCTCTGTTGGCAATTGCCGCGGTATTTTTTTCACTCGGTGCTTACTTTGCCGGTGCGTTGGAAATCATTGTGTACGCCGGTGCCATTATGGTGCTCTTTGTGTTTGTGGTGATGATGCTGAATCTGGGCGACACCGTACAGCAGCAAGAAGGTGCCTGGTTGAAACCCAGTTTGTGGATCGGCCCTGGTTTACTGTCGCTCACCTTACTGATCATACTGATTATCTCTTTTCGTAGTGTCTCTGGTTGTGAGATAGGTGGTGTTGTGGTCGATGCCAAACAGGTAGGTATCAGTTTATTTGCTCCTTACGTATTAGCGGTGGAGTTAGCTTCAATGCTGCTGCTGGCGGGTTTGGTGGTGGCTTTTCATCTTGGTCGTGAAGAGGCCTCTCAATGATTCCGCTACAACATGGTTTAATTTTAGCGGCAGTACTCTTTGTACTCGGACTAACCGGTTTGCTAATACGTCGCAATTTGTTGTTTATGTTGATTAGTCTGGAAGTGATGATCAATGCAGCGGCACTGGCTTTTGTGGTGGCGGGTAGCTGTTGGCATCAGCCAGATGGTCAGGTCATGTATATTCTTGCAATCAGTTTGGCAGCGGCTGAGGCCAGTATTGGCTTGGCATTATTGCTACAGCTTTACCGTCGTCGTCATACCTTGAATATCGATACCCTCAGTGAGATGCGTGGATGAACCTATTATTTCTAACTATTCTTCTGCCGTTGCTGGGTTTCTTGTTGCTGGCGTTCTCTGCTGGACGTTACCCGGAAAATACATCAGCCGTTATCGGCGTGGGGTCGATGGGCTTAACCGCATTGGTCACGCTTTATGTTGCGATCGATTTTCTCAGCCAACAGGTAACCGGGGTTCAGGTAGTTAGCCAAACGTTATGGCATTGGATGGTAGTAGATAGTTTTAGCATCCCGTTGACTCTGAGGCTGGATGGTTTATCTCTGACCCTGTTATCTGTGGTGACCGGTGTTGGTTTCTTTATTCATCTGTATGCTTCTTGGTATATGCGTGCTGAGGAAGGCTACTCACGTTTTTTCGCCTACACCAATTTATTTATTGCCAGTATGGTGGTGTTGGTATTGGCCGATAACCTGCTATTGCTGTATCTAGGCTGGGAGGGGGTCGGGCTGTGTAGCTATTTGCTAATCGGTTTCTATTACAGCAATCCGGCCAACGGGGCCGCAGCAATGAAAGCTTTTATCGTTACTCGTATCGGTGATGTGTTTTTAGCTTTTGCTTTGTTTATCCTATACCAGGAATTAGGGACGCTGAATATTCATGAATTAATGGTGCTAGCGCCGCAAAAACTGGCAACAGGTTCGAACGCCATAACTTGGGTGACGCTGATGCTACTGGGTGGCGCAGTGGGTAAATCGGCACAATTGCCGTTACAAACCTGGCTGGCAGATGCGATGGCTGGTCCTACGCCTGTTTCCGCGCTTATTCATGCTGCGACCATGGTGACTGCGGGGGTTTATCTGATTGCTCGTACCCACGGTTTGTTTTTGATGGCACCGGAAGTGTTACACCTTGTAGGGATCATCGGGGCTATTACTTTGCTACTGGCTGGTTTTGCGGCGTTGGTGCAAACCGATATTAAACGTGTACTGGCTTATTCCACGATGAGTCAAATTGGTTATATGTTCCTCGCATTGGGAGTACAAGCGTGGCATGCGGCGATTTTTCATCTGATGATCCATGCATTTTTTAAAGCGTTACTGTTCTTGGCTTCCGGTTCGGTTATCATCGCCTGTCATCATCAGCAAAATATTTTCAAAATGGGTGGATTACGTAAAACTATTCCGCTGGTGTATATCTGTTTTTTAGTGGGAGGAGCGGCCTTAGCGGCATTACCTATCGTCACTGCGGGGTTTTACAGCAAAGATGAAATTCTCTGGGGTGCGTTAGCCAGTGGTCATATCAATTTGTTGATTGCAGGTCTGATCGGCGCATTTCTCACGGCACTTTATACCTTTAGGATGATTTTTATCGTTTTTCATGGTGAGGCCGCTCATGATGCATCAAAACATGTACAGCCTGTACAAGGGATAAGCCACAGTTTGCCTCTACTGGTTTTGCTCGTGTTATCCACTTTTATCGGCGCATTCATTACACCGCCGCTCGCGGGTGTGTTACCTGAAAACCATGTTGCTGAAAGCGGCAAAATGGCGTTGGAAGTTTTCTCTGGGGTGCTGGTCATTAGCGGTATTCTCCTGGCATCACTGTTGTATCTGGGCAAACGGCAAAGAGTGAGCAGCATCGCGCGAAGTACATCAGGAAAATTTCTGACCCTTTGCTGGTTCCATGCCTGGGGTTTTGATTGGCTATACGATAAGTTGTTTGTACGGCCTTACCTGTGGATTGCAAAAATTTTGCAACGTGATCCACTTGATTCATTGATGAATCTTTCTGCATCGTTTGCTCGTTTGGCTAATCGTGCTCTGTCTGTCAGTGAAAATGGCAAAATGCGTTGGTACCTGGCATCGATGGGTTTAGGGGCAGTGGCTGTATTACTGATACTGCTATTTATTTAACAGACCTCTGGCAAAACTGTATCAGATTTTGACAAAGGTCTTATTGAGGGACACAAAACGCCATGTTGTTACCTTGGCTAATTCTTATTCCCTTTATCGGTGGCCTACTATGCTGGCAGTGTGAGCGCTTTGGGACTAAAGCGCCGCGTGTGATAGCGTTGGTCGCCATGGGGCTGACGTTGGCATTGACAGTACATTTGTTTTTACAGCGCTTTTTGTCGGAAGTCTTGTCAAGCGGTGATACATTGATTCAGCCGACAGGTTTGCCTCAATGGCAATCAGAATTTACCTTACCCTGGATCCCAAGTTTTTGCATTGAGTTTCATTTGGCTCTTGACGGTCTGTCGTTGTTGATGGTGATGCTAACCGGCTTGCTTGGTCTGTTAGCCATTCTCTGCTCGTGGCGTGAAATTCAGAGCAACCTGGGTTTTTTCCATCTGAATCTGTTATGGATCCTCGGTGCTGTGATCGGGGTATTTCTTGCTATTGACATGTTCCTGTTTTTTTTCTTTTGGGAAATGATGTTGGTGCCAATGTACTTTCTGATCGCGTTATGGGGACATAAGGCATCAAACGGTCAAACACGGATCACTGCGGCGACTAAATTTTTTATTTATACCCAGGCCAGTGGCTTGATCATGTTGATTGCGATCATCGCTTTGGTGTTAGTGCATTATCAGACGATGGCGGTCTGGACGTTCAACTACACATTATTGTTGCAAACACCGATGTCGCAAAGCGTAGAATACCTGTTAATGCTCGGTTTTTTTATCGCTTTTGCGGTAAAAATGCCGGTGGTGCCATTACATGGCTGGTTACCGGATGCGCACAGTCAGGCTCCGACTGCGGGTTCTGTCGATTTAGCTGGGATTCTGTTAAAAACGGCGGCCTATGGTTTATTGCGTTTCAGTTTGCCACTGTTTCCACAGGCTTCTCATGATTTTGCGCCTATTGCCATGTGGCTTGGTGTGATAGGGATTTTTTACGGTGCCTGGATGGCGTTTTGCCAAACCGATATTAAGCGCTTGATCGCTTATACCAGTGTGTCACATATGGGTTTTGTATTGATTGCGATTTATAGCGGCAGCCAACTCGCTTATCAAGGGGCGGTCATCCAAATGATTGCGCACGGTTTATCTGCTGCGGGTATGTTCATCATCTGTGGTCAATTGTATGAGCGTTTACACACGCGCGATATGCGCCAGATGGGTGGCCTATGGGCGCGTATAAAATATTTGCCGGCGTTATCGCTGTTTTTTGCGATGGCGACCCTCGGTATGCCAGGAACCGGTAATTTTATCGGTGAATTTATGATTTTGTTCGGCAGCTTCCAGGTAGTGCCGCTGATCACTGTAGTGGCGGCTTTTGGCCTCGTGTTTGCTGCGGTTTATTCTTTGGTGATGATGCAACGTACTTATTATGGAGCAGTAAAATCAAAACAAGCATTGCCGGATATGACGATAAGAGAATGGTCAATTATCCTTCTGTTGGCGGTGCTATTAGTGCTGCTTGGATTTTATCCACAACCCATTCTTGATACCTCTTATGCCACTATGAATGATGTACAGCGATGGTTTTCAGCGCCCTTAATCTCAACGTCATTAATTTCAACTACAGGGTCGTAATTCGCGATGACAATAACTTTACAACAATTGATTGCCATGCTACCGCTGTTGATCGTCGGATTAACGGTGGTGGTGGTGATGCTGTCCATTGCGTGGCGCCGTGATCACTTTGTTAACGCTACCCTGACGGTTATCGGGCTGAATGTGGCGTTATTTTCTCTCTATTTTGTTTGGCAGATCGTACCACTGGATGTGACCTTGTTATTGCGTATTGATGGCTATTCAATGTTCTACACAGGTTTGGTATTGCTAGCAGGTCTGGCAAGTGCCACTTTTGCTTACCCGTGGTTAGCGGGTTATCCTGATAATCGCGAAGAATTTTACCTGCTGTTATTGATCGCTACGTTGGGCGGTATTTTGTTGGTGAGTGCTAATCATCTAGCTACACTATTCCTCGGTATCGAGCTGATTTCACTGCCTTTATTTGGGTTGATCGGTTATGCCTATCGCCAAAATCGTTCATTGGAAGCGAGTATCAAATATATGTTGCTCTCGGCAGCAGCATCGTCATTTTTATTATTTGGTATGGCGCTGTTATACGCTGAATCGGGTAGTTTATCTTTTAGTGAATTGGGCAGTAGCCTAAACGATAGTCTCATACATCGACCGCTGGTCATGGCGGGGTTGAGCATGATGTTGATTGGCTTATGTTTTAAACTTTCACTGGTACCGTTTCAATTGTGGACGCCGGATGTTTATCAGGGCACACCAGCCCCGGTCTTGGCCTTTTTGGCGACGGCCAGTAAAATCGCCATCTTTGTGGTAGTCATGCGTTTGCTTCTTTATGCCCCTGCTGCTGATGATGAGGCGATGGATGTATTGTTAACGATAATGGCAATTGGTTCTATTTTGTTCGGTAATCTGATGGCGATGACGCAGAGCAATATCAAACGGTTGCTGGGTTATTCATCGATCGCACATTTGGGATATTTACTGATTACATTGATGGTGGTGCAGCCCCAACCCTCATCGGGTATTATCGGCATCTATATGACAGGGTACTTATTCAGCAATCTGGGAGCGTTTGGTGTAATTAGTCTGATGTCCAGCCCGTATAAAGGGGCGGATGCAGAGTCGTTATTTTGTTACCGTGGTTTATTTTGGCATAAGCCGATTCTGGCGGCGGTGATGACGGTGATGATGTTATCACTGGCAGGCATCCCGCTAACGCTCGGTTTTATCGGTAAGTTTTTTATTATTATCTTGGGTGTCAGTGCTCATTTATGGTGGCTGACTGGCGCGGTCGTGTTGGGTAGTGCTATTGGTTTGTATTACTATTTGCGTGTCACCGTCAGTCTATTTCTCAGTCCGCCGCAGGAATTACAACGTGATACTGTACACAACTGGGCATTCACTGCTGCGGGAATTGTAGTGCTGATCTGTGCCATTGCGGTGCTTTTACTGGGTGTCTATCCGCAACCTTTGATTTCATTGATGCAATTTGCTCAGCCGGTGTTTTAAATTAGCAGATCGGTAGCGAAAATAAGCTCGTCGCGAATATCATCGGCTGTATTTAGGCAAGTGAATATTATTTACTGAAACAGATCCTCCTCACTTATTTGACAGCATCTTTATCAAATGAAGGATCACGCCACAAACATTTACCTTTTTTCGCTACTGCATCGAGTTGTGTTTCATGTTCAGCCAATTCATCAGCACTTGCATGAATAATTTTTAGTGCCGAGGTTGGGCGAATAACCGGTTTGATATCTTCTGTTGTATTTTGCGACTGCGGTTGCTGATCACTTTCCAGCGAAAAAGAGAGCGATGTTTGCCCACCGGTCATCGCCAGATAAACGTCTGCTAAAATTTCGGCATCGAGTAACGCCCCGTGCAATGTACGTTTGGTGTTATCGATATGATAACGATCGCATAAGGCATCCAAATTATTACGTTTACCGGGAAATAAACGACGTGCCATTACTAGACTGTCGGTGATGGTACAGAAGGTTTCGACCTTTGGAATACTCTGCTTTAACATACTGAATTCGTAATCCATAAAGCCGATATCAAAGGTTGCATTATGGATGACGAGATCGGCACCACGAATAAAATCGAGGAACTCTTTGGCTGTATCAGCAAAGGTAGGTTTATCCGCCAGAAACTCATCACTGATGCCATGAATGGCATAGGCTTCAGGATCTACCTGTCGATTTGGTTTTAGATAAACATGGAAGTTGTTACCTGTCAAACGCCGGTTGATCATTTCAACGGCACCAATTTCAATAATTCGATGCCCTTTGTAGTGAACTCCCAGTTTATTGAAACCCGTGGTTTCAGTATCCAAAACAATTTGTCGCGTAATGGCAGTGCTCATAGTAGGTACTCATGTCAGACTTAAGGTTCTAAATAGACAGTAAGAATCGAGCTTATACCCGATTCTGTGTAACTGCCCGTTTGTCGTAGATTGAGTCAAGCGTTCAGGGTGTCAATCATAAAGTGATTTAATGCCATGCGCCAGTTTTGTACCAGTATGATCCATTTTTGTGATACTGATTCTATTACTAGGAGAATGAACTTTCACTTCTGGTTACTCGCCCCTGCTGTATCGGGGAGAGGACCTGAACGTTCTTTTAGACACAGTTTCTTTCCTGATTTTTTCAACTTCTTCCCCGATTCTTTCAACTTTTTCAGAGAATATGGTGGCACTCTCTCTCTCTTTCTGCTTTTTGAATATTATTTTTAAGATCCTCTAAATGTTCACCTATCTTGTCCAATATTTTTTCTACGTTTCCTGTGTTTGAAGCTGACTCGATGATTTTACTTCTATGTTCTTGCATATTACCTTCAAGCGCTTTTAAGCAGCTATCTGTCTTCAAGCGTTTCTCTGCGTCTTTTTTGTTTGAAGCTGACTTGGTGATTATATTTTTATATTTTTGAATGTTGTCTTTAGTAGTTAAGTATTTATCTACCATTGTTTTATCTGCCGCTTCTTCATTTACCAATCTTTTCTTTTCTATTTCTATATTTGCGGAGCTATTTTGAGCACGAACACCATGTTCATCGGCTGATTTGGCATGTTTATTGGCTAATTCAGCCAGTTGTTTTGCCTCGGCGACTGATTTTGCATGAGGAGTACGTCCTTGTTCGGTTAGAGTATTAAGATATTCTTTAATACGTGTGACAACTCCGTTTGCAATAAGGCCTCTTCCTTTGGCGGCTGCTGCAGTAGAAATTGAGGATTTGATTACCATTTCGTGCCTAGGCAGAACGGGCCTTCCATACTTATCTGTCTTTGTGGGTTCCGAAGTGAAGGATTCTAGTCTAGCGTCAAGTTTTTCTTGAAATTTCTTTAGAGCCTTCGGATTTACACGAGTAATGTTTTGTGTAGGGCTGAATGAAGTATTAGTAGCTTGTGCCTGTGCTATTTTTTTTCTTGAGGAGATAGCTCTTTCCCTATCCGGGTCTTCCAAATGTTCAATACCTGGCCGAAATTCTGAACGCCTGTATTCATAAATATTACCTTGTGATTATTAAGAATAATTAATTGGGTTAAATAGATTATTTTTACCGGCGAAAATATTATCTTTTGTTTTATTTTTACAATATTAAAAAACGCTCATTAAATAAAACAAGTCTTAACTTTTTAAATAATTAAATTTCTTTACTTATTTATACAAAACTTAATTATTCAGACTCATGGTTTCAGTATCCAAAACAATTTTTCGGGTAATTGCAGGTGCTCATGGTAGGTACTTATGTCAGACTTAAGGTTTAAATAGAGAGTCAAGGTCTATCAGAAATGCGTAAACAGGTAGAAATTTTTACCGATGGTTCATGTCTTGGTAATCCAGGTCGTGGTGGTTATGGCGCAATTTTGCGTTATAAACAGTATGAAAAAACTTTCAGTGGCGGTTATCATTTGACCACGAACAACCGTATGGAGTTGATGGCAGCCATTATCGCTCTTGAAGCGTTGACATCATCCTGTGAAGTGAGGCTCAGTACCGACAGTCAATATGTCCGTCAAGGCATCAGCCAATGGATCCATAATTGGAAAAAACGTGGTTGGAGAACGACTAACCGTACCGCGGTAAAAAATGTCGATTTATGGCAACGGCTAGATAGTGCGATTCAACATCATCAAGTGACTTGGATATGGGTAAAAGGTCATGCCGGTCATCTAGAAAATGAACGCTGTGATGAGCTAGCCCGGATCGCAGCCAATACCCCAACTGAAGACGATATTGGTTATCGACCTGAATAGCCGCTAAATTAAGGTGGATTACGATAACTTTTCGTGGCGCCTAGTGCCCGATTAAACCAAGGTTTAGCTGTGGCGAATTTCATCGGATTAAATGTGAGTGGCAACCTGCGTTTACGGGCAATAATCAGGCTAACACAACCTAATGCGGGGAGATGAGTATTGATAAAACCTCCGCCCTGTTTATGCCATGGCAACACGTGGAAACGGGATTGATGCATCACCTGATAGTTAAGCAAACCAAGCCAATCAAGCACGCGCATTTGCGTAAACATTCTGCTGGTATAAGGTTGACGCTGACGTAATATCGGCAGTAATTTACCCATTCCTAATAAACTTAACGGGTTAAAATGACTGATTACCAACCAGCCATCGTCGACTAGTACACGATCAAGCTCGCGTAAAATACTATGAGGATCAATGCAATAGTTTAAAGTATGTGCCAGCAGAATAGCATCCACTGACTTTTCAGCAAAAGGTAATTGATAGGGACTGGCAAGTATTTGTACAGCCCGACCTTGTTCAGCGATACTGACTTGATGGGTGATAGTGCATTGGTCACTGGTGATCTCAGTACTGAGATTGCCGATTTTTAGCAAATGAAAACCAAAAAATTTTGGCCACCAAGGCTGCATTTTCTGTTCAATAGCAGAACGGTAATATTCTCCCCACGGGAGTTCGCTCCAGGATTCGGGTGCATGAATCTTCAGGCATAATTGCGCAGGCTTCATGTTTTATTATCTTCTATCAAAAGGTTAGTGAGTATCGTATGGATCTTATTAGTGTTCCGGCATTACAAGACAATTACATTTGGTTATTAGCAGATACGCAAGCACATTGTGTGATTATCGACCCGGGAGAAGCGGCGCCTGTTTTCACGGCATTAACTGAGCAACAGCTAACAGCTGATGCGATTTTACTGACACATCATCATTATGATCATCTTGATGGTGTCGTCGAGTTGCTTAGACGTTTTCCGGGCTTACCAGTATACGGACCACAAGAAACCGCCGATAAAGGTGCGACTGTTCTGGTTAAGGAAGGGGATGACCTGACTATTGGCAGTCAGAATTTCTCGATTATCGCCGTTCCAGGGCACACTCTAGGTCATATCGCATATTATAACGCTCCTTATCTTTTTTGTGGGGATACGCTGTTTTCTGCGGGTTGCGGCCGCTTATTTGAAGGCACTTGCGATCAAATGTATGCGTCGATTCAAAAAATCATGCAATTGCCTGACGATACTCTAATCTGCTCAGCACATGAGTATACGCTCTCAAACCTGGCTTTTGCTCGTTCAATTTTACCTCAAGATCGAAAAATTGAAACATATCAACAACACATTGAGCAATTACGGGCGAAAAATCAACCCAGTTTGCCGACAACTTTACAGCTAGAACGTGAAATAAATGTTTTTTTACGCTGTAGTGACATTGAGTTACAAAAAAAAGTGGGGATTACACCGTATTCCACTTCCTTTTCTTCAATTTTTTCTGCCTTACGAGTCATGAAAGATCGTTTTTGAAGCTTTTTGTTGTGTTATTTGTCAGAGTAAAGTACTATCGCTCACCTTTTAACCAACTAGATAGAGGTATTAAGACGTCGATGAAGACTAAAGCGATATTTCTCGCCTCGGTCTTGCTTGTAGGGTGCCAAACGTCCAAGCTTGGCAAACAGGTTCCCGTACAGCATGCACAGAGTTTGTCTTCAGCAAATATAGAAAATGAAGCAGGAAGATATACAGATACCAGCCGAGAGAGCTCGGTACGATCGGCTAACAATAGCTTTTCGCAAAAGAATCTGTGGGGCTTTATTAGTAACGAGCTGAAGATAAAAGTTCAGGACAATGCTTTGATCCTTGAGCAAAGACAAAAATATTTAAAAAGTAAGAGCGATCTCCACGATGTAATGGTACGAGCAGAGCCTTATCTGCACCTGATTGTATCGCAGATTAAGAAACGTAATATTCCAATGGAATTGGTGCTGATACCCATAGTGGAGAGTGCTTTTGATCCAAGGGCTACCTCATCTGCCAATGCTGCAGGGCTATGGCAAATAGTACCTAGTACTGGGTTGTATTATGGTTTGAAACAAAATCAGGGGTACGATGGTCGCCGTGATGTATTGGCTTCGACCAACGCTGCGCTTGATTTGATGCAGAATTTGAACGATACCTTTAATGGTGATTGGTTGCTCACTGTGGCTGCTTATAACAGTGGTGAAGGTCGGGTTCGACAAGCAATAAAAGCCAATAAGGCACAGGGTAAACGGCTTAATTTTTGGGCGTTATCACTTCCTCGTCAAACCTCTGTTTATGTGCCCAAAATGCTTGCTCTAAGTGACATCATCAAAAACCATAAAGAGTACGGTTTCAATTTGCCGGAAACGAGTGAAAAAAATGGGTTAGCCCGTGTTGATGTTGGACAACAGATGAAGCTCACTCGAGCGGCTGAGATGTCAGGTTTATCGCTGGCTCGTCTGAAATCCTATAACGCGGGATATAAACGCAATGTGACAGCCTCTCCCTATTACATTATGTTGCCTAAGTCCCATGCTGTACAATTTAGAAATTCACTGGCAGAGGCTAGATTTACAGGAGTTCAGTCCACTCAGTTGGCGAAAAACAGTACCAGTTCTTTGAAGGTAAGAAAAAGACTACAGCTTGCAAACAGTACTGGTGGCAATAGCGTTACCTATCAGGTTCGTAGAGGTGATTCAGTTGCTAGTATTGCCAAACGTCATGGCATCAACGCCAAAGATGTAATGCGATGGAATTCGGTAGTCAGTCAGTCAAACAGTTTACGGCCAGGTTTAGAATTGACGTTGTTTGTAAACGACAAAGCAAACCCGGATAGCTGAGATCATGAGTCACCGTCCGTTACTCTATGCTACCGTCGTACAATCCTCTGATATGAGTGTATGTCTTGATTGTGGTATAGTTTTGATCACGATTATTGGTAACGGAACAGACAAGTAGCGTGCCGAAACGAACTTATGCAATGAGGTATGTGGCAGGTCGACCCGTTGAACAAATTTTTCCGGGTTCGGCTCGTCCGCTGGGACGGGAGTTGCCATTGGGTGAGCCTTTACGGACATCAAAATTTTTACGTGTTATGGTGTGGAACATTTTTAAGCAGCAGCGTACCAATTGGCTCTCTATACTTAAAAAATTTGGCAAGGATTCTCAACTTATATTGCTTCAAGAAGCACGGACTACACCTGAAATGGTACGCTTCGCTACATCTAACTATCTGGCTGCAGATCAGGTTCCTGCTTTTAAGTTTCCGCATCATCCCTCTGGTGTAATGACTTTAGCTGCAGCTCATCCTGTCTATTGTTATCCGCTACGCGAACGAGAGCCGCTGTTACGTTTATCTAAATCTGCACTAATCACTGTTTATCCCATTCATGACAAACGTCTACTGATGGTAGTGAATATTCATGCAGTAAATTTCAGCTTGGGTGTGGATGTTTACAGTAAACAGCTTGGGCCAATAGGTGAACAAATCGCGCTGCATCCAGGACCATTAATATTAGCAGGAGATTTTAACGCATGGAGCCGTCAACGGGTAAATGCACTACGTCTATTTGCACACAAGATGGAGTTACAGGAAGTCGAGTTTCTTATTGATAACCGCAGTCGAGTATTTGGGCGTCCACTAGACTTTGTTTTTTTTCGTGATCTATATGTGGCTGAGGCATTGGTGTTAGCGACTCGAGCTTCTGATCACAATCCCCTGCGGGTCGATTTTTTGCTATAAAATATAGTGTTATCAAATACGGTTTTACAAATGAAATCTAATCTAACCTGAGTTCGGGATAAGCCGATTATTTTATAATGTGACGATATTTGCACAATAGACCTCTTCGGAAACTATAGCAGGCGCCATGTAACGTGATCACTTTTGTTAATAAATATTAATTAATATCAATATGTTATTTCTAATTTTCATAATCAACTGATACGGCGCCTGCTATAGCATTCATGTAGGAATGTTGTTAAAAATCTCCTGAACAAGGAGCCCCCATGAAATATGAACAAATAAAGGTATTGGAAGAGGAAAAATTTCGGCGCTTAACCGGAGTTAAACGCAGTACATTTGAAAAGGTGATAAAGATATTGAATGAAGCAGATAAATGTAAGCAAGGGAAAGGAGGTCGGAAACCCAAGCTGGGTTTAGAAGATCGCTTATTAATGGCCCTTGAGTATCTACGGGAATATCGCACTTATTTTCATGTTAGCCGAAGCGATGGGGTGAGTGAGAGCACCTGCTATGAAACGATTAAATGGATAGAAAATACGCTAATAAAGCATCCTGATTTTGCACTCTCTGGACGCAAAGCTTTATTAAAAAGTGATAGGGAGTATGAGCTCGTTCTTATTGATGCCACAGAAACGCCGATTGAACGTCCCCAAAAAAACAAAAGCAGTTTTACTCAGGAAAAAAGAAACGACCCACCTTAAAAACCCAAGTGATCGTCGATAAAAAAAGCAAAGCAGTCATCTGTACAAGCTTTACTCATGGGAGGCGTCATGATTTTAGGTTGTTCAAAGAGTCTGGCGTGCGAATACATCCTGAAATCAAAACAGTGACAGATACAGGTTACCAAGGGCTTGGCAAGATCCATTCAAACTCGGCGTTGCCTAAGAAAAAGACAAAGAAAAATCCCTTAACAAAAGAAGATAAACGCAACAATCGTGAGTTATCAAGCCAGCGTGTATTAAACGAAAATGTCCTTGGTATGATTAAACGATTTAAAATCGTATCAGATCGTTATCGAAACAGGCGAAAACGTTTTGGATTACGATTTAATCTGATTGCAGCAATTTATAACATGGAAATTAGATAAATCAGAGTTTCCGAAGAGGTCTAATGTAGAGCTAATTTTGGTTTGGATGGTGTAAGGCAGTAAGCGTCGATGCCGCCGAGTAAATTGACGATAAAATGCTGTGGTGGGCGGTGACGAATCTGCCCTATTTGTCACATATTTTGTAGTTGTTCAAAAACGGTTTCAACCAATGACCGTTTACGCAAAAGGGCGTTATCAAACACCGTGTGCTCGACAGATACCGTCTTGATTACGTCTTTGCAAGCGCTATTTTTGTATCAAAAGGGAGACCTGATTTCAGCACGCCATAGGCCAGTTGGAGTAATTTACGCATTGCAGCACAGACACCGACTTTTCCCCCTTTATTTCGTTTTACCCATCGTTTCCATTGAGATTTTATTATTGGGTTGTAAGTGATGGAGCTAAGGGCTGGCATATATAGCGCTTTTCTGAGTTCTGTACACCCGACTTTTGAGAGGCGGCTACGCCCTTTAAATGCACCTGATTCGCACAGTTTCGGATTAAGCCCTGCGTAGGCGACCACTTGCTTGCTGCTAGTAAATTTTGATACATCACCGACAAACGCCAATAAAGTGGCACTCAATATTTCGCCTATACCAGGAATACTCTCCAAGAGATGCTTATTCTTTTTCAGCCCGGGGGAGTTATTAATATGCTCTTTAATTTTCTGTTTTATCTCGACAATTTGTTTTTCTAATGCACAGATACTGTCTGTCAAAAAAGGCTGGACTATTTCATCTGCCCCCTCTTTTCGGTTACATTCCATCTGTTTCATTTCGACTAAATGATTAAGACGACGTATCAGTGCCATAAGCTGACGTTCATTTAACGGGGCGGGAAACCAGCGTGCTGGCGAATAAAGCGCGCAATAACGCGCAATCATCTTCGCATCCCCTTGGTCCGTTTTGTTACGACTCAGCTCACTTTGAGCAAAGGCATGAATGCGGGCGGGGGTTTCCACACTGACCTCAATCCCGTTATCCACCAAAAAAGTGGCCAGTGGCACACTGTAATGGCTGGTTGCTTCCAGGCAAATGTGGCAGTCACCGTAAGGAAGTAGCCACTTCAGCAAGTCGCTAAAACCGGATGGGGTATTGTTAAACACTTTTGTTTTATATTTTTTTCTTTCAATCCAGACAGCCACATCGAACTTTAATTTTGCTATATCAATACCGACGGGGGTTTTGTCCATCAGATACACTCCAGACATGACAGTAAAAATCAGAGAATTCGCCAAGATCATCCTTATAAATACGTGCTCGAAGCACAAGATACCGTTCGGTCTTGAAGGCGATGATGAATATGTCACCGGGGTTTTATCTGTCTTACAAGCTTTAAAGCTTAAGGCTTCATTCAAACTCACCGCTGACATCCCAATGATCAGTTGGGGATCATTATCCTTTCAAAGCTAATAATCAAGATATAAGGCTTCATGTTGCGACGAACTCGAGTGTTCAAGGCGCCTCCCTTTTCTTTCAGCTGTTGTAACAATGTGTTAGAAATATCTCCTTTATCTGCATAAAGCTGGCCAAAAAGCCCTGTGACCAAGTCAGGAAGGGGTTTTCTATCGTCACCATTCCCACGGGTTAGACGAATACTGAGTAGTTCTCCCCGATGCTTAATGAGCACATGTCATTTAAAGCCAAAAAACCAGCCGGTTGAACTTTTCCCCCGTTCTGCCAAGCCTTGAAAAACACGATGACGCTTAATACGCAGGTTATCACAGACGGCAAGCGGCGTGGAATCAAAACTACACTGTACCGCTATAGCGTCATCAGCTCTGCCAAAGAAAGAGAACTGGCACGGATACGCCGCTTGGACCCGTCCGTTAGGAGCTTTGCATTGAGTAGTGGCTCAAATTTTGAGCCTGTACAAGATTCTGTGTAACTGCCGATTCCTCATAAATACACTGATAACCGTTCAGGGTATTCGATCATAAAGTGATTGAGAGCCTGACGCCAGTTTGGTATCGGCATTGTCCACTTTTCTGATGCAGATTCTATTGCCAGATAAATCACTTTTAATGCAGACCCATCATGTGCAAATATTTTGCGTTTTTTTATGGCTTTACGTATCACACTATTGAGTGATTCTATCGCATTTGTTGTATAAATCACCTTGCGAATTTCGTCGGGATAAGTAAAAAATGTGGATAGGTTATCCCAATTTCTGCGCCAAATTTGTACCAGTGTTGGGTATTTTTCACCCCAGCGTCCTTCAAAACTATCAAGCTCTTGCAAAGCATTTTCTTCTGTAGCGGAACGGTAAATGAGTTTTAGGTCGGCACAGAGTGCTTGTCGATCTTTCCAACTGACGTATTTGACCGAATTACGGACTAAATGGACAATGCAAAGCTGGATTTTTGTCTCAGGATAGACCGTGTTGACAGCCTCAGGAAACCCGGTTAAACCATCCATACAAGCAATTAATATATCATTTAAGCCCCGATTCTTTAACTCGGTCAGAATCGATAACCAGGTCTTTGCTCCTTCCGTCTCCGCTATCCACAAGCCAAGGCATTCCTTATGTCCTTCCATATTGATGCCTAGCGCGATATAGACAGATTTATTGATAACCCGCTTATCCTGGTGAACTTTAACGACAATACAATCCAGATAAACAATCGGATACAGATTGTCCAGTGGGCGACTACGCCAGGTGGTTACTCGGTCAATTACCGCATCAGTGACTTTAGATATCAAGGTTGGCGATACCTCAGCATCATAGATTTTTTTAAAGGTTTCGGTAATTTCCCGTGTGGTCATGCCTTGAGCGTAAAACGCTAAAATGTGATCGTCAAAATGGGTCAGCCGAGTTTGCCCTTTTTCAACCATTATCGGGGAAAACTCGCCGTTACGGTCACGGGGCGTTTCTATCGCTAATTCACCGTACTGAGAGGTAATATTTTTTGCAGAATAGCCATTACGACTATTACCGCTGCCACGTCCTTCAGCCGCATTTTTGGCATAACCTAGGTGATGTTCCATTTCAGCACCTAATGCCGCTTCTACTGTCATCTTAACGAATTCATTGAGTATCTTGTTTAGATCAGATTCAGTTTTAATGTCTTTTACCAGCGCCTGAGCTACCTGACGTAGCTGAGATTGTTGCGGGGTATCCGGTAATTTATTCTTTCTTACCATTGTCTATATCCTATTCACAAATTGTTTAAATATAGGCAATTACACAATTTTCAGGACAGGCTCCAAATTTTTTGCAAAAATCATCCATTAAGCAATAAAGTTCGGTAATATCGTTCATGAATGTCTCGCTATTTCGTGATGAATAATGTCCGCAAACATCATTATCTTGAAGTACGAGGCACTTATCTATTCTTGAGCAAAAAATTAGAGAAAATAAACGTCAATTCCTTATCCCGAACTCAGGTTAATCTAATCTAATTTAGTTTTGAGAGCCTATTCGAAATCGTCGTGAGTGAAGCTCAGGTGAAGGAAAAATGGGTGAGAAAGCGTAGTTACTTTTTTTTGTATGTAACAAAAGGCAGTGAACGTATATGTTGAGCGCATTTTTGACTGAGTATCAAAGAATACAATAGACCACGAGTTTCGTAGAAAATTACCCAGCGCTAGGATAAACCAACAGCAATTTTATATGGCTAGCAATAGATCCTTTAATAACATCCCAATTTTGTTGGTAAAGGGTGATGTTTTCCGATAGGCGACACTTATGCTGGTCAAACCAAGCAGCAATAGAGAAAAAAATATAATTTCTTTGCGTCCGATCCGTGCGAGCCTGACAGCGTTCAATACCACTTATCAATGGATATAGCGTAGGCTGTATAAATTGATGTATAATTTCAAGATGACTTATCCATTAAAATTTCGCCAACATGTATTGGCTATTAAAGAGCAAGAAAAGCTTACATATGCCCAAACGGCCACACGTTTTTGTATTGGGACCGCAAGTCTGATGCGCTGGGCTAAACGAATAGAACCTTGTCTGACACGTGATAAACCCGCCAGTAAAATAGCTCGAGCGGCGTTGATTCTTGATGTGGAAACCTACCCTGACGCGTCTCAATACGAGCGAGCCCAACGTATGGGAGTGAGCGCTAGAGGTATCTGCCATGCGTTGAAACGGGCAGGGTTTAGCTATAAAAAAAACATTTTATCATCCAAAAGCCAACGCCCAATCCCGAGAAGATTTTCAGGTCAAGATCCAGGCCTATGAAGCCAGCGAGACCCCTATTATTTACGTGGATGAAAGCGGTTTTGCTCATGACATGCCCCGCCTCTACGGCTATTGAGCTAAAGGTAAGCGGTGTTACGGTCAACATGATTGGCCCGCTAAAGCACGTACCAATGTCATTGGCGCTCAGCTTAACGGAAAATTAACCACCGTTTGTGCCTTTGAATACAATATCAATAGCGATATTTTTCATGCGTGGGTAACCCAAGACTGACTGCCAAAAATCCCTCAAGGGGCTGTTATCGTGATGGATAATGTGAGCTTTCACAAACGCCAGGATATCCAGTCTACTAGACAAAAATCTGGTTTTATTCTGGAATATCTCCCGACGTATTCTCCTGACCTCAACCCGATTGAGCACAAATGGGCTCAGGCTAAAGCCCTTCGTAGGAAACGACAATGCGATATCGACACTCTCTTTTCTGACCCTTTATTTTGAATCAATTTATACGGCTACAGCCATAACTCCGCAAGTGGCCATAGCCCTTTGGGACGGAATAGGCTATTTTTTAACCAATATCTGATACTTTCATGGGATAAAAATGATGCACTTACCTCTGGTAGTGCCAAACCAGAGAACCTTACGCTACTTGCCTGCAAAAATACTCTGTCAAGCGCTTTCATACAGTCATTGATGATTCGGTATTCAACCATTACCTCATCAGCTTTTTTTAAAATTTTATCTTTTACCATTTTTTATTGAACACGAGTTTCGCACTGTAATAAATGAGGGTAAAAGAAGAGTAGAAAAAAAGATAAGAATGGTAATGAGATGTCAGGTTATCCCTGTACGAAAGACCTTTATAAAGCATTTTTACAAGCGAGTCGTGTGAGATATTCTGGTCTGGCGTTGTCAGAAGTGAGCCCGTCGAGGGTATCCCATGATAGCGTAATTCGCAGGTTAAAGAGCCGCTGTTTTCGTCCCAAAGAGTTGTGTCAACTTGTCGCACCCTCGATTGAGCGGGGAGCGCCTTGTTTAGTGATTGCGGCTGATACTGTGCTAGCAAAAAAACGGAGTAAGAAGATAGAGCTGTTTAATTATCAATATTCTGGTAATGAACAGGGTGTTATAGCCGGTATTGGTTTGGTTAATCTGCTGTGGCAGGGTCTTGAAACGGGAGAGTCAGTGCCTATTGACTACCGAATTGACGACAAAGAGACCGCCGGAAAAACAAAAAGCTCGCATTTTTGCGACATGCTCAAACTGGCAAAAGCGAGGGGCATAAGCCCTGAAGCGGTGGTGATGGATGCGTGGTATTCAAGTTTAGATAATCTCAACGCCATTCGTTCTCCTGGCTGGATTGGGGTCACCACGTTGAGAAAGCACCG
Source organism: Candidatus Fukatsuia endosymbiont of Tuberolachnus salignus (assembly GCF_964030845.1). Classification (NCBI taxonomy): domain Bacteria; kingdom Pseudomonadati; phylum Pseudomonadota; class Gammaproteobacteria; order Enterobacterales; family Yersiniaceae; genus Candidatus Fukatsuia; species Candidatus Fukatsuia endosymbiont of Tuberolachnus salignus. The sequence goes on from NZ_OZ034983.1 coordinate 3,053,166, forward strand.
GATAGTTAATCGTAACGTAACATTAGCCTCACTTGATATTCCAGAAGAAGGGCTTTCAGTACACCTGCGGGGCGATGGTTGGGTGACAGTCTTCAAGTTTGTGGCCAAACACGGTTGCATTGATTATGTTGCTACGAACCAAGAGACCCCCACCCGGGGACAAATTAGTGCTGTCACCGAAGCCCGTCGGTCTGTTGAAGTTTATCATCGGGAAATCACACAAACTTGTGGCATAGAACGCTGTCAGGCCCGCACAGGCCGGGCGTAAAGAAATCATATTTTTCTGGCCATGGCTGCCTGGTTTGAACAACATAAACGCCGTCTGTCCGAAAAAATAACTCTTTACCAACAAAATTGGGCTGTCATTAAAAACGCCATTACTGAACACATCAGATTACTCTTGGCTTCCCCAGGTTAGATCCGTGCGTAACTCGTGTTGAAGTGCGAAACTCTCGTAGATTTCGAATTAGGCTCTAACACTTTATGTGATATTTTTGGCGGGTAAACAAGCAATTAAAATTCTTTTTCAAATTAAGGGTTGCAGGTTGAGATAAACTCCCTATAATGCGCCTCCACTGACGTAAGGTGATTTAACGAACCTTCGCAGTAGCTCTTTAACAATTAATCAGACAATCTGTGTGGGCACTGGCAATATGCTATCGCTTGGTTTTGAAAAAGACTGGGCAAAAGCAAGAATAAAGTGCTGAAGAATGTATGAATCCGTGATCGTTTTGTTTTTTACTGCAAAGTGGTTGAGGCTGATTTCATATTGAAGCGCAGAGCAGTAAATAAAATTGAAGAGTTTGATCATGGCTCAGATTGAACGCTGGCGGCAGGCCTAACACATGCAAGTCGAGCGGCATCGGGAAGGTAGCTTGCTATCTTTGCCGGCGAGCGGCGGACGGGTGAGTAAAGTCTGGGGATCTGCCTGATGGAGGGGGATAACTACTGGAAACGGTAGCTAATACCGCATGATGTTACGCGACCAAAGCGGGGGACCTCCGGGCCTCGCGCCATCAGATGAACCCAGATGGGATTAGCTAGTAGGAGAGGTAATGGCTCCCCTAGGCGACGATCCCTAGCTGGTCTGAGAGGATAACCAGCCACACTGGAACTGAGAGACGGTCCAGACTCCTACGGGAGGCAGCAGTGGGGAATATTGCACAATGGGCGCAAGCCTGATGCAGCCATGCCGCGTGTGTGAAGAAGGCCTTCGGGTTGTAAAGCACTTTCAGCGAGGAGGAATGAAGCAATGCAAAGAGTGTTGCTAATGGACGTTACTCGCAGAAGAAGCACCGGCTAACTCCGTGCCAGCAGCCGCGGTAATACGGAGGGTGCGAGCGTTAATCGGAATTACTGGGCGTAAAGGGCACGTAGGCGGTTTCTTAAGTCAGATGTGAAATCCCCGAGCTTCACTTGGGAACGGCATTTGAAACTGAGAGTCTAGAGTTTTGTAGAGGGGGGTAGAATTCCAGGTGTAGCGGTGAAATGCGTAGATATCTGGAGGAATACCGGTGGCGAAGGCGGCCCCCTGGACAGAGACTGACGCTGAGGTGCGAAAGCGTGGGTAGCAAACAGGATTAGATACCCTGGTAGTCCACGCTGTAAACGATGTCGATTTGTAGGTTGTGGTTATAAACTGTGGCTTGCGGAGCAAACGCGTTAAATCGACCGCCTGGGGAGTACGGCCGCAAGGTTAAAACTCAAATGAATTGACGGGGGCCCGCACAAGCGGTGGAGCATGTGGTTTAATTCGATGCAACGCGAAGAACCTTACCTACTCTTGACATCCAGAGGAGTCGACAGAGATGTTGACGTGCCCTTCGGGGAGCTTTGAGACAGGTGCTGCATGGCTGTCGTCAGCTCGTGTTGTGAAATGTTGGGTTAAGTCCCGCAACGAGCGCAACCCTTATCTTTTGTTGCCAGCACGTAGAGGTGGGAACTCAAGAGAGACTGCCGGTGATAAACCGGAGGAAGGTGGGGATGACGTCAAGTCATCATGGCCCTTACGAGTAGGGCTACACACGTGCTACAATGGCGTATACAAAGAGAAGCGAGCCTGCGAGGGTGAGCGGACCTTATAAAGTACGTCGTAGTCCGGATTGGAGTCTGCAACTCGACTCCATGAAGTCGGAATCGCTAGTAATCGTGGATCAGAATGCTACGGTGAATACGTTCCCGGGCCTTGTACACACCGCCCGTCACACCATGGGAGTGTTTTGCAAAAGAAGTAGGTAGCTTAACCTTTGGGATGGCGCTTACCACTTTGTGAACCATGACTGGGGTGAAGTCGTAACAAGGTAACCGTAGGGGAACCTGCGGTTGGATCACCTCCTTACCTGAAGATAGGTATTGCGTGGTGTCCACACAGATTGTCTGATAGAAGTCGTTTCGTTTTTGTGCACTGAATATTTTTCCGTCCCCTTCGTCTAGAGGCCTAGGACACCGCCCTTTCACGGCGGTAACAGGGGTTCGAATCCCCTAGGGGACGCCATTTATTGGTATGAAAGAGGCAGTATAAGCGAGACAAAATATCTTAAAGCGTGTGATGGAATGTGTTTTAAGATATTGCTCTTTAATAATCTGGAACAAGCTGAAGCTGAGGCGATGAAGTCATGCGTGATGAAAATTAGGCGTGTGTCGTTGTGAGAACTCAGTACCCGAAGACAATTTCGGGTTGTAAGGTTAAGTAATGAAGCGTACAGGGCGGATGCCTAGGCAGTCAGAGGCGAAGAAGGGCGTGCAAATCTGCGAAAAGCGTCGGTAAGCTGATATGAAGCGAGAGAGCCGACGATCCCCGAATGGGGCAACCCAGTGCAATAAGTTGCACTATCGTTAGATGAATAAATAGTTTAACGAGGCGAACCGGGGGAACTGAAACATCTAAGTACCCCGAGGAAAAGAAATCAACCGAGATTCCCCTAGTAGCGGCGAGCGAGGGGGGAGCAGCCCAGAGTGTGTATTGTTAAGAGTGGTTAGGGGAATGACCTGGAAAGGTCGGCGATAAAGGGTGATAGCCCCGTACCTAAAAATGCGCTGACATTGCACTCAAAGAGTAGAGCGGGACACGAGAAATCCTGTTTGAAGACGGGGGGCCCATCCTCCAAGGCTAAATACTCCTGACTGACCGATAGTGAACCAGTACCGTGAGGGAAAGGCGAAAAGAACCCCGGCGAGGGGAGTGAAAGAGACCCTGAAACCCTGTACGTACAAGCAGTGGGAGCCTTGAATAGGGTGACTGCGTACCTTTTGTATAATGGGTCAGCGACTTATATTTTGTAGCAAGGTTAACCGTTTAGGGGAGCCGTAGGGAAACCGAGTCTGAATAGGGCGACGAGTTGCAAGGTATAGACCCGAAACCCGGTGATCTAGCCATGAGCAGGTTGAAGATAGGTTAACGCCCGTTGGAGGACCGAACCGACTTATGTTGAAAAATGAGCGGATGACTTGTGGCTGGGGGTGAAAGGCCAATCAAACCGGGAGATAGCTGGTTCTCCCCGAAAGCTATTTAGGTAGCGCCTCGTGAGATTATCTTCGGGGGTAGAGCACTGTTTCGGCTAGGGGGCCATCCCGGCTTACCACCCCGATGCAAACTGCGAATACCGAAGAATATATCACGGGAGACACACGGCGGGTGCTAACGTCCGTCGTGAAGAGGGCAACAACCCAGACCGCCAGCTAAGGTCCCGAAGTCATGGTTAAGTGGGAAACGAAGTGGGAAGGCGAAGACAGCCAGGATGTTGGCTTAGAAGCAGCCATCATTAAAAGAAAGCGTAATAGCTCACTGGTCGAGTCGGCCTGCGCGGAAGATGTAACGGGGCTAAACCATGCACCGAAGCTGCGGCAGTGGTGATTACAGATGTAATGACTGTTGGGTAGGGGAGCGTTCTGTAAGCCGCAGAAGGTGAATAGAGATGTTCACTGGAGGTATCAGAAGTGCGAATGCTGACATAAGTAACGATAAAGCGGGTGAAAAACCCGCTCGCCGAAAGACCAAGGGTTCCTGTCCAACGTTAATCGAGGCAGGGTGAGTCGACCCCTAAGGCGAGGCTGAAAAGCGTAGTCGATGGGCAACAGGTTAATATTCCTGTACAGTTTGTTATGACGAAGTGGTGACGGAGAAGGCTATGTTATCCGGGAGACGGTTTACCCGGTTCAATCGTGTAGGGAGTGCAGTTAGGCAAATCCGGCGGCACACAATCTTGAGGCGAGATGAGGAGGTACGTAAGGTACGTAAGTAACAGATGCCCGGCTTCCAGGAAAAGCCACTAAGTGAGATGTAACAGACGATCGTACCCGAAACCGACACAGGTGGTCAGGTAGAGCATACTAAGGCGCTTGAGAGAACTCGGGTGAAGGAACTAGGCAAAATGGTGCCGTAACTTCGGGAGAAGGCACGCTGATGTAGGTGAGGCACTGAGAACGTGCTGAGCGTATGTGAGTCGCAGAGACCAGCTGGCTGCAACTGTTTATTAAAAACACAGCACTGTGCCAACACGCAAGTGGACGTATACGGTGTGACGCCTGCCCGGTGCCGGAAGGTTAATTGATGGTGTAATCTGCGAGGAGAAGCGCTTGATCGAAGCCCCGGTAAACGGCGGCCGTAACTATAACGGTCCTAAGGTAGCGAAATTCCTTGTCGGGTAAGTTCCGACCTGCACGAATGGCGTAATGATGGCCAGGCTGTCTCCACCCGAGACTCAGTGAAATTGAACTCGCTGTGAAGATGCAGTGTACCCGCGGCAAGACGGAAAGACCCCGTGAACCTTTACTATAGCTTGACACTGGGACTTGAGAACTAATGTGTAGGATAGGTGGGAGGCGACGAGATGTGGACGCCAGTTTGCATGGAGCCGTTGTTGAAATACCACTCTTTAGTTTTTGATTTTCTAACTTAGCGCCGTGACCCGGCGCAAGGACAGTGTCTGGTGGGTAGTTTGACTGGGGCGGTCTCCTCCTAAAGCGTAACGGAGGAGCACGAAGGTTAGCTAATCACGGTCGGACATCGTGAGGATAGTGCAAAGGCATAAGCTAGCTTGACTGCGAGAGTGACGGCTCGAGCAGGTACGAAAGTAGGTCTTAGTGATCCGGTGGTTCTGAATGGAAGGGCCATCGCTCAACGGATAAAAGGTACTCCGGGGATAACAGGCTGATACCGCCCAAGAGTTCATATCGACGGCGGTGTTTGGCACCTCGATGTCGGCTCATCACATCCTGGGGCTGAAGTAGGTCCCAAGGGTATGGCTGTTCGCCATTTAAAGTGGTACGCGAGCTGGGTTTAGAACGTCGTGAGACAGTTCGGTCCCTATCTGCCGTGGGCGTAGGAAGATTGAGGGGGTCTGCTGCTAGTACGAGAGGACCGGAGTGGACGCATCGCTGGTGTACGGGTTGTCATGCCAATGGCATAGCCCGGTAGCTAAATGCGGAAGAGATAACCGCTGAAAGCATCTAAGCGGGAAACTTGCCCCGAGATGATTCTTCCCAGAGATAGTAATCTCCGAAGGGACGTTTAAGACGAAGACGTAGATAGGCTGGGTGTGTAATTGCAGTGATGCATTGAGCTAACCAGTACTAATGACCCAGGAGTCTTAACCTTACAACACCGAAGTTGTTTTATGTTGATTCAGCTTGCTTCTAGAAGCAGACATGTTGAGAGAGACATGTTGAGAGAAAGAATTTGCCTGGCGGCCCTAGCGCGATGGTCCCACCTGATCCCATTCCGAACTCAGAAGTGAAACATTGTAGCGCCGATGGTAGTGTGGGGTTTCCCCATGCGAGAGTAGGACACTGCCAGGCATCCATTTTAATTTATCAATGCGGAGCATTGATAATATAAAAGAATCGGTGGTGCGGTAGTTCAGTTGGTTAGAATACCGGCCTGTCACGCCGGGGGTCGCGGGTTCGAATCCCGTCCGCACCGCCACCCCGAGTTTGTTATTGACTTAAAGCTCGGTTGTTAGAGCCTGTTAGTTGTTTATTGCGTATGATAATGTTTCGTCAGAAATCATTTCAAAATATTTATTAATTCTTTCCATTTTTTGCTGAGCATTTTTTTATTTGAGCGTCGTTAATGACTGTTCTGAATAGACTTTTAACTTTTAGTCTGTTGAGACACCGCTGACAGAGTTTGTTAGTACTTTCTCCTTAACTCAAGTAAATAATTGATACACTTATCACTACTTGGGACGCTGGAAATTATATTATTAATTTCATGTAGAATTACCATTTTATTGAGAAAAATTATTTTTCTCAATAAAAAACCGGTATCTTCAAGTCACGTGAGGGCATCACATAACCTTTAAATGGGCTGAGATGCATTTAATACTGAAAGTATTGGCTCTCGCACCATTTTTTAAATTTGTTAATCAAAGCATTCGTTGAACTGTCATGGCTAGAGATATTTGTACTATTCTGTAATTCAAGTAGGATTTCATGCGCCAGTTGTTTACCGAGTTCCACACCCCATTGGTCAAAACTAAAGATATTTAGGATTGCTCCCTGTGTGAAAATCTTGTGCTCGTACAGGGCGATTAACATCCCTAGACTAAAGGGAGTGATCTCACGTAGTAAGATTGAGTTGGTCGGTTTATTGCCTTCGAAGACTTTAAATGGTATGACATATTCCATTTGTTCTAGATTTTTACCAGCAAATTCGGTTTCTACTTCGGCTCTGGTTTTACCAAATGCGAGTGCTCTTGTTTGAGCAAAGAAATTTGATAGTAGTTTGAGATGATGATCATTGAGTGGATTATGGCTGATAACTGGAGCGATAAAATCGCAAGGGATCATTTTGCTACCTTGATGGATCAATTGGTAGAAGGCATGTTGACCGTTGGTGCCAGGCTCGCCCCAGATAATCGAACCCGTCTGATAGTTTACCGGTTGACCATTACGATCAACACGTTTGCCGTTAGATTCCATGTTTCCTTGCTGGAAATAGGCAGGGAAGCGGTGCATATATTGGTCATAGGGAAAAATAGCTTCAGTTTCCGCACCAAAAAAATTGTTATACCAGATAGCAATTAATGCCAATAAAATCGGTATATTCTGCTCAGCTGGAGTTTCTTTAAAATGGCAATCCATTGCATAAGCACCGTCCAACAATTTTGTAAAATTATTAAAACCGATTGACAATGCGATAGATAAACCAATGGCTGACCACAGAGAGTAACGACCACCCACCCAATCCCAGAATTCAAACATATATGCTATATCGATACCAAATTCACTTACCGCTTTGTTATTGGTGGATAGTGCCACGAAATGCTTGGCGACATCTGTTTGATTGGCTGCTTTTAGAAGCCATTCACGTGCGCTCTGAGCATTAGTCATGGTTTCTTGGGTGGTGAATGTCTTGGATGCGATCAAAAACAGTGTTGTTTCCTGTTTAAGTGGTTTTAACGTTTCGGTAATATGGGTACCATCAACGTTAGAAATGAAATGCACTTGCAGATGATTTTTATAGGGGTGTAGTGCCTCAGTCACCATATAGGGGCCAAGATCTGAGCCGCCAATGCCAATATTGACCACATCAGTGATTGCTTTACCACTATAGCCTTTCCAAATCCCATCGATAACATCCTGACAGAACTTTTTCATTCTTGCCAGTACCTCATTCACTTTTGGCATCACATCTTCGCCATCCAGTAAAATAGGATCATTACTACGATTGCGTAAAGCGATATGTAAAACCGCGCGATCTTCTGTACGATTGATTTTTTCACCGCTAAACATCGAGTTAATTGCAGCCTGTAGATTAGTTTCTTTTGCCAGCGCTTGTAATTTTTCCATGGTTGCAGTGGTAATGCGATTTTTTGAAAAATCTACCAGCAGTTGATCGCCAAATGTGACTGAAAACTTGCTGAACCTCTCTTCATCTTCGGCAAAGAGATCACGGATGTGCACATTTTTTATTTTTTCAAAATGTTGCTGTAACGCTTCCCAGGCAGGAGTGTGGCTGGGATTAATATTTTTCATAATGATATTCTTCCAGGCTAGTAGATTAATAAAATGATGCTGTTATTGTATCTCGTTAGCCTGGGGTTGAGATCTTTTCTTAGAGCCTGTTCCAAATCTTTTTCGCTGTGCTCAGAAGAGAAAAAATGCAATCCATTCTTTGTATACAACAAAAAGGGAGTAAATGAATATTTTGAGCGTGTTTTTGACGAATTACTTGACAGCAACACGGCGAGCACAAGAGATTTCGATCAGGTTTCTAGTGATAAATCCAGTTTTCTGCCAATATTGCCGATAAAGAGAGAGTAGTTTCATTCCATCCAAGGGTAAATTAACCTGTTTAACATAGTTTCTTTCTACGATGATTTTGGGCCGTTCTTCTGTTTGTAAATAGAATGATTTAAAGAAATAAAGTGCATTACCCTGTTTAATTTTTGGTACCCAAATCTTTGCCCATTCTCCTGGAGAAACAAATTCAATCGGAGAAGCATCATTAGCGATTTGTTGTAATATTTCAACCCAAGGTAAGCTAGTCAGATAGCTGAGATTGACGCATTGCTTAGCGTGTAAGCCATTTATACTGCTTTGGACTAGTAAATCAGCAACTTTATCAACCGGAGTGATATCAACATCATAATATTTCCACAACGGCGCTATCCCCTGTTGTAGGCAGCCTTTAATTACACTCAAGCCGTGATTATTTTCCGTATTTGAATAACCGTAGCGAGTACAACCGGTAATATTACCCATGCGATAAATCGTACCATATAAACCTTGGGCAAATGCCTGTTGTATTAAACGTTCCGCTATCCATTTTGATTGTATATAACCATTTTCCTTAGGGGGAGCATTGGCGACGCAATTTTCTTCTATCAGATTTCCTTGTTGTAATGCAGTGGATAATGTCGATATGTAAAAAAACTGTTTTTTCCGTCCTTGTTGACATAGTGCTAATAAAGTCAATGTGCTGCTAACATTGGCATGACGTAGAGAAAAATAATGATATAAATGATTAACTTGTGCACCACAGTGATAGATTGCATCGATCTGTATGACGATATTCTGCCATTGGCTACTATTTAATCCTAAATTTTCTTGTTTAAGATCGCCAAGTAAAATGATTATGCGTTTAAAGTCAATATTAAGACGGTAGTGGGTTGCATTTGCTTGTAATTTTTCTTGTGCTGTCACCTCATTATTTGCACGGATCAGGCAGTAGGTGATGCTATTAGGTAGGCTTTGCTGTAACTGAGATAATAAATAAATGCCCAAAAAACCGGTCGCACCAGTAAGCAAAATAGTTTCAAAGTTCACTGAAGGCTCAGACAAATAAGGACGGGTGTTAGCTAGCCACTGATCTTGTTCTACAGATTGCTGGATAACATTATTTTGCTTAATAGCTTTACCGTCAATTTTGAGCGCGAGATTACCTAGATGTTGTGTAGTAAATAAGGTAGTAACATCTATTTTTTGACCTAAATATTTCTCGATAAGCTCTGCCATTTTAAATATCAGCAGGGAATGCCCGCCAATTTCAAAGAAATTATCATCAACATTGATTGATATTGATGTATTAAGCAATTGTTGCCAGATTCTGATCAATACTTTTTCTGTTTCGCTTTCTGCTAATTTAACGCTGTGTTTACGAGTTTTAACTTGCTTGTCCATTCGACTGATAAATTTAAGGGGTTCATCCACTGCTTCATAGATTTCAGGTAATGAAATAGTTTTTAGCATAGGTAGTAGAGAGGTAAAGGCGTCGAGAATCTGACAATAATGCGTCAATAAGCTATCAGTGATAATTTTATTCCATAGCGATTTACGAAATAAAGCTTCAATTTTTAGTGTACCCTCTGTCAGTGGTAAGACGTTGAGTACCAGATCACATTTGGCTGGCTCTGGTGGCAAAGGATAGTGTTCTATTTTGCTATGTTCCAAATTCAATCCTTTTCCATCACCACCGTCAGTATTTTGCAGCACTAAGACTATAGCAGTTAATGGGTGTTGGTTTGTTGTTCGAGGCATCGGCAACTTTGCCAATATCTCGGAGAGTGGTGCTGCACCATGTTCAAAAGCGTCAACGAGCATAGCGTGATTTTGTGTTAGTAAATCTTGTACTGACAGGTGTTCATCCACTTTACAACGTAATATTAATGTATTAGCAAAAAAACCAATCTGATCGGACAACTTTTCAAATGGGCGATTAGCCCAGATGCCAGCAATCGGGATATCAGTTTGATTACAATAGCGTGCAAGTAGTAACGCCAAAGCTGAGTACAGAATATTGTACAACCCAGTATGACAATGCGCGGCCTGTGCTTCCAATTGTTGGCGTAATTCCGGGGCTAATATAATTGAATGAAATTCTGTTTCAGTGCTGCCTGTGTGTGTTGTTTGCAAATTTTGCAGTGCTAACGGCGTAACACCGGTAAGTTGAGATAGCCAATAATTATGATCAGCAGCAAAATTATGATCATGTTGCCATAAGCAATAATCAGTAAACTGAATGGTTAGTGGTGTTAACTTTGCTTTAATTGTGGTCAGTTCCTGGCGGTATAACAGTGCAAGTTCACGGTAGAAATTTCCCATTGACCAACCATCAGTGATGATATGGTGCAAGTTAATCGCTAATACCCAAGTTTGTGGTATCCATTGGTAAACTCTAATACGCAGTAAGGTTTGTGATGAAAAATCGAAGGGTTGTTTGATTTGTTGTTGTATCGCTTGTTGTACCTGCTGCTCATTTTCTAACAGGATCAATGGTAGATCGAATTTTAGGTTCACCACCTGTTGATAAGCTTGTCCCTGATATTCAACGATACGGCTACGTAAACTATGATGCCGATCAATCAATTGGGTGAATGCCGCTTGTAACGCGTCAAGATTTAGTGCTTGGGTAATATGAAATGCGGCAGAAACATGATACATCGCCGAAGGTGCCTGACTTTTTTCTGTCCACCACAAACGAGTTTGTTCAGCAGACAAGGGGATGAGATTGCCGGGTAAGGCTAATTTTTCAATGGGTCGAAATTTTTTCCCAAAGGGACGATTCAGTAAAATTTGTATCTGTGTCGCTAAATCGGCGAGCACGGGAAAGCTAAAGAATGATGATAGGGTAGGAGCGACATGTAATTGAGTTTGCAATTGTTGTTGCACTTTAACCAGTAGCAATGAATGCCCACCGAGATCAAAAAAATTGGCTAAACGGCTGATTGAGGTAGGCAAGTCTAATATTTGTTGCCAAATAGTGGCTAACATCGATTCAATTTGATTTTGCGGTGCTTGGTATTCGTCGGCAACCAGTGTGCAATCAGGTTTTGGCAAATTTTTTTTATCGACTTTACCATTGGCGGTTAAAGGAAAGCGTCCCATAACGATCAAGCGAGCAGGTACCATATAAGTTGGCACCTGTTGCTTAAATGCGTTCAAGATTTCGCTTTGTGTAACACGACTGATACAGTGAGCCACCAATTGTTTTTGCCCATTGATCATCATTGTCTGTACTACTGCTTGTTCAACTTGTTTCAGCTTCAGCAGGTGATTTTCAACCTCGCCAAGTTCTAGACGGTAGCCACGGATCTTCACCTGATTATCTGTTCGCCCAATAAACTCAAGGCACCCATTCTCTAACCAGCGAACCCTATCACCGGTCTTATACAAAGTTGCCGTGGCTGGTGTCTGTTGGCGCACTTCTTCATCTGCATAAAACGGATTAGTGATAAACGCCTCAGCAGTTTTTTCTGCTTGACCGAGATAACCTTCGGCAAGGCCTGATCCACTGAGGTACAGTTCACCGATAACACCGGTCGGTAGCGGTTGTAATTGCTTATCCAACACATAGCAACAAGTATCTGCGATTGGACGTCCGATGGGTATGGAAGATTGAGTACAATCTTCGTGAGTAATCGCGTGTAAGGTAGCACAAACCGTACATTCTGTTGGGCCGTAGCCATTCCAAATGTGTTGTGGGGCTTGTTCAGCATTAAAAACGGTGGTGATAATCTTGGGATTAAGTGCATCACCGGCAATAATTAAATGTTGAATACCAGCAAAAGCATTAACATTTTCTTGCGCTAGTTGATTAAATAACGCGACTGTCAGTACCGTATGGCTGATGTGGTAGTGTTTAAATGCTTGCACTAATGCACGAAAATCTATTACCTGCTCATAGGGTAAAATGATGAGACAGGCTCCTTGAAGGAGTGCTCCCCATATTTCAAATGTGGAGGCATCAAAAGCAATATTTCCCACCTGTGCCACGACAGATTCAGTATTAATCGGGATACCATTTTTTTCTGCTAATAAACGAAATATTCCTTTTTGTGGCACTAAAACTCCTTTAGGTTTACCCGTGCTACCTGAGGTATACATTATGTAGGCAATATCACTGTCTTTGGTTTCGATAACAGGAAAATAAATATGTTCAGTGAGCGATTCACTGATATCATCTAGATATAATTCAAGATAATCCTGTTGTCGTCCTTGATATTTTCGCTCAGTCAAAAATAAGGCGATATCACAATCTGATAAAATATATTGCAAACGTTCATCTGGTTGACTGGGATCGAAAGGGACATAGCAAGCCCCTATTTTTAAAATAGCGATAATAACAGCAATGGTTTTATCACTTCTATCCAACGCAAAAGCGATGTGACGCCCGATTAAATTATTTCCATTGCTATTGTTTTGTAAATAATAAGCAATCTTGTCAGAATATTGATCTAAACTACGATAACTCAACACACGTTGATTAAACCTTATTGCAATGGCATCAGGATTTTTCTTTACTTGTTTGCTAAAGATAAAAATTAGATTACTATTTCTACGCGCTCCTTGTGTTTTGTTATATTCAATAATAAATTTATTATAATTTTTATTTTTCATAGCAGACCTCTACCCGATGATATTAGGCATTAAAATAATTAAATTCTGATTTATAGTTAAATTGCTTTTATGGTGGTCATAATAAAATAAAAATATTATTAATCTATATCAAGTTATAACCTTACTTTTATTTATATTTGTATTTGGTTGAGCCTAAATATACTTTCGGCAACAGTGATAAGATTTTATCTTTTTTTTCTGCTATTTTCCAATCTATCTCATTCTATACTTTTAAGGAGGATGGGTTAGCTGAGCGTCGCTCACGACGGTTTTGCAAGAAGTCTAATATAACGCTATGGATGGTGTTTTGCCCGTGTATACTGTGTTGATATATCTCGATCACAACCAATTGAAAAAAATTATCATGATTCAGGGTACGTTATACATTGTTTCCGCTCCCAGTGGTGCGGGTAAATCGAGCCTACTTCAGGCTTTGTTAAAAACAGCACTGTCTCAGGGTGGTAATGACGGCGGTTCCGTTAAGGCGTCTGGTTTGCAACTATCCATTTCACATACCACGAGGGCTAAACGTCCTGTAGAGAAGAATGGTAAAGATTACTTCTTTATCTCTGAAGAAGAGTTTTGTCAGATGATCGACGAGGGTGCCTTCCTTGAATGGGCTAACGTTTTTGGTCATTATTACGGTACTTCACGTAAGGCTGTTGAAGACAAGCTGTCGTTAGGGATTGATGTTTTTTTAGATATTGATTGGCAGGGTGGGCAAAACGTCCGTGCTGAGTGGGCAGCAGCTCGTAGTATCTTTATTCTGCCACCTTCAAAAGAAGCATTGAATTGCCGGTTACGAAGTCGTGCTCAGGATAGTGAAGAAGTCATTGCGAAACGTATGGCACAAGCCGTTACCGAGATGAGTCACTTTGCAGAATATGATTATTTAATTGTTAACGATCAATTCGAACAGGCATTATCGGATCTGAAAACGATTATTTGCGCCGAGAGGCTGTGTTTAGGTCGTCAAAAACAACGATATGATGCTTTAATTGGCAAATTATTGGAAGATTAGTCACTGTTTTTATTAGACTTCTTGCAAAACCGTCATTCGTTATGTGAAGTCAAGGAGCCCGTAGCATAGCAACCACCGTCTACATATACGAGTACATGAGGATTGTGAACACTGTGTAATGTCGAATTCACATCACACAGTAGGTTATGCAAGAGGTCTAGTCAGTATGCAGTAAAACTCTGTCGTGAACACAATAGATTTCGAACCGGTTCTAACTAACTTGTGTTAGAATTTTTCCTGTCTATCGTTAATATCATACTTTCAGTTTATGGAGCCGGAAAATTATGGCACGTGTGACCGTTCAAGATGCTGTAGAAAAAATTGGGAACCGTTTTGATTTAGTGTTGGTCGCTGCTCGTCGGGCGCGTCAGTTACAAACTGGTGGTAAAAAGGAACGAGTTGCTAGGGAAAACGATAAAGTCACGGTGATTGCGCTACGTGAGATCGAAGAAGGTTTGATTAATGGATCAATACTTGATGTTTTAGAACGTCAGGAACGTGAACCAGTCCAAGTAGCTCCTTCCATTGATGAAACGCTTCACTAGTCCGAATGCGAGCCTGCTTTGTATCTGTTTGAAAGCCTGAATTTGCTGATTCAGCGTTATTTGCCAGAGGAGCAAATTAAACGCCTTAAACAAGCCTATTTTGTCGCACGTGATGCTCACGAAGGGCAGCTGCGTTCTAGTGGTGAACCCTATATCACTCACCCTGTTGCGGTAGCCTGTATTTTGGCAGAAATGCGCCTTGATTATGAAACCTTGATGGCCGCATTGTTACATGATGTTATCGAGGACACACCTGCGACTTATCATGATATGGAGCAGTTGTTCGGTAAAAGTGTTGCTGAGTTAGTGGAAGGTGTATCAAAGCTTGATAAATTGACCTTTCGTGACAAAAAAGAAGCTCAGGCAGCAAATTTTCGTAAAATGATTATGGCGATGGTGCAAGATATCCGTGTCATTTTGATTAAATTGGCTGATCGTACACACAATATGCGCACTTTAGGTTCGTTACGTCCCGATAAGCGCCGGCGTATTGCCCGTGAAACTCTCGAAATTTATAGTCCCCTCGCGCATAGGTTGGGGATCCATCACTTAAAAACTGAGCTGGAAGAATTAGGTTTCGAAGCGTTGTATCCCAACCGTTACCGGGTGATTAAAGAAGTCGTTAAAGCCGCTCGTGGCAACCGCAAGGAGATGATCCAGAAGATTCTTACGGAAATCAAAGGGCGTTTGACTGAGGCCGGTATTTCTTGTCGGGTCTGTGGACGTGAAAAACATCTTTATTCCATCTACTGTAAGATGAATTTAAAAGAGCAACGCTTTCATTCCATCATGGATATCTATGCTTTTCGTGTGACAGTAAAAGAAATTGATGTTTGCTACCGTGTGTTGGGTCAGGTTCATGGCCTATATAAGCCACGACCTGGCAGAATAAAAGATTATATTGCTATACCAAAGGCTAATGGCTATCAAGCATTGCATTCTTCTTTGATTGGCCCTCATGGTGTACCCGTTGAAGTACAAATCCGTACGGAAGATATGGATCAGATGGCTGAGATGGGGGTTGCCGCGCACTGGGCATACAAAGAAAGTGGATCCGGTACTACTGCCCAGATCCGCGCTCAACGTTGGATGCAAAGTTTACTGGAGTTACAGCAAAGTGCCGGTAATTCATTTGAATTTATCGAAAGTGTTAAATCTGATCTGTTTCCTGATGAAATCTATGTTTTCACGCCTGAAGGGCGGATTGTCGAACTACCAGCAGGTGCGACAGCAGTCGATTTTGCTTATGCGGTACATACTGATATCGGTAATGCCTGTGTCGGGGTACGGGTTGATCGTCAGTCTTATCCTCTTTCACAGCCACTTAGCAATGGCCAAACGGTAGAAATTATCACCGCTCCCGGTGCTCGACCTAACGCTGCCTGGCTGAATTTTGTCGTTAGCTCGAAAGCACGTGCCAAAATTCGCCAACTATTGAAGAGCCTTAAACGTGATGAATCGGTCGTCCTGGGTCGTCGTTTGCTCAATCATGCGCTAAGCACTGGGCGTAACCTGGCTGATATTCCGGCAGTAAATATTCAGAGCGAGCTGGATCGGATGAAGCTATCTTCTATCAACGATCTGTTTGCTGAAATTGGTCTGGGTAATGTGATGAGCGTGGTAATCGCTAAAAATCTGGAAGACAGTCCGGTCAATATTAGTGCGCTAGGCAATCGAAAATTGCCGATTAAAGGTGCGGATGGTGTATTAATTACTTTCGCAAAATGTTGTCGACCTATTCCAGACGATCCCATTATCGCCCATATTAGTCCAGGAAAAGGTCTAGTGATCCACCATGAATCCTGTCGTAATATTCGTGGTTATCAGAAAGAACCCGAGAAATTTATGGCAGTTGAATGGGATAAAGATAGCGAGCAGGAATTTATTGCCGAAATTAAAGTTGAAATGTTTAATCAACAAGGTGTATGGGCTAATTTGACGGCAGTAATTAATGCCGCGCGATCTAATATTCAAGGGCTGAATACCGAAGAAAAAGAAGGGCGGGTTTATTGTGCTTTTATTCGTCTGACGATCCGTAACCGTGTCCATTTGGCTAATATTATGCGTAAAATTCGTATCATGCCCGATGTAGTTAAAGTGAGTCGTAATCGCAATTAACCTTGCAAGCCACGGAGTCTTTAAATGAAAGGCCATTTGCTGGATACCATACCACTGCATTTGCTTTCGGGAGTTGGTGCAAATCAGGTTGCCAAGCTAGCCAGAATGGGTCTGGAAACCGTTCAGGATCTGTTATTGCATTTACCCGTTCGTTATGAAGATCGTAGTCATCTTTATCAAATTTCTGACCTCCTTCCCGGTATGTTGGTAACTGTTGCCGGTGAAATAACAGGCTCTGAGATCAGCTCTGGTCGCCGCCCTATACTGACAATTCAGCTCAGTGACAGTAGTGGTGTCATTGCTCTACGCTTTTTTAACTTTAATACCTCAATGAAAATCAGCTTGTCGGATGGCAAACAAATTATTGCTTATGGTGAAGTTAAACAGGGAAGATATGGAATAGAAATTATTCATCCAGAGTACCGTGCTTACGATGAAAATGTAGGTATCGAGTTGAATGATAGGTTAACGCCGATTTATGCCAGTACTGAGGGGATGCGTCAGGCTACCTTGCGTAAGATTATTGATCAGGCACTTGATTTGCTAATTAGCGTTACTATTCCTGAATTGTTGCCGGTTGAATACAACGATACAGATTTCAGTTTACCAGAAGCTATATACATACTGCATAGTCCACCTGCTGATATTGAGCGAACTGTTTTAGAACAATGGCAACATCCAGCACAGTATCGTCTGATTTTAGAAGAACTCTTGGCCCATAATCTCAGTATGTTAGCTGTAAGGTCAGCGGTGCGGAATTATCGGGCGCAATCCTTGCTTCCCCCTCGACAATCCAATCATGCCTTAAAAAAACGTTTTCTAACGGCTCTGCCCTTTAAACCTACCCATGCACAACAACGTGTCGTTGTTGAAATTGAGCAAGATTTGGCACAAGATTTTCCGATGATGAGACTGGTACAAGGCGATGTAGGATCCGGTAAAACATTGGTGGCTGCGTTGGCAGCATTACGTGCTATTGCTCATGGTAAACAGGTCGCTCTAATGGCTCCCACTGAATTACTGGCAGAGCAACATGCGGAAACCTTCCGGCAATGGTTTGAACCGCTTGGGTTATCTGTCGGTTGGTTAGCGGGTAAACAGAAAGGTAAAGTACGTTTGGCTCAGCAGGAAGCAATAGCAAAGGGGCAGGTTTCTATGGTGGTGGGTACTCACGCCATTTTTCAGGAACAGGTACAATTTTTTGGATTGGCATTGGTTATTATTGACGAACAACATAGGTTTGGGGTTCATCAGCGTTTGGCGTTATGGGAAAAAGGAAAAACACAGGGTTTTCATCCCCATCAGTTAATCATGACGGCAACACCTATTCCACGTACGCTTGCGATGACCGCCTATGCTGATTTGGATACATCGGTGATTGATGAACTACCGCCGGGTAGAACACCCATCACTACGGTTGCGATCCCTGATACTCGCCGCAGTGATATTATTCAACGGATTAAACATGTGTGTTTAGAAGAAGGGCGGCAAGCATACTGGGTCTGTACTTTAATTGAAGAATCAGAGGTATTAGGGGCACAGGCCGCAGAGGCGACTTATACGGAGCTGCAAGCCACACTTGTAGATATCAGCATTGGTCTGGTACATGGTCGCATGAAAGCACAGGAAAAGCAGGTTGTCATGCAAGCCTTTAAACAAGGTGCATTGCAATTATTAGTTGCAACAACGGTGATTGAAGTAGGTGTCGATGTGCCCAATGCCAGTCTGATGATCATTGATAATCCAGAACGTCTCGGTTTAGCACAGCTACATCAGTTACGTGGGAGAGTAGGGCGTGGAAGCATCGCGTCACACTGCGTATTGTTGTATAAGACACCACTCAATAAAATGGCACAAAGGCGTTTGCAAGTATTACGTGACAGTAATGATGGTTTTGTTATTGCTCAACAGGATTTGGAAATACGCGGCCCTGGTGAGTTATTGGGCACTCGGCAAACGGGTAGCACAGAATTTAAAGTCGCTGATTTGCTAAGAGACCAGGCATTGTTACCGGTTGTACAGGATCTTGCCCGTAATCTGCACCTGCAGTACCCTGAGCAGTCGAAAGCGTTAATCGAGCGGTGGTTGCCTGAGCGGGAACGTTATACTAATGTTTAAATAGACCTACCCTACGGCACCGAATACAGGCAATAATAGATAGATTTTGATAACCAGTGCATTGGCAATATCAATAAAGAAAGCACCGACCATAGGGACAACCAGGAAAGCAAGATGGGATGGACCAAAACGATCGGTAATAGCTTGCATATTGGCAATGGCTGTTGGCGTTGCTCCCAAACCGAAGCCGCAGTGTCCCGCTGCCAAGACTGCGGCATCGTAATTTTTGCCCATCACCCGATAGGTGACAAAAATGGCATAAAGTGCCATTGCTAAGGTTTGTACTAGCAGAATAATTAACATGGGCACAGCGAGCGATGCCAGCTCCCAGAGTTTCAAACTCATCAATGCCATTGCGAGGAACAACGATAAACTGACATTCCCTAACACTGACACAGCACGATCGAACACCTTGTAAAAACCGATCACTGATAGGCTATTGCTTAAGATAACACCGACGAATAATACGCAAACAAAAGTAGGCAGTTCAAACGCCGACCCTTGTAATTCACTGGCAATAAAGTTACCCACGACTAAACAGCTTGCGATCATCGCAATAGTCTCTATCACCACTAATGAAGTGATCATACGACCGGTATCCGGTTTTTCAAATGCGGAGAGTAATTCGCTGTCGTCAGGGCAACCCTCAGGCGTTGAGGAATGTTTCACCAGATAACGCGCTACAGGCCCGCCGATTAAGCCTCCTAATATCAAACCGAAAGTGGCACATGCCATAGCAACCTCTGTTGCGTTTCCAAATCCGTAACGTTCGGTAAACAGTTTACTCCAGGCGGCACCGGTGCCGTGTCCACCGGATAGTGTGATGGATCCTGCCAGCAAGCCCATCAGTGGATCCAGCCCCATCATTTTTGCTAGCGTGATCCCAATGGCATTTTGCATCAGCAATAGCCCAACGACGACAAAGATAAAGGTCATTAATAACCCACCACCATGGCGTAGACTGGCAAGGTTGGCGTTTAAACCGATGGTGGCGAAAAATGTCAGCATCAAGGGATCTTTCAATGACATATCGAAACGGATTTCCCAACCCCAAATTTGTTGCACTAGCAAGAGCAATACTGCTATCAGTAACCCGCCCGCTACAGGTTCAGGGATGGTGTATTTTTGTAGAAAGGAGACAGATTTTACCAGTTTTCGGCCGAGTAACAGAACCAGTGTGGCCGCAACTAACGTGCCATAGATATCGAGATGAAACATCTTGGTACTCCATCGATTAACATTATGCAAAAAACTTGTGCCACACTATAGGATAGGCGATGGCTTTATTATCGCCTACTAACCATCATGTGGCTTTCAGGTAAACTACCATGTTTTATTTATAATAAAAATCAACATATTAAAACTAAAAGGTCACAACCAATTAAATTCGGTCAAAATACTCGCTGAACTATATCGTATCTTAACGTGTTACTTGATAACCTAAAAGTGATAAATCAGTATCAAATTTCATTCCATCTACTCCTTCTATATTTTGTATAAATATTTTTCTTTCTTTTTTTTTCAAAACGTTGACAAGATAAGTTATATAATTCCTCGAATGCATGAGGATTGCGAGCATTACGTAACGCCGAATTCACACTACTCAGTAGTTTTTACAAGAAGTCTCATTAAAGTGTAAAAATAATGATTATTAACAATATAGCAAATTCCTTTAGCAACTATAGTAAGGGGCGGGAAGCCAGATTTATTTATCCTCAGGCTAATATGATCGCAGGCGTGGATGAAGTGGGTCGAGGCCCACTGGTTGGCGCAGTCGTGACCGCGGCGGTGATCCTTGATCCAGGGCAACCGATCAGCGGGTTAGCCGATTCAAAAAAACTCAGTGAAAAACGACGCCTGGCACTCCACGATGAGATCATACAAAAAGCGTTGTCTTGGAGTCTTGGTCGCGCCGAGCCGGAAGAAATCGACCACTTAAATATTTTACAGGCTACTCTGTTGGCCATGCAGCGGGCGGTGGCTGGTCTGCATTTATCCCCTGATTATGTGTTAATCGATGGTAATCGCTGCCCCATTTTACCCATGCCAGCGCTAGCCGTAGTACGGGGAGACAGTCGCGTTGCTGAAATCAGCGCCGCATCTATTTTGGCGAAAGTAACCCGTGATCGGGAAATGGTAGAGTTGGATCGCCGCTTTCCGGGCTATGGTTTTGCACAACATAAAGGTTATCCAACCGCATTGCATCTAGAAAAATTAGCGGCTCTCGGTGCGACAGCATATCATAGACGTAGTTTCGCGCCGGTTAAACGGCTACTGACAATAAACCTCTAATTTTTGGTGTCTTGATA